>CANGZU010000045.1 GCA_947458785.1 Ignavibacteria bacterium
CAAAAATTCGGCCACAACTGGATCTTTCGACGATCGCAGCTGATCTACCGTGCCATCAAACTGCACCTTCCCCTCGTGCAGCATGATTACGTGGTCGGCAATGTTATAGACACTGAACATGTCGTGCGTGATGACCACCGATGTTACATCCAGCGATGTAGCAACATGCTTCAGCAGGTCATCGATCTGTTGTGATGTTACTGGGTCGAGTCCCGTTGTTGGTTCATCGTAAAAAATGTAGGCTGGCTTGCCCACGAGTGCCCGAGCAACGCCGACACGCTTACGCATACCGCCCGAGAGGTCGCTCGGACGTTTTTGTGCGAGGATGGAGAATTCCCGTTCGTAGGCGGGAGTTCCCTTTAGGTCAAAGCTTGGAAGCAATCCCACGGCGCTCAACACGCGGCGGCCTTCATTCGCAAGGAGCTCTTTGTCGTTCACGCCATGCTCGACCAGTCCGATGATCACATTCTCAAAAACCGAGAGCGAGTCGAACAGGGCAGCCCCTTGAAAAACATAGCCGATTGATTGACGCATCGCAAAGAGATCGTCCTTGGTCATAGAATCGAGCGTGCGGTTATCGATAGACACAACGCCACTATCTGCTCGCAACAATCCTACGATGTGCTTGAGCAAGACGCTCTTGCCGCAGCCGGATCGGCCGATCACACAAGTTGTCTTGCCTGTTGGGATCGCACAGGTTACACCGTTGAGAACAACCTTTGTTCCAAACGACTTTTTGATGTCACGCAGTTCGATCATGCATGGGCCTGATTCATTCGAGCACGAATTACATCAAGCGTCCCCGTGGGGATAGCGCTGATGAGTCGCTTCGTATAGTCCTGCTCTGGAGCAGCGTAAAGCTCCTGCGACGTATTCATTTCGACAATCTTGCCGGCATTCATTACGGCGATTCTGTCGCTGATGAACTTCACTACACTCAGGTCGTGGGAAATAAAGATATACGTCAGATTGAATTCATCCCGCAGTTGTACGAGTAGGTTTAGGACTTGGGCCTGCACAGATACGTCAAGAGCACTCACACTTTCATCGCAGATCAGGAGCTTTGGCTTTAGAGCCAGTGCGCGTGCGATGCAGATGCGCTGACGCTGTCCACCGGAGAATTCGTGAGGATAATTTGAGAAGTGTCGCGGAAGCAAATTGACTTTATCGAGCAAATACAGAACGTGTTCTTTGCGCTCTTTCTCGTTCGCGCCAATGTTGTGCACGTTAAGCACTTCCATGATCGCACTACCAACACTTAACCGTGGGTTGAGCGATGAATACGGATCCTGGAAGATGATCTGAAAGTCCTTGCGCATGGTCTTGAGCTCTGTGGTTCCAAGCGACCGAACGTCTTTGCCATCGAATACGACCTTGCCACCCGTTGGCTCGACAAGGCGTAGCACAGCTCGACCTGTCGTGGTCTTGCCGCAGCCAGATTCGCCAACCAGACCAAGTGTCTCGCCCGGCATCACGGAGAACGAGATGTCGTCTACAGCTTTTACATGCCCTGTTGTGCGACCAAAGAACCCGCTCTTGATCGGGAAGTGTACTTGCAGGTTCTGCACATCAAGCAGGGGGCTCATGGTCTTGAGCTTAGCGTTACGCTCATCAATTTCCTGACGTGAGAACTCGAGCTCGTGGACGAGGGACTCGACCGTATCGCGCGTGCGTGTTGTGATCGTTCCGTCGGCTGCCTCGTCCATGAAGTCACGAACCGTCGGTAGAACCTTGAGTTTCTTGTCAAGTCGTGGACGGCAAGCCAGGAGCCCCTTGGTGTATGGGTGCTGAGGGTTCTCAAAGATCTGCTGCACAGATCCCTGCTCTACGATCTTGCCCTTGTACATCACGATCACATCATCGGCGATCTCGGCGATCACACCAAGGTCGTGCGTGATGAACATCATCGACATGTTGTGTTGCTTCTGCAGTGAACGCATCAGATCGAGAATCGTTGCCTGCACTGTTACATCGAGAGCAGTCGTTGGCTCATCAGCAATGAGGAGGTCGGGGTTGCAGGACATCGCCATGGCGATCATCACGCGCTGCTTTTGTCCGCCCGAGAGCTGGTGCGGATACGACGTCATCATCTGCTCCGGACGCGGCAGCTGCACTTCCTTGAGCAACTGCAGCGTGCGCGCCTGCGCTTCTTCCTTGGATACATTCTGGTGAAGCCGGATCGCCTCGATAATCTGGTCACCGCAGGTAAACACGGGATTGAGCGACGTCATCGGCTCTTGGAAGATCATCGCAATGCGATTACCACGATACGTGCGCATGGTCTCTTCCGAAACCTGAAGCAGGTCCGTGACCGATCCGTCCCGCTCATGAAAGAGTGCCTGCCCACCCGTGATCTTGCCAGGGGGCGAGGGGATGAGTCGCATCAAGCTAAGGCTGGTCACAGACTTACCGGATCCAGACTCACCAACGATGCCGAGGGTGCGGCCTTTGTGGACGGTAAATGTTACGTCGTTTACGGCCTTGACATCATAGACGTCTGAGCGGAATTCTGTGACGAGGTTTTTGACTTCTATCAACGGTTCCATAAGGGGTCAAAGATACCGAACCTAGCTGGATAGAGCACGTCCTGCATTCACCTTCAAATAGATCGTCGAGGCCGTTCTACCAACAGCCATGGCGATGGCTGCAGCAAGGGCGCCATTGAGATTCGTGAAGTTCACAAGGGCGATCATCATGACTGTTATGCCCCCTACCTCAAGCGCCGTTGAAAGGGTTACCTTGACATTTTGTCGATTCGTTATCAATACCGCCCTATAGAGCGAGTAGGCAACGGCGATCGAGGGCAACGGAATGAGCAGAATTGTTGGCCATACAGCATACTCAGCAAGATGCCGTTCGAGTCCGTAGGCCAGGATGTAGACATCATCGATGAGTGGCGTAAGGGCTAACAATCCCAGCAGACCTGTCGTGATGACTACTGTGTAAAATGCCACTCGGCGTACTGCCGCATAGTTTTCGAAGTTCTTCCCCATGAGGGCAATGCCCACCTCCTGATAGGAAAAGCCAAAGCTGCGGAACAGGAACACGAAGGAGTCTACCACGGGCAGCACTGCAAGCGAAGCGATGGGATTAGGCGCGTGCACCATGAAGAATGACAACGTGGGTGTTACCACAAATCCAATCAGCGAGGTTGCGGCAAGGGGCATCCAGAATGTGGAGATCTCGGCGTTGGTAAGGGGCAGTCCGTCTAGATGTGGACGCGACTTGTATTCGCGAATGATCGGCTGGCACATCACGCGAACTGCCGCTGCTTCGAGAAAGACGCCTGTGGTGAGCGCTAGCGCACCAACGATCACACCCTCGAGTCCGGTAAACGAATACGAAACGGCACTTACGATCACCACCAACATCCGTACGATCGTACCATAGGCTACCACCTTGGTGTGTCCGTTACGAATGAGCAATCCCTGATACAGACGTCGGTAGCCAATAGCAGCAGGCCAGGGCACAAGTACGACGAGCGCCCAATACATCCGTGACGAAACTTCGCCCGGGAGCCCCATCATGGAAGAGGTCACGGTTGTAAACACCACCGGCACACACAAGAGCAACATGCCGGCCGTAACGACGCCATTGACGCGGCGCGTGAACCTGCGTAGCTGTGTAAAGGAGGCCCAATCTCGTGCAAGAGCCACCGATGTGCTCAGCAGGTGGATTACGGGTGCCTCGATGAACATCGCTAGCGCAAATGCCACACCGTGAGCCGCTAGATTAAGCTCTGCATTGGGCAGGCGGGCAACGACAGATGCCACAACCGGACCCTCGATGGCCATCATAAGCCAGGTAAGACTAAGTGGGATCCAGAACCTGACAACATCTCGGGTGGTAAGCATTTCGCAAATTAGCCCCATGACACATCATGAAGTGCAAAAGCCACCACGAATCGTTCTCTATGTCGTGCTCGGCGCGATGCTGTTCTCCGTCCTGTTCACAGGGGGGATTGTAACTCTCCTGGAGTATGATCAGCGCTCGCATGCAACGGCAGCCCATGATGATTTCGCACCATGGATAACGGTGTTCATTCAGTTTCTGATCACGGGCACAATCGCGGTCATTATGTGGTTTACGCGACTGCATGTAACCATTGCCGACGAAGGTATTCGCATCAAGATGCCACCATTTCATCTCGGCGGCGGACGCCTCATTGTTTGGTCAGACATACAGTCGATAACCCTGCGTAAGGTTAGCCCCTTTGGAGAGTTCGGCGGCTGGGGCATCCGGTGGAATCTCGGCAACCGTATGGGCTATGTATGGAACGGAAAGCAAGGCATGGAGCTTGCGCTCAAGAACGGCAAGCGCGTGGTAGTAACGCTCACAGATCTGCAGGGGGCTCGTGCTGCCCTGCAAGACAGAGGCATGGATGTTGTGGAGACGATTTCTTAACACATGATATCCAACTGCTAACTCTTCTGTAACACTCTGGTGAAAGGCCAACGGTAGGTTCGCGCATCGCTTGATAGACGAATCTACTTTTCACCTTTCATTGGAGTATCACAATGAACTTTCTACGCAGTGTTGCGCTCGGTTGCCTTGCATTTGCATCCGTAACAGCGCAGGATTTCCCGGTTCGCATCGAACCAGTCACTTTGATCCCGTATCTGCAGGGACGCGTTGTCGTACCTCCGTCACCGCTGAAGTACCAGAACATTTTTGTTGGTGGCGTTGACTCAGTTGAGACAAACACTGGCAAAGCAGCTGCAAAGCAGTGGCATGACTATATCGGATATGCAGCCGATCCTACAGGAACATCACTCGGTTACGCCATCGTAAATCACGAGATGATTGAAGCGAATCCTAAGATTGGCGATGGTGGCGGCATGACGATGTTCAAGCTTGGTAAGAAGCCAGACGGAACGGTCGAAGTACTTGAGCAAACACTTGCAGACGGACGCAAGGGTAAGTTCTTCAATGTTGATTTCAAGAACACCGTAGGCGAAACAGGAATGAACTGCGGTGGTATCTCATGGCAGAATCGCGTTTGGACCGCTGAGGAGTGGTATCAAACAAGCAATTCGGGGATTTACTCAAGTGGCAAGGGTTTTCTCGACACAACGGATTTCGAGATTGGCAAGCTGCTACCTTCTGGTTTTGCAGGGCTCGACGGCAAGAAGATCAAGCGTTATGAGAATCTCAACTGGATGGTAGAGATCGATCCAGTCAATGCAAAGGGTGTTCGCAAGCAATACAACTGGGGACGTCAAGGTTTTGAAGCCGGTGTGATCATGGACGATCAGAAGACAGTCTATCTTTTCGAGGATGGCGAAGCAGGTAAGTCACTCTTCACAAAGTTCGTGGCTGACCAACCAGGAGATTTCACCAAGGGCAAATTGTACTTCTACAAGCAGAATAGTGGACAGTTCACAGGTAGCTGGGTAGAAGTTCCAAACGATCCTGTTAAGAACTGGGACATCATGGTAGCACCTCACGCATGGGCGAAGCAGCAAGGCATTACCGGCTTTACTCGCCTTGAGTGGGGCCAGGTCAATAAGACAGACGGCAAGATCTACATCACAGAAACAGGCAACGACAAGCCAGGTGCGCGCTATGCTGCTGCCCTGACAGAAGGCTGGACATTGCCACAGCATACCTATGATCGCGCCAAGGAGCAAAGCACAACAATTGATAATGCCGCATACTCAGACTTCTATGGCCGAGTCCTTGTCTTTGATCCTCAAGACAACTCTGTAAAGTCATTTCTCGAAGGTGGTCCGTATCTAACCGATGCACAGGCAGTACCTGGGAAGTACCCCGAAAAGCACTTCTCGAATCCTGATGGTTTGGGATTTCTCTATCTGAACGGCAAGACGTTCATGGTCATTGAAGAGGATCTCAATGGCGTGAGCATGGGTCGCATGCCGAACACCGGTATGCGCGGCACAAACTGCGAAGCCTGGCTCCTCGACATGTCAAAGCCTGCGACGATCGACAACCTGTATCGCCTTGCCATCTCACAGTATGGTTCTGAGGTCACAGGCTTCTGCTCATTGGACGATGGAAATGTCGTGCTGATGAATTCGCAGCACCCTGATGCTGCAACAATCGGAGACGCTGCTGCAAAGAACTCCCTCACATTTGCAATCTCAGGTCTGAAGCAACTTGTAAGTAGCATTGACAATGAAGACGACAAGGAATCGGCAACATCAGGTATCCGTGTGTTCCCGAACCCAACGTCATCAAGTCTCAACTTTGACGTGGCTGCAGATGCCGCGCTCTATAATGCCGCTGGCGAGCGAGTCCGCGTGATTCGCAATGCCTCTTCAATGGACATCAGCGATCTGGCACAGGGCACATACTATGTACGCTTCGCCAATGGCGATACACGTCAGGTAGTCGTGCAGCGCTGACCAGCTCTACAGTTCTCGTAGACAATCATCAAGGGGGATCGAGTGCTCATACTCGATCCCCTTTTGGTCTCACTCAACTTCAGTTCTATCGACTATGAAATTCTATACCGTCCTGCCTCTGCTGCTCATCAGCACTGTTATGGCATTTCGCCTTACAACTCATGATAGCGACACCAAACGCTACATTCAAGTTCATGCGATCATATCTGCTGCCTCGAACAATCTCGAACGACAGGTAGACACACTACTGCAATTCGTTGATCAACAACAGGGCTATTCGCTTGTTCGACTGCGCTACGAGAAAGTTCGCAGTGCATATCGTTCGATGGATTTCCTTGTTGAGTACGTCGACCCCACGTTTACCACGCAGTTCCTCAATGGGGCTCCGCTACCTAAGTTGGATGCCAAATCGCAGTTCGTAGATGTGCTGGAACCTCAGGGTCTACAAGTCATTGATGAGGTTATTGGTGATTGGGCCCAGACCGGTCACGTTGACACACGTTCCTTGCGTGAGGAGCTTGTTCAGCTCAAGTCACGCCTTTCCCAAGCTGCTGCGATAGCTCTTAACACGTATTGGTCGGACCGAATGGTCCTTGAGGCCTGCCGCAGCGGCATCATTCGATTTACTACAATGGGCATCACTGGGTTCGATAGACCAGGCACAGGTCCTCAGCTCGAAGAGTACGTGCAATGGGCTGCGTCAACGATTGCATTGGTTGATCTCTTTCGTGGTGACGCGAGCAACAGGAGCGCGACCTCCCATCTTGTCGCAGCCGAGAATCACCTCCTCACTATTCGTGATTCGATCTGCACTATTCCCGACTCAGCTCTTGATAAAGTAGAACTGATACGATCACATCTTGATCCTGCTTTCAAAGAGATTGGTTTGTTGCACTCAGCTCTTGGCATCGAGTACAGTACCGAAGTAAGTCCAGCGCAACCGGTTCTCAATCCCAAAGCGTTGAGCATGTTTGATGCATCGTTCTTTAATGCCGCTGCGACAAGCGGACTCCACTATAAGTATATCACAGCAGATCTTGTCGATCTTGGCAAAACTCTCTTCTTCGACCCGATTCTCTCGCACAATGGTGAACGTTCATGTGCATCATGTCATAATCCTGACAAGCACTTCACCGATGGGTACAAGACATCCCTGGCGTATGATGGCGCGAGCAACATCCGCCGTAATGCCCCAACTCTCGTCAATGCAGTCTTTAGCCGCAGGTTCTTCTACGACTTCAGAGCAATGCGCCTGAGTGACGTGATCTCGCATGTGATTACAGACCCTCACGAATTCAATTCGACATTACTCGATGTGGTGGGAAGAATCCAAGAATCAGATGAATACGTAGCAATGTTTGAACGTGCATTTGCGGCCAATAGTAGTTCTTCTGTAACATCAACAAACATCAACCTCGCAATCAGTGCATACCTCACCACACTCGTATCCATGAATTCGCGGGTCGACCGCTACCTCAGGGGAGAGGATGCGATTCTGAACTCTCAAGAACGCAGTGGTATGAACTTGTTCATGGGTAAAGCGCTTTGTGCAACATGCCACTTCCCACCCACCTTCGCTGGTTACGTACCACCTGCCTTCATCGAATCAGAATCTGAGATCATTGGTGTACCTCAGCATAAGGCCACAGTGCATGCTGTGCTAGATTCCGATATCGGCAGAGCTGGCGGCATCCTTCGCGAGCAATCCGTTATCTATACCGGCTCGTTCAAAACACCAACTGTTCGTAATGCAGCACGAACAGCCCCCTATTTTCACAATGGGGCTTATGACAATCTGGCCGAGGTTGTTGATTTCTACGTCCGTGGAGGTGGTAATGGCATTGGGCTAGATCTCAAATTTCAAACGCTTCCTTTTTCCAAGCTGGATCTCAGTGAACAAGAGCAAGAGGACATCGTTGCTTTCATCAAGGCCTTGTCGGACACTTTAAGCGTGCAGCCGCCAGTTACGTTGCCGCATCACCCGCGGGAACCGTTTACCTCCCGATCTGTTTCAGGAACGTATTAGCATCTGATGTCAACATTGCGATTACATAACTTGCAGGATGAAGATCTTATTCGCCTGCATACTCACGTGTGCTATTGGCATACCCACAAGAGCCGCTGACACCGTCCGGATCTGTACGTACAACATCCTCAAGTTTTCGCGCGACAACGAAGACGGACGCATCCCGCAGTTCAAGATGATCATGGACTCTATACGTCCAGACGTTCTGGTTTGCCAGGAAGTTGCAGACAACACTGCTGGACCTCGCTTTGTGAGCGAGGTACTCACATGGGCTCCGTTTGCATCTACGCCATATTCTGACGGTCCCGATACTGACAACATGGTGGTCTACAATCAAGACAAGTTCGACTTGGTTGGTACACGCAGAATCCCAACGGAACTGCGCGACATCTTTGAGACCACGCTCGCTCTGCGTGCAGAGAACCCAACGTCGAATGACACACTCGTTGTGTACTCTGTCCACCTCAAAGCTCAAGACAACACGGCAGACATGCAGCAGCGTGCACGGGAAATGAACGCACTTGTGTCCTCAATAACCTCAAAGCGATTCGCCATTGTCAGCGGTGATTTCAACGTTTACTCGCCAAGCGAGCCTGCACTCCAAGTACTATTAGGACCGACTGCAAAGCGCAGCTTTGTTGACCCGCTTGGAACATCGTGGCGTCGTAATGATGCTGCGTATGCATCATTCTATTCGCAGTGTACACGAGCTACAACCATCAGCGGTTGTGGCGGAGGCGTTGACGGGGGCGTTGACGACCGATTCGACTTCATTCTGCCCTCGTCGGAACTGGCACCACGCGTAATCAAGAGTACATACACACATGTGGGCAACGACGGCGTGCCACGACTCAACAGCGGTATCGATGTGCCAGTAAATAAAAAGTATGGCGCAGAAATGGTCGCGGCTCTAAAGTGCGGCTCGGACCATATGCCTGTCTTTGTTGATCTGGTCCTAGGGGATGTTCCGGCCTCAGTTGATGACGTCGATAGCTTTGGCAGTGTAATGTCACACGACGGATCCATCACGGTGCCAGCGTCAACACGAGCGACATACGTGTATGCGATTGACGGCACGCTAGTAAGCACGGTCACTGAAAGCACCAATGCCACACGCATTGACGGACTTCTCCAAGGAGTATATGCCGTTCGAAACGGCACAACAACGACACTTATCTCGGTAGTGCGCTAGATCAGTTTTTACTGCTTCAGCAGCCATGCAAAGATCAATGGTGCCACGATCGTTGCATCAGACTCGATGATGAACTTTGGCGTTTCGATGTCCAGCTTGCCCCATGTGATCTTCTCATTCGGTACTGCGCCAGAGTATGATCCATATGAGGTTGTGCTGTCGGAGATCTGACAGAAGTACGACCAGAATGGAACGTCATGCCACTCAAGATCCTGATACATCATCGGTACAACGCAGATCGGGAAAT
This sequence comes from Ignavibacteria bacterium, assembly GCA_947458785.1. Lineage (GTDB taxonomy): Bacteria > Bacteroidota > Ignavibacteria > Kapaibacteriales > Kapaibacteriaceae > UBA10438. Next base: position 9,831 of record CANGZU010000045.1, read on the forward strand.
CGCCCGCGATACCGCCGCCGATCTGGAAAAAGCCCACTCCTTTACCGCTAGAATTCTCACGATACCAGTCTGAGAGCCAGATCATGTAATCGATGCCACTCTTCATCGTGGTCGATGTGAGCTCTCCCTTGATGCAATAGGAAGCAAAGATGTTCCCCATCGTAGAGTCTTCCCAGCCTGGCACAATAATCGGCAGATTCTTTTCGGCAGCAGCCAACATCCAGGAGTTCTTTGGATCGATCTCGTAGTACTGCTCCATCTCTCCGCTCAAGAGCATCTTGTACATGAATTCGTGCGGGAAGTAGCGCTCTCCGGCTTGTTCAGCATTCTTCCACTGCTTTACGATGTGCTTCTGGATTCTACGGAAGGCTTCTTCTTCAGGGATGCACGTATCAGTTACGCGGTTAAAGCCCCCTTCAAGAAGCTCCCATTCGTCTTTCGGGGAAAGGTCACGGTAATTCGGAACGCGCTTGTAGTGCGAGTGTGCTACAAGGTTCATGATGTCTTCTTCCAGGTTCGCACCCGTACACGAAATGATCTGGACCTTGTCCTGACGGATCATTTCGGCAAGCGAAATTCCCAGCTCTGCTGTGCTCATAGCGCCGGCAAGCGTGATCATCATCTTGCCATCGGCTGCGAGATGCGCCTCATAGCCCTTGGCCGCATCGACCAATGCCGCAGCGTTGAAATGCAGGTAGTTCTTTTCGATAAACTGTGATATTGGTCCGCGTTCCATGAAGGTCTCCGTACAAATGGAGGGCAAAAATACCCCTATTTTGTAGCATGTCACAAAATTCCTCGTGGCAGCGGCTTGCCGCTGTCTCTACAGCACTGCTTGCTGTAATCGCAGTCGGCATTGTCCTCAAGCACTTAGGTGGTATTATCATTCCATTCGTGCTGGCTGGATTTTTATCGATCCTCTTTAAACCTTTCGTCGAATCTCTGCGCAGACGTGGTGTTCCACGCGCCATTGGACTGATCATCGTCCTCGGTATCACATCCACCGGAATTTGGATGTTCTATCTCATCGGTGCGGTAGGAGCCGAATCATTCACTGAACGTTCAGATTACTATACAGAGAAACTCAACACGTTGCTCAAGAATGCCGGAGATGTGATTAATCCGTTTCTCGGTCAGGGCCACAAGGTATTTAGCTGGAAAGATGTGATCTCCATGCAGTCCATTACGTCACTTGCTACGCAACAAGCAGCGAGCATCCTGACGCTTTTGAGCGACAGTGTGATGGTATTACTGTATCTGCTGTTTATGCTACTCGCGGGCGATTCGCTCCCAACAAAGATTCGAGAGGCGTTTAAGAACAATGAGGAAGAGCGCCTTGTTGGGATCATGACAGAGCTTCATGGAAAGATTCGAAAGTATCTGCAGGTAAAGACGGCCTTTAACATTCTTAATGGCTTTGCTACTTGGTTGGTACTACTTGCGTTTGGCGTTGATTTTGCAGCGTTGTTCGGCCTGATCTCTTTTGCGCTCCATTACATTCCCAATATCGGTTCATTGCTTTCAACGATTCTTCCGGTGCTGCTCTACATGGTCCAAACAGGCGACATCACGAGTACGCTCATTCTACTGGCAGTGCTTGCATTCGTGCAGAACTTCATCGGCAACGTACTGGAACCAAAGATCATGGGCGTGCAACTCAAGCTAAGCCCTGTAGTTGTTCTATTCTCTCTCATCTTCTGGGGCTGGATGTGGGGGATCGTTGGCATGATCCTGTCGATCCCGATGGTGGCAGTCATCAAGGTCATCCTCGAATCCTTCCCATCCACACGACCTCTCGGCATCCTGATGGGCAATGGGGCCGAGTCTACTGATCAAGTTTCATGATAAGGTTCAAACGAACATGCGCATAGAACTTGTTGATGCCGAATTCACAGTTGGTGGCCATACGATCGTCAAGGGTATCAACCTGGTTGTTGACTCATGCAACACAGCAATCGTCCGTGGTAAGAGCACATCAGGAAAGACAACTCTGCTAGATATCCTCCGCGGTTCTCTCCGCCCAACGTCTGGACAGTGGATCGTTGATGGAACGTCAATCAGCGACCCCACAACGTCCGCAGCAAGAGCGATTAGGAAGCATATCGGCTACATCGAACAATCGCCGTCGTTCCACGAACATTGTTCAGCGTTTGATAACGTCCTCGTTGCAGCCTCCGCGCGCGGCGTTAACAGTGCACGCGCCACGTCGGAAGCTCTTGAGCTGTTTGCCGATTTCGGCATCAGCCACGTTCGCTCACGCGTCATTGCCGAACTTTCGGATTGGGAGCGCAGACTTGTTGCAGCAGCACGAGCATTCGTCGGCGGTGCATCGGTGATCATCGTCGACCAATCCTTTGATGGACACGACGAGATCTCTGTTCGAACAATGATCGACGTTGTCGTCCGCCTCTGTGCTGGACAGCGTGCGCTCGTCGCTACGACAACTTCAGAGAATTTGGATGTAATCCTGCCGCATGCATCGGTGTATGAACTACGTGATGGTTGTCTGACGAATATTTCGAATCTTCCTTCGGAAGAAATGCAGTCACAGAACGGAGAGCCATCATGACACGTGTAGCCATCCTCGGATATGGGGCTATGGGGAAAGAAGTAGAACGTCTAGCTCCAAGTCTTGGCTGCGAGATCGTCTACATTTATGATGTCGAGCAGCCGATCAACGAGCTGTCGCCCTCGGACTTCGACGTTGCTATTGATTTCACGACTCCAGACGTTGTGATGCAGAACATCCAAACGTTGTGCGCTCTCGAGCGTCCGATTGTTATCGGCACCACGGGCTGGTACCAACACATGCACGATGTGCGTGCAAAGATCCACGAGGCCGATACGGGATGCGTTTGGGGCTCAAACTTTAGCTTAGGTACACACCTATTCTTCCGCCTGGTACGCAATGCTGCAACGCTCGTGAATGGGAACTCCGACTTCGACATCATGGTGCATGAGTACCACCATGCTCGTAAGGTTGACAGCCCAAGTGGCACGGCTCACACAATCGCTCACGAGATCTTGCAACGCGTTGATCGCAAGACAGCGGTTGCAACAGAAACACAGCACCAGCGGATAGATGCTCACGCGCTGCATGTATCATCAACCCGCGGCGGCTCCATTGTAGGCAAGCATATCGTCACGCTGGACAGTCCATTTGAGAACATTGAAATCGTGCACAACGCCAAGAACAGAAGTGGCTTTGCACAAGGGGCTCTCCTTGCTGCCGCCTGGATCGCCGAACGTAAAGGTTGTTACGACGTCACAGAGATCATCGATGACCTTGAAGCCTTGTATCGTTCAATGCACCAATGATCGCCATACTCCTTGCACTCGGCATGCTGCTTGCTCTTCCTGGGCAAGAGCAGAAGCCTCAAGCCCCGTTACTTCGCTTTGAGCCAGAGACGCTTCGAATTGATCGCGATGCATCGGGGTATGTCCAGGCGATGATTCCTGTGTATGCAAGTGGAGCAGATACCGTCCGGCTAACTGGAGTTACCGGCTCGTGTGGATGCGCTTCGGCATCTATCCAGCGTGCAGTTGCAACGAAGGATACGCCTGCGAAGTTCTACTGTGCCATCAATGCAAAGCATTTCAAAGATTCACTCAACACGGTTGAATACACCATCACGCACAGCGGCGCGAACTCGCCCGCTCGTTATTTTGTTGTCGTGCGTTGTGTTCAACCATCGAAGTAATCCGCATGAATTACTGGCTTGCGAAATCCGAACCCGAGGTCTATTCTTGGGAGCAATTTGTTGCCGATAAGAAGACGTTTTGGGATGGCGTGCGCAACTACCAAGCGCGCAATAACATGAAGGCCATGGAGAAGGGCGACCATGTGATCTTCTATCACTCCAGCGATGTCCGATCGGCTGTTGGCATTGCAGAGGTTGTGAAGACTGCCTATCAAGACCCGACAACCGAAGACCCCGCATGGGTTGTTGTAGATCTCAAACCTGTGCGCGCTTTGAAGCGTCCGGTTACTCTCACAGAGATCAAGGCTGCCGAGGGCATGAATAATGTTGCTCTCGTAAAGCAGGGCCGCCTGAGCGTGCTGCCTCTTACGGAAGAAGAGTACAAGATCATCGTAGGGCTAGGGGGCTAACAGCCCGCTATTTGTTGAGTTCATCTTGTATACGATCGTCAATCGTGAACGAATGGACCGCCCATCCCTTTGAGCCTTTGTAAAAGACAACCACGCAGCGCAAAGCTCCGCGTTGCGACTTGAGCGCGTATGCATGACGAATAAACGTCTTGCCCTTCGTTGTCGATGATATCAGGTCAACCTCTATCAGTGGTCCATTTGCCACCACATGTTTAGCAATCAGGTCTGGTAATGCGCGCATTGCATTGGCGACGGCAACTGTATCCATGATGGCAAACATCTGCAGTTCACGAGCCCCGTTAACAAAATCACCTTTGATGATGCTCTGCGCAAAGCGTTTCGAGAGCATTTCTGTATCTGCATTTGACGAGAGAAGCTGTTGGGCTGTGGCCTGCTCAGTCGCAGCACCCAAGATGACGATGCTAACAACTACGATTACGATCTGACGGTACATTGTGTGTCTTACTCCTCAACAACGTGAAACGTATCGAAATCCGGTGTGACGCCCATTTCATAAAGCATGAAGCTGAACTTATCTGCCGTGCCCTTGATGTTGGTCTGCCGGTTCACAGCGCCATGACCTGAGTTCGTTTCCACGCGAAGTAGCATCGGACGATTCCCCGCGTAGACGTTTTGCAGCTGCGCTGCATACTTGAAGCTATGTGCAGGCACAACTCTATCGTCATGATCAGCCGTCATGACCATGATGGATGGATAGCTAACACCTGTCTTGAGCTGATGATACGGAGAGTAGGCATGCAATGCGCGGAATTCATCAGGCTTGGTGATTTCGCCGTAGTCAGACTGCCAGTTCCAACCGATCGTGAACCGATGGAAGCGCAACATGTCCATCACACCAACTTCAGGTATGGCAACACGGAACAGGTCTGGACGCTGATTTACAACAGCGCCCACGAGGAGTCCACCATTGGAACGTCCGTTCAGTGCGAGCTTTGATGGATTTGTATACTTGTTTTCGATCAGCCATTCTGCGCATGCAATGGCATCATCGAACACGTTCTGCTTTTGTGCCTTCGTTCCTGCCTTATGCCATGCATCTCCGTATTCCCCGCCCCCTCGCAGATTTGCCAGTGCTACAACGCACCCCTGATTGAGCAGCGCTATATAGCTTGGACGGAACCCGGGAGTTTGCGAGATGTTGAAGCCGCCGTATCCATAGAGCAACGTTGGATTACTTCCATCGCGCTTGATCATCTTGTGCCAGAGGACAGTCATGGGAACAAGCGTTCCATCCTTGCTCTTGACCTTGACCTGCTCTGCAACGTACTGTGTTGGGTCGAAGCCATAGTCCGCTCTTCGCCACACACTGCTGATGTTGCGCTTGGCGTCATACTCAAAGATGGTTGCTGGCAGGGTATACGAGCTGAACGTGTATGTCAGCATGCTATCCGTATCGCGTCCGTCAAAACCAGAAACCGAGCCATTCTTTGGAAGCGCAACCGTACCTGTAATCTTACCATCCATATCGGCGATCTCTACCATGTGCTGTACGTCCTTCATCCACGTGAGAAAGATCTTGCCAGCCCCATACGATACATCATCAAGCACGTAGTCGCGCTC
>CANGZU010000046.1 GCA_947458785.1 Ignavibacteria bacterium
GACTACGCCGCGTGACGTTGCATCACCGTAAGCACCGAAGCCGCGAGCGCGGAGCTCATCATGCATGAACCTCGATGTTTCGCTGTGCCTCTGCCAGACATTCTCAAGACCTTCTTCAAGCATGATCCGAGTTGCCTCTAAAAGGCCCTGCACAAGCGTTACAGGAGGTGTCCAGACCATCTTGCGATCAGACATCGCATCCAAATACGATGCTAGATCGAGGGTGTAGGTGTGTCTGTCTGTCCCTCTGCGCAGAGCCCGCTGCATGCGTGGACTTAGAGAAACGCAGGCAAGGCCAGGGGGCGACATGAGCCCCTTCTGCACGCCGATTGACACTGCATCGATGTCCCATGCATCAGGGCGCATCTCTTGAACGCCGACACTTGTGACGCCATCGACCAACAAGAGGGAGTCTGGCAGCAACTCACGCACAACAGCGCTGATCGAGGCCATATCGAGCGCAACCCCGGTAGACGTCTCGCTGTGAACAAACCAGACGGCGGCAATCGAACCCGCGTCACGATCAGCGCGCAAATGCTCTCGCACTGTTTCGGGTGTCCAAGTCTGGCCCCATTCAACAGCATGCGCAATCAAATGCGCGCCGTGAATCTCATTGATGCGAACGAGACGCTGCCCGAATCGTCCATGGTGAAAGACCACCACGCGGTCACCAGAATGTAGTGTTGAAGCAACACAGGCCTCCATGCCAGACATTCCGCTACCCGGCAACAACACCACGGGGTTCGTTGTTGAAAAGACAATGCGCAGGTTAGACCATAGCTCGTCGAGGACCTGTGAGAAGTCCTCTCCATGGTGGAAGAGCACTTCAGAAGCACACGCCTCGAGCACGCGCTTTGGTGACGGGACCGGACCGGGAGTAAAGAGTTTCATGGACGAGCTAATTCGTACAACAGGATTGCTGTTGCCACCGATGCATTCAGAGATTCACCCCCACCATGTGCAGCCGGGATTGTAACACGAGTTGAGACTGATGTTAAGACCGCTGATGAAACTCCGTGAGCCTCTGAACCAACAACGACAACGAAGTCGGATAAACCACCAACGTCATAGGATGGTTCGCCACCCTCGACAACAGCCGCGATGATTGGACGGTCCTTGATGCGGCTGAGCTCGGCAACAAGGTCGCAGTGCCTGCGAATGCTAACGTGAGCAAGGCTTCCTGCAGTAGACCGAATGACCTTCGGGTTGTAGACATCGGCGCAGCCATTGCCTAGCAACACATCGGTACAACCAAACCAAGCCGCAGTGCGGATTATCGTACCAACGTTGCCTGGATCACTAACACCATCAAGTGCAAGAATGCGCCTTCCAACCGAAGGGGATTCTTCGAGATAGTCAAACACCGCCAAAAGTGCCTGCGGTGCTTGGGTTGTCGACATGAGCCCGAGATCTTTCCTGCCGCAGGCAACGGTGTGCACGCCCCGTTGCAATGCTTCAGATAACACCATCTGAGAATGTTCATCGGCATCATCGGCGATAACGATCAGCACCGGGTCAATTCCGGCGTTCATCAGCTCGGAGACAGCATGCGGTCCTTCTGCAAGAAACGTGCGCGTTTCCTCACGCCCACGAGCATTATGCAAGGCCCGGACGTCATTTCGTAGATTGTGCGAGCACCGCTCTAGGGTATTGATCATTCTGCGAAACTATGAAGTCTACCAAAGAACTCTTACGAGAGAAGAGAGATGGACGTGAATGGACGTCAGACGAAATGGCCGCGTTCGTTGACGGACTTGTGTCACATCATGTCTCTGCACCCCAAGTTGCCGCATTTCTCATGGCTGCATGCACACGCGGCCTTTCTTCTGAGGAAACTGCCGCATTAACACTGTCGATGTCGCGTTCTGGAGAAATGGTCCCGAAGGGGCTTACCGATCGCCCCATGATCGACAAGCATTCGACAGGAGGGGTGGGAGACAAAACCTCACTTTTGCTCGCTCCGTTAGCAGCTGTGTGTGGTCTGGCTGTGCCTATGATTAGTGGGCGTGGACTGGGTCATACAGGCGGAACGCTCGATAAACTCGAGAGCGTCATTGGATTCAACGTGAACCTGTCTATGGAGGAGATGTCCCGATTACTTAGCGAGCACCATCTGTTCATGGCAGGACAAACGCCCAACCTCGTTCCCGCAGACCGCATCATGTATGCCCTGCGCGACGTCACTGGTACAGTCGAGAGTGTAAGCCTCATGACGGCCTCAATCCTAAGCAAGAAGCTTGCTGAGCAGCTGGACGGATTAGTCATGAATATGACGGTTGGAAGGGGCGCTTTCTTGACCTCGCTCGATGAGTCGAAGCGTCTTGCCGAATCGATGCAGCAGATATGTAAGCTCGTTGGACTGCCCGTTACGTTTGTATTCTCCGCAATGGATCGTCCTCTTGGACGCGCGGTGGGTAACTGGCTTGAAATGGTCGAAGCAGAGGCTGCGCTGGCCGGCATTGGTTCCCGAGACCTCGTAGAAGTGACCATGGAGCTGGTAAAGCACATGCTGTTGTTGGCTGATACAGATTTAACGCACGATCAGGCTCGTGAACAAGTTGTTAAGGCGTGGAGGAGCGGTGCTGCACACCAGGAGTTCCATGCGATGATTGCACGACAAGGCGGGGACTGGTCAGCCAGTATGGAGCACTATGCGCAGTGCCCATTTATTGATGTCGTGAGTTCAGGCAAGGGCTTTGCCCCTGATCTTCATGCGCGCGACATAGCAATTGCCGCGATGCAGGCTGGGGCCGGACGTATGGTGGAATCCGATGCCATTGATCATGCAGCAGGAGTCGTGTTCTTGGTTAGCCCAGGACAAGCCGTAGAACAAGACCAACCCGTAGCACGAGTGTACGCTCGGGATGAACATCAACGTCAATTGCTTGCCTCAGAAGTCGGGACCATCCTGAAAACGACGACGGCTCCCGCAAAGCAGGAGCCGCAACTGATACTCGAGGTTTGGTCAGAGAGGTAACGGGGCTTAGTTCAAGCCCGCTTTTTGAAGCGCAGCAACAAACGCCTCTTTTGACTGAGAGCCAACAATCTTTTGAACGATGTTGCCCTGACGGTCGATGATGAACGTGGTAGGGATCGACTGGATGCCGCCGTATGCGTCTGCAATCTGGTTCGAGCTATTGTCAACGACGTTGATGTAGCCAATGCTTTGCTTTTCAGCGAACGCCTTCACGCTCGCCACAGGATCTGCTTTGGAATCGAGCGAAACACCAAAGACCACAACACCCTTTGCCGCCATTTCGTTAGCAATCGCAACCAGATCCGGTATCTCACGGCGGCATGGCGGGCACCACGTAGCCCAGATGTTGAGCAGTACCACCTTGCCAGAGGTTACCTCGAGGAACGATGTCTTCTTGCCGTTATCCACCCAAGTAAAATCTACCGCCTTGCCTTCAGACTTTGTACCCACGGATTGAACAGGGAAGACCTTTGTCGGGGTTGTCGGTCGAGCCGGCCCGTTGGCGCAATGCATCGTAACAACGCTTATGACAAGGGCCAAACTAGCAAGCGAGAGGAGTTTCATTAAAGAGCCTCGAGTCTAAACAGTGATGATACTTCGTCGATCTGTAGATCAGAGACGACAGTACACATGATACTATTGCTTTTCCAAACAAACAAAGTTCCGTTCTCTGGTGTCGATGCCCAGTGCCACTTGCTGTAGGCTACATCCTCTGCAACTACTGGATCGAGCTCGACCCGCTTTGCATCGATCGAACTGTCGTCAACCTGTAACAACGCTATCGTGTGTCCAGCCGTCTTGTACACCAACTCAGCACAAGGCAACCCGTTGACCGAAAAGACGTTTGCACCAACGAGCTTAGCCTCAACATCAGGGTAAAAAACACTGTGCTGAACACCGTGACTGGCGAGATAGGCAGAAATCTCGTTGGGATTAGATGACGTGATGTCGAGCTTAGTCGATCCCGTATGAACGCCAGTAAACGCTGCTAAGGCGGCATGGGTAACTTCACTCGGCAAAGCTTGGGACTGCTGACCGAGAAATGCGATGGAAATGATGAGAGCGGCCGCGGCACCTGCCATGCTAAATGAGACCGCCGGACGCTTGATCCAGTCAAGAGCCGCTTGAACCCACGAGTGCTCGTGAGCTGATTGCTCAGCCGCTATTGCCATGCGGATCGAACGCTCGACGTCCACTGGCACTTGCAGCCGCAGGGCATCTCGGCGCTTCATGAGTAATGCACTCACGCCTTGCATAAGCTGCTCGTCACGATCGTGCGAACGAGCTCGCAGGTCGGCAGAGAAATGATTATTGTCCATTGTTCAAACTCCCATCAGGAATTGCTGACTCTTGCGACGTATCTGAACCTGGGATGTCGAACCCACGCTTTCTCGCGTATTCGGCAAGGCTCCCAGCCAACAGTTTTCGTGCACGGTGCAGGCGTGAACGGACAGTCCCAATGGGACAGTCGATGAACTCGGCAATTTCTTCGTATGTGAAACTCTCAATGTCGCAAAGAATGATAACTGTCCGAAACTCCTCAGGGAGCGATTCAATAGCCTGTGCTACCTCATCATCAAGAGCATTGTCGAACACCTGTTCCTCAAGAACCGACGTTTCAACGCTGCTGTCTCTAATCGTCTCGTAGAATTCTTCAATTGCGTCGTACTCAACCGTGTCTGGAGCTTTCGAGGTCTTCCGGAACCTATTGATATACGAATTCTTCAATATTCGGAACAGCCACGCCTTGCAGTTAGTTCCACGCTCAAACTTATCAAAGAAACGAAATGCTTTGAGGTAGGTTTCCTGAACAAGATCTGCGGCATCATCGCGGTCGCGAGTAAGACGAACGGCAAAGGAATACAATGCCGACATATGCGGCAGTGCTTCTGACTCAAACTCTTTGCGCAGATCATCCATTAACATACTCGCTGTTCACTACTCGCTACTCGCTGCTCTGTGTTTACCAGTTTCTCAACATCTCTGTAAGCAGTCGAACCCCTACACCTGAACCGCCCTTCGGCGTGTAGTGCGACGGTTTTGATTTAATTCCAGTGCCTGCAATGTCTAGGTGTACCCATGGGTAGGTAACAAAGTGCTTCAGGAACAGCGCGGCCGTGATAGAGCCGGCTTCACGTCCACCTGAGTTTTTGATATCGGCATAGTCACTGGAGATGAGTTCTTCGTACTCTTCATAGAGTGGCAATTCGCAGACGTATTCGTTTGTCTTTTCAGCTGCCGCCTTGAGACGTGTCTTGGTCTTTGCATCGGTACCCATCATACCTGTGGTCAGCGTACCCAATGCGATTACGACTGCGCCCGTGAGCGTAGCAAGATCAATGACGGCGCTCGGATTGTAACGGTCCGCATAGCAAAGGGCATCCGCAAGAATTAGACGTCCTTCTGCGTCCGTGTTGTCGATCTCTGCCGTCTTACCATTCATGAACGTCAGGATGTCGCCGGGAACCAGAGCCGTACCACTCGGCATGTTCTCGGTAGATGGCACAAGCGCCACAACATTGCGCTTCAAACCGAGCTTCGCAATCGTGCACATCGTGCCGATGACAGAGGCAGCACCATGCATGTCGCTCTTCATATCGCTCATGCCTGCTGCTGGTTTGATCGAGATTCCACCCGTATCAAAGGTGATACCTTTACCGACCAGAACAAGGGGCTTTTCTGACTTCGGTCCTTTCATGTATTCCATGACGATGAACACCGGAGGACGCACACTGCCTTGGTTTACGCCGAGCAGACCGCCCATTTTGAGATCTTCGATCTTCTTCTTGTCGAGAACTGTGGTCTTGAAGCCAACCTTACGTCCAACTTCCTGGACCTTCTTAGCTAGTGTCTCAGGATAGATCTCGTTGTTAGGGGCATTGGCAAGGTCACGAGCAAGAGTTACACCATCTACGATTGCAAGTCCAGCATCGACACCCTTATTCACGGCCTTTTGATGGGCTTTGTCTGTCATAACGGTAACCTTGGTTACCTTACCACCATTTCCATTCTTCTTGATCGTCTTGTACTTGTCAAAAGCATACTGACTGAGCAGTGAACCCTCAACGATACCCTGCGCGATCGTCTGAGCATCAATACCATTGACGGTAGAGCAGTCATAAGCAATGTGTGCACAGCCAGAGGCCGCTGCACGCTTCGCGCCTGCTGCAGATGCACGACGAATGGACTCAACACTAACAGCGTTCGTCTCACCAAGACCTACCAAGATGATGCGCGGGGCCGCCATTGATGATCCGCAATATGCAAGTGTCGTTTGCAGAGACTTGCCAGTAAAGTCGTTCGAAGCGAACACCGGATGAAGGTGTGGAATCTCGCTAACAAGGGCCTTTTCAGCGGCCTTGAAGTGACGTTCTGTCTGTGGAACGAAGACAATGATCGCGTCTGCCTTGACTGTGCGGCGTGCTGCCACGGAAACGATTGCGGACATATCAAACTCGTACTGTTGAATGACGAAAAACGCTAGGCATGCAAAATACGCAAAGCACCCTAACGGGGAGTGAATACGTGGTAGAGCTGGAAAGAAACGTCTGGCTTTGCGCCTACAGGAATTTTAACATATCCACCCTTGAGCCATAACTGCATTTGATCGCTGTAGTGCCTATGGAGTGGCTGACCTGACGAGCCCCCTGGCACAACAACGTACTGAATCGAGTCTGCCAGATGCGAGATCACGCGCATGCTCGGCGCAACACGGGTTGGTAACATCACCGCAGTTGAGTCTTCAGTTGCAACGTTCCACTCTGAATTGTTAAGTGTTGTCTGCGCGCCACCTATCTCAAATGGACCAAGATCCATAACGGGTTTCATCAAGGCATTCTTCCCAAATACATGCGGGAACGTAATCGAATGTAGCTTGCCCCATTGCCACAACTGGCTAGAAGCATCCATGTCTGAGCCCATGTGCGTCTGCAGATCACGAACCGCATAGGCAAATGAACGAATCACGATCCATCGCAGATCCTCGCGACTTTTCGTTCGAACATCGTCCCAGAGAGTATCCAGAGGTTGATCCAATAACTCTTCGATACGCCTCAGTGGAAGATTTGCCAGGTGTACATAATCGTAATAGAGAGGCCGACCCAATTCATCGACAAACGTACACCACATCAGCCGTTGTAAAAAGACTGCATACACGCTTGCTGCTTTGTCGACAGGGGAAAAGGTACCATCCCATTTCTGCAGCAAGGATAGAGCATGTTTCTGTTCTGGGCTCATACTCTTGGTAGCTCGCTGTAGAATCGGCAGGACCTTGCGCAGCATAGCCGTCGCATAGGGTGAGTTGAGGTCCTGCTGCACCATCTGCACATCCCTGACGCTCGGGTCTTTGTAGACACCCATTAAATCTCGCAGACGCACGATACGCGATATCGGTTCATAGAGCGATGTAATGAACGGGGCTGTTGGAGACGTAGGATTATTGGCGCTTCCTACCCAACCTTGTCGGGGATTTTCAAGCGCACCCAACGTGCTAAGCTGCCAGACACCTGTCCAGTCTCCGCCTGCATATACGTTGCCAATTGGAAGATGGGGATCAGAAAATCCGCGTTGAGGAAGAAGGCCGGCAGCAACATTGGCGATACTACCGGCTCGGCTACCGATGGTGAAGTTGAGGGCTGGTGAGCCCCATGATGACAATGCAGATATAGCTTTTGACGTGCTTGAAGCGGTATTGATGGTGTACATTGCCAGGACCTCGTCACTCGGGTACTGAGCGGTCCAGCGAAACGTAAGACATGTTGGTTGTGGAGACCGCTTCTCGGAAGACAAGTATCCTGTACCAACGGGGCGATGAAATCCGGAAAGTATCTCCGGGTGCTTTCCAATGTGGTGGTCCGAGATCACACTGGAGACATTCGTTGATCGTATACTAATGATCGTGTCGGACGTGCCTTTGACCTTAATCGTATCGTCACGATAACGGAACTTTTTGCGCACTCCAGCGCCGTCGATGTAATAGTTCACAGGATCTTTGGGATCAAGACGCTGCGATACGTAATCGATGTCGTCTGCCATAACGTTGGTAAAGCCCCACGCCAGATTATCATTGCGACCAGAGAACACAAGTGGGAGCCCTGGAATGCTCAAACCGAGCACATTAAGCTTTGGTGAACTGAGGTGAACCTGATACCACTTAGCAGGCATCGAGACAGAAAGATGGGGATCGTTCGCAACGATAGGTGCTCCCGATGAGGTCTTGACAGCCCAACAGTTGCTGCCATATCCCGATCCCTGCAGTCCCAAGAGCGAACGAACAGCCCGCAGCGTGGCAAGCATCGCTGAGCTACTCGAAGCCGACGGAGCAATTGTCGAAGAGCTTAGCTGTGCAACCGTCTGCGAATCAGCGGGGGGGCGTACGTTAGTATACGTCGTATCAAGAACATATGGACCTCGTTGTGTGCGGGGCAGATAGCGCTTATATGCGCCGGAGCCCTTGGCATAATCGATTTGGGCAAAAGTAAGATCGGTCCAAAACGATAGGCTTAACTCAAAAGACAAGACACGTCCAACAATTAGACAATCCTCGATCGTCCAGGGCTCTGGCATGTAATTCAGTGCGTCAAACTCGAACGGAAGATTTTCGCTGCTCTCTTCGATGTACGCATTGACACCATCTGCATACGCCTGCAGGATCTCTTTTGAACGTTTGCTTATCGTGCGGGCCTGGCGTGCAGCGATTGTTCGAATCTCGAGCGAACGCAAGAATGCATCAATTGTAACGCCTTCCTTACCGAAAATCTCTGCCGTTCGACCGCGGCCTGTTCTGCGCCAGAGGTCCATCTGCCAGAGTCGATCCTGCGCATGCACGTATCCCTGCGCAAAGAATACGTCGTGATTATTCTTCGCCACGATGTGAGGAACGCCGAAAGAGTTTCGGTAAACCATCGTTGAATCGAGCACAGCAGCTGCTGTCTCGGAGAGAGGCTCTGGGTGACTACGAGTAGCGATCTTGATCGCGAAGTACACAAAACACAACAGCAATACGACCAGCGTTACGCTAAGCCCCGTAATGCCTGTCCAGAATCGCCTTACAGCCACTTGTGCTCCCTATACCACTGCACCGTTCCGCGAATGCCGTCTTCGAGAGAAACTTCTTGACGATAACCAAGATCTCGGCGTGCCTTTTCTGACGAGCATATCCAGTAAGGCTGGATAAGATCGAGCCCCTTCTCATAGTCGAGAACAGGGGGCTTGCCCGAGAGTTTCCCAAAGAAACCCACCGTGCCCGCGATTCCGAGAACAAGGCTATGCGGAAGACGAACAGGTAGCACGAAGGACTTGCCCATGGCCGTCTTTGTAACGTCAACAATCTGTGGCCACGAGTAGAACTCGTCCGACGTGATGAAGTATGTCTGGTGAATGGCAACCGGTTGCTCCATGGCCATCACAATTCCGCGTGCGAGATCACGAGCATGCACAAGACTTACGCGGCTGTCACCAAATCCAATGAGTGTTGCAAGCCCCTTGTGTACAGCTTGGAAAAACGAAAGTATTGCAGCGTCACGCGGACCATACACAGCTGGTGGACGCACAATCGTCCAGGGGATGTCCATGGCCTGGCGCACGGCATCCTCGGCAAGCTTCTTTGTTCTGCCGTAGGCGGTAAGCGGACGAAGATCGGTCTGATCCTCGGTTGTTGGGCGCTCAAGTGATGGAGCCGGACCGCACACCGTCAAAGAGCTCGTATGAACAAAGCTCTTGAGTCCCGGGTTGTACGCACGAACCGCATCAATCAGGTTCTGCGTAGCATCGAGGTTACCTTTACGAAACTCAGCTTCATTCTTGGCTGCTGTCAAACCTGCCACATGGATGAGTGCATCTATGCCGGTAACAGCATCCTTGAGCGAGTCTACATCGAAGAGCGAACCATCAACGCGCGTTACTTTTTTGCCATCGAGCCAGCGCATGTTTGACGTAGACCGCGCGATGTAGAAGACGTCATGTCCGCGCTCGAGCAACACATCTACAACATGACTGCCAACAAATCCGGTCGCACCGGTGATGAGAACCTTCAACGTACTACCTCGAAATGATGAATGTGGTGGTCCGAATGTGCCGGCCGTTGCGATAGATCAGTGTATATGCACCAGACTCGAGCTCGCTCACTGAGACATTTACCTCGTGGCTTCCTGGTCGTATTGACGGCAATTCAATACTCGTTGTCTTACCTGTCATGTCGGTTAGCATCAACGATGTCTGCTCGTCAGTCAACACCGAGTAAGCAACACGCACGGCATCGCCTGCAACATTTGTCACGCGAAGAACGATAGGTCTGCCGATACCCGCGGTAGAAGCATCAATATCACAGTCAGGTACTACCGTCAACTTGCCATCAATGCCGTCGATCAGCACGCCAGTCGCAAATGCTGTATCAACTGCAAGAGGCGTTGAACGCGTTGGACCTACATAGGTGGATCCACGCAGTGTGATTAATGGGTTGGCAGCAATGATTGGATTTGTAGATGAGATCTGAATCCGGACCTTTCCAGGGGAGGTCTCATTGGCTGAGATCTGACTTGAAGGGGGCGATTGCGGCACGGACTCCAACTTGAAGAGTTGCGGGTCGTACGACAAATCGATCGTCATCGAGAAGATACCCAACGAATCAAGGGGCTTCGGTGAAGTTAACTGCAGTGGAATGTCAACATCATCTCCTGCACGCACAATCAAATCCTGGGGTGCGATAACCTGCAAGCCCCGTAGGGTGTCCTTCGATACTGTCCATCCTGTGAGCTGCAAACTCGTTGTATCGGCGCACGGACCGCCAGTGTACACACGAACGACTATTGTGTCCTTCCTTGCATAACCTTGGAATGTATAACGAATCGTGGTGCTGGCCTTCTCTCCGGGAAGAAGAACTATTGGCAGCACACATGAAGAAGACAGCACCGAAAACGGTGCTGGTACACCCGACATTCCGACGACTTGGATTGGTGCGCTACCGGTGTTCGTAACCGTAATCTGCTCATCACGAAACTGACCAGGTGACAACGTGCCATAGAATGTAGCCGTAGTCGCTACAGTATTGCTTTTGGAGGCAGAAATGCCCCTTACAACTACTTTGACAATTGTGCTGCACGGTCCAACCACAAGCTCAAGCGTATCTGTAAACACACCCAAGCCCGTTGGACGGAAGGTTACCGAGGCCGTGAGCGTATCGCCAAATGATGAACCTGTAACTACATCAGATGTAAACGGCTGTGCCACGCTAACACTGTTTACGCGTGAACGTAATCCAAGCAAGCCCCTTGAGACAAAGGAAACTACGCGCGTTGACGACGTGGTCGTATCACAGAGGAGAATTGTTCCAAACTCCAGAACCTGTGTCGAGGCAGTGTACTCCGGCTTGAGCAGTGTTCCCGAGATCACGATCGAATCTGACGTTGCGCACGGACCAAACTGAACGCGAGCGGAGATCGAGAATGGACCGCTTTGGCCAACTGGTGTGATCGACAGGGGAATACTCTTTGTTGATTTCGGATCGATCACAATGCTGCCCCCAGCATAGATAATGCCGTTTCCAATAACGTTTGTTACGGTAACAGGCACGAGTGATGTGTTGGTGACCTCGAAAACGGTGTCAACAACGGCAGCACACTCGAGTACCACTCCAAGGTCAAGTTGATCAGGGGCAATAGCGATACGTGGAACGTAACTGGCAGCTTGTATTTGGGCCCGCAGCGTATCCCGACATGATCGCGATGTATAGGGGAAGGCAATCTGTTGAATGACACCTCGATCGAGGTCTGGCCCGAGCGGACGATACTGAATCTGGATTGCAAGATCCTGATTCGGCGGCAAAGCCTTTGCGCCAGTAAACGATGTAAGCAGATAGAATGGGGGATCAACGCGCGGAACTCCAACATAGATCGTATCTGATCCACTATTGCGAATCTGGAATGTTGAATCAACGCGTGTATTCGAGGTTGGGCACGATGCGAACGTACCGAAGTTTACCTGTGATCGATCAACGGCAACAGAGATGGCATTGCGCTCGCCGCGCACAGTGCAGGTTGTACTCACACCACAGGGAGCTGCCGAAAAGACCGCCGCACCATTGAAGACTCCAGAACCAGACGGACTGAAGGCAAGCTGAACACGCTGGGACTTGCCGGGAGCAACTTGAAAGCCTGGCGGCGGCGCAACCAGCGCAAAGCCTACCGGTAGCGTAACGTTGGTTACCGTTAGAACAGATGTACCATCATTGAACACATCAACAAACAATGACGTATCGGACTTGCACTGGCCGAGCGTGCCGAAGTTCAACGCATTCGGTACAGATCGGAGCTTGACGTCATAGGTGCGAACGCGCACAAGCGGCGAAACTCCCGGACAGCCTGCTGCCGTTGCGATGCGGACTTGGTAGTCGCCAGCTTGGCGGACGACCAATGTTCGTGTGGTAGCACCTGGAAGCACAAATCCG
Source organism: Ignavibacteria bacterium (assembly GCA_947458785.1). GTDB lineage: Bacteria > Bacteroidota > Ignavibacteria > Kapaibacteriales > Kapaibacteriaceae > UBA10438. The sequence continues at coordinate 12,420 of CANGZU010000046.1, forward strand.
TCTCGCAGCCACTCGAATGTTGCCGCGTTTGCCGAGGTAGTCAGAACAACCGAATCGCCTGCGCAGATCGTATGCGGACCAACAGGCGAAACATCTACTGAGGGGGCGGGCAGAAGCTTAACAGTAATCTCATCTGACAGTGCAGAGCATCCAGCACCATAAACCTTAAGGCGATACGTTCCCGCCTCACGTACGACGACACGCGTTGTTCCACCAACGGCCAGCGAAACACCGTTGAGAGTCCACTCGTATCGATCAGCCACAGAAGTGGTCGAGAGTGAAAGTGTATCTCCAGGACAGATCTCAATCTTCGATGCAGTGATCTCAGGCTTCGACGGTGTTGTGCGCGTGATCTGCGATGATTGAGCGTAGCGAAGCTCTGTATACTGCCGACCCCGAGCCGTGGTATCGTCGGTCGTTGTCAAAATGTCATCACGTCGATATCTGTATCCATACACGCGATACGTATATGCAACTCCGCAAGCAATATTGGTGGAGTCTTTGTACTGGTTTCCTGCAATTGTTGGGCGAACATCGACGACGGTTGCGGTACCGATTTTCGTTCCCTTGGTAATAATGGTACCATCAATGACGCCATTGGCAGGGAAGGAAGCAAAGTTGAGGGTATCACGCAGGATTATATATCCCGTGGTTGAATCCTGAGGATAACCATCGATAACCGGCGTCCAGCCAATGGTGATCGAAGACTCGTTCTGCGTGATAACGTTCACAGAAGGTGCCGCCGTCCAGATTGGTTCGCGCGTCTCGCGCCAGAACCAATGATTGATGTTCTTTACACCCATGTTTGTGCGGGCAAGATCGAAGCGATTGGGTAAGCCCCGTGACTCATTGAAGCCCGCTACGGCGGAGTCCTTTGTGATGCCAACCCCATAAGCGCCTAGTGTTCGTCCCGTGATCCTATTGGATCGCGAGGCACCAACACTACCGGAGTCGAAGTTTGCTTTCGGTGCAGTGACTGCGTTGTAGGCCGCGCCAGTTGGCTTGTTATGCCCTAGAGCATGAATAGGAACTTCATTACCATCAACAATCTGTAGCACATCACCATCGTTGGCAATGTTTAGGGCGGCAGACTCCATCGTAGCAGTTGGGAACAGAAAGATCGTAAACAAGTCTACATCTCTGCTGGAGACCTCTAGGTAACCATCACGTGGGTCGACGTCCTTCTTGACGCCTGCAGGGATAGCTCTATGCCAGATAACGATGATGGTGCCTGCACGAAGGTTACGCCATAGTGGTATATCCTTGAATTTGGGTCCACCCATTCGTGCTACTTGCCCCGTGTTGGCATCGAACACCACATACCCGACGGCGTTGAGGTTGTCTTTAACAACAACGACTTCTGTCCATTCGCCGTTTTCATCCTGGATGTTATAGTACTCGCTGACAACCATGTCCTGCGCAAAACACATCTGCGCCGAAATGATAGCAAGCACAAACAAGGCAATTAGACGTATAGGCATCATACACTTCAGGGTAGGGTTTGTGTAGTGTTATGAAAAAAGGGGGCATGCAGAGCACACCCCCTTTTTTGGAAGAGTCAGCAATGAAGTGTTAGGGGAATCACTTCACGATAGCAACTGGCTGCACGAGCGTTACGTTGCCAACAGTTGCTACCAAGCGATAGATACCTGCAGCATACTGTGACGCGTCAAAGCCAAAGGTATGTGTGCCAGAGGCCAGGTTCATCGATGCGATTGTCGCGACAGTTGAACCTGAAGCGTCAACAAGCGTGATAACTGTGTGTGACGGATAAGCAACAGTCAGATTAACGTTTGCACCATCCATAGCTGGGTTCGGCATCACTGCACTGAGCACGTTTCCGTCAACACCGGCTTCATCATCAACGCTTACAACACCGGGGCGTGTCGTAACGGTCGTTGTGTCTGATGTAACAGTACCACACTCTGAACGAACAACGCACCAATACTTACCTTCATCGGTTGTGGCATATGCTGCCTTTGTGAACGTCGGAGCAACTTCGCCTGCGATCTGCGCGCCATCCTTAACCCACTGATACTGGACTGTTCCAGCGCCCGTAGCTGTGAGTGATATCGTCAACGGCTGACCAACCTGCACAGCTACTGTTGCTGGAGGCTGCTGAGTAACAACCGTAGCAGGACGTACTGTGACAGTTGCCGCAGATGATGTAACTGATCCGCAATCTGTAGAAACCGTTACAGTATATACCCCAGCCAGCGCTGCATTAGCAACTGCAATTGTGAAGCTCGAACCGCTTGATCCTACGATTGGGGAACCGTCTTTCGACCACGTGTAACGAAGTGTACCTTGTCCGGAAGCTGCAACGGTGAGTGTCACAGATGCGCCGTCACAGGCATCTACGCTTTGTGGCTGTGCTGTAATTGTTGGGGAAGAGGCGATCACAAGCTGAACATTGTCCTGATCACTTAGTGGTCCGACGGCTGCACGCAATGTGTATGATCCGATATCTTCTGTTGTGACTGGATCGATCGTCAGTGTCTCTGTTGAAGTGCCGCTAAAGCGACCACCATCTGAGAGAGGGGATCCGTTGTACCACCAACGAACATCGATATCATTCGCTGGTGGGTTTGAATATGCCTTGCCAGCGATAGTCGCCTTTGAACCATTGCATGTTGCAACAGTCTTCGAAGCAAACTCTACATAAACGCCAGATGTGAAGACGCGGGCTGGCTTTGTTGTAGCTGTTCCGCAGACACCGATAACAACACAAGTGTATTCGTTGCTAACATCCGAGGATTGGATGTTGGAGATTGTAAGGCGGCTTGAGTTCGAACCTTGGATCCGGCCGTTGTCGGCCACGACATC
>CANGZU010000047.1 GCA_947458785.1 Ignavibacteria bacterium
AATAACCAACTCAAAGAAGAAAAGAAACACGGCGAAGCTCTCAAGGCCCGCGGTATCCTCTACGCACCAGACTATGTTGTTAACTCGGGTGGTCTGATGAATGTGGCTTCAGAAGTTGAAGGCTACGATCGCGATAAAGTGATGCGCCAGGCGGAAGGTATCTACGATATCACGATGAATATTTTTGCGTTGGCAAGTGCCAACAACATCCTTACGTATGAAGCATCGAACGCCATTGCGGAAGAACGCTTGCGTAAGGTACGTCACGTTCACGGATCATACACCGGATCGCCAACGATCCGCGGTGTATAAGTACAGGAGTTTGTTTGCCTACAAACGTGCCGGACAACGACTTTCCCGTTAGTCGCAAATCAAAGATCAAGGGAACGCGTCACTTAGCCCGTGAAAAGGTTCTGCAGATACTCGCTGCCACCGTAAGTGGGGATGTATCTGCGGATGAAGCCTTTAATCACGTCTTCTATCGCGAATTCACGTTTGATCCGAAGGAGTCTACCAGCGGCGACAGGATTTTGCACCCAGACGAGGTGCGAGAACTGGAAGCTGACGTACCCATCCGTTGGAATGACGATGAAGTGTCGTACGCCCAAAATGTCATCAGAGCTTGCCTCAACCAGCGCGACATGAGCACTGAGTTGATCAAGAAGCATGCTCAAAACTGGGACTTCGACCGCATTGCTATGCTCGATATCATTCTCATGCGCCTAGCAGTTGCAGAGCTGATGTCATGCTCCGATATTCCGATCAAGGTCACGATTAACGAGGTCATTGAACTCGCAAAACGCTACTCCACTGACAAAAGTGGTACGTTTATCAACGGCATTCTTGATGCAATCATTGAAGAACTGCAAACAAACGGTCTCATTTTGAAAACAGGTCGGGGACTGCAACCTTGACCAGGGGAGATGTATGAAGAACTTGCATACTCGGGCATTGCTCGTCGGCGCACTCGTGGTGATGGTGCTCACCATGCCTGCGATTGCTCAACGCTACACATGGATCAAGACCATTGATGGACCCAGCTTTGATGAAGCACTTGGTATGGCAATTGCGCCTAATGGAGATGTTCATGTGGTTGGCGTTTTTTCTGACTCACTGAATGTCGGTGGCATGGACGTAAAAGCCGTGGGTAACTACGACATCTTTACGGGTCGGTTCAATGCAAAGGGACAAGCCATCAGTGCAGCGTCACACGGAAGCTTTGATGTTGATGAAGCAGCGAACATCGTCGTGGACCGGCAAGGCAACTATTACTTCGGTGGAGCTTTCGTTGATCAAGCTGTGATCGCCGGTGAGCTCGTCGAGGGCATAGATGCATCAACCATGGACATGTTTGTTGCAAAGCTCGACAGGTTCGGAATCGTTCAGTGGATCAAGGTTTTCGGATCTACTACAAGCGATGAAGGAGCCCCTTATGTGGCGGTGGACTCAACAGGCAACGTGTATGTTGCTGGTGGTGTCGGTGGCACTGGGCAGTTCGGTACAAAGACCTACAAGTCCGTTGGCAAGATCGATGCATTCGTAGCAAAGATGAATGCAAACGGCGATTTCCAATGGGTCGTTGGTGCTGGCTCGTCAGACAATGATCAAGCAAGAGGCGTTGCCGTTTCTCCCAATGGAGATCGCGTGTACAGTTACGGATCGTTCATCGGGCAGGTATCATTCGGCAACGCAACGTTCGACAGTTATGCCGGCAAGTCGGACTTCTTTGTGCGCGCAGTAAACGCAAATGGTCAACCCCTCTGGACACAGCGTCTTGGTTGGAGCGGTAATGATGATATCATCGCCGGACATGCCATGCCTGATGGACGTCTAGTTCTCACAGGTGCCATGAAGCAAACTATGAACTTCGGCACGCAGACGTTAAAGGCCAATGGAGAGTTCGGTTCTGATCTTTTCGTGACACGTATGAGCAAGGACGGATCGTTTGAGCTGCTCAAGCACTATGGCGGTACGTTCAACGAGGTTGGAACCACGATCTTTGCCGACGTAAATGGCAACATGTTCGTAGGGGGCTCATACGACAGCACAACGGTCATCGGCTCATTCGCCGAAGATTCATACGGAGGAACCGACGGAATTGTGATGCGTATCCTCCCGAATGGTGAGGTTGATTGGCTTCGTGCATTTGGTGGACCGTACGATGATGAGGCAACAGGAATTGGTGTAGATGGTAAGAATGTCCCGCACATCACAGGTACATTCGACACGTACATGATCGTCGATGGGGAGCGAATTGATGGTGATCGGTTTACCGATGCCTTCGTTGCTGCACTCGAATGCGGTCCAAGCACCCTGATGCGTCCACGCACCAACACACTTAAGCTTTGCGAAGGACAAGACACAACTCTGGAAGTTCGTTTTGGCTATCCGATGTATGAGTGGTTTCTCAATGGAGAAAAGCAAAACCTAACTGGCTATCGCTTTACAACATCTGCGCTCAAGCAAGGCACCTACCAAGTGTACTGTCGCATCAAGGGGTTTGATGAGTGCATCAAGAATACCGATACAGTGACGATCACAATCACTCCTGGACTTCAGCTTCCAACAATCACGCGCAATGCTGATGAGTTGTCATGCTCAGTGGACCTTGTAGACTATCAGTGGTATCGTGAAGGTCAGCCGATCAAAGGAGCTACATCACGCACGGTCAAGATCGTAGGAGACGGATTCTACCGTGTTCGTATCAGCGATACAGCAGGCTGCAGTCGCTGGTCGGACAACTTCCTTGTTGGCACAACGGATGTCGTTGATCTTATTGATGGCTCGACCGTTAGTGTCTATCCAAATCCGACAACAGGATACGTCACTCTGCAAGGTGCAGCAGGCGCAGAGGTTGTCCTGACAGATATGCTTGGTCGCATCGTGGCTCGCATCTCTTCGGCAACGGAACTCCAGCCCCTTTCCATTGACGGCGTCTCTGGTGTCTACTCTCTAACGATCAACGCTGGGACTAAGACCCATACGATGCTGATCACGAAGCAGTAAGGGGCCTCTAGTTACGTCGAGACCAAGCGCAACAAGAACTGGAACATATTCAATCGCAAGGGCAACGGGGTGGTCATACCACACTCCATTGCCCTTGTAGTTTTCATATGTGTATGCATACACGCACATCGTTGTCGCCCACACGATGGTTGCGCGCGATGGAGCAACAACCCACAGGATCAAGGACAGTGCCAGATACCACGGGTGTACGACAGGTGAGAATACTAACAGTGTGATCACCCAGAGCGATGACATCCAAAGCATGTCTCCGCTCCATCGAACGAAGACAACCAGCATCACAGATCCTGCTATTGCCATTAGCACGACGCGTGTTAACTGTGGTTCGACGAAATGATTGCCTGTCCATGCAAGTAGGCTGTTAGCCTGCCATGCACGCGCGAAAACACCCAGACTACCAAAGACATCAGAGTGCATGAATGGTATGTACAACAAAGCAATCGTTGAGCCAATGATCAATGCTCGTTGAAATGCAATCCTCTTTTCAAGAGCGTGGTGCTTTACAACTACAGGGAGCAGAAGAATCGGCAGATACTTCATCGCAATAGAAATGCCGTAGATACTTGATCCAACCAACGCCATCCGACCGCCCTTGCGCAACATTGCAAGTGCGAGCATTACTGCAAGCGCCATCATGATGTCCACGTGGATGTCCATAAACCCATGAAGCAAGATGATGGGTGATATCAGGACTCCGAGATAACGCGAGAGCAGATGAAGATCTGACCAAAGCAGCCAGATCGTTAGAGCAATCATACCCATGCAGAGTGCAACCCATCCAAGCTTAAACGCGAGTGGCTCGGTCCCGCATATCCGCACGATAGCCGAAAACACAAGTTGTGCAGCTGGTGGATAGATCGTCTTGAGGGTGTTGTTGTTGATCATATCCGGGTAGCGAACATGATCTGTTGCATGTGCCAGAGATGCAAGCGACGAGTCTACAGGGGCGGCAGAATACGGGTCCACGCCATGCACGGCAACCCAGCCATCCCAACGGTAACGATGGGCGTCATCAGAGAACACATCTGTTTGGTAGAAGAGCACAGCTATGGCCACTGCGAATGTGGCGAGAAGATATCTGCTTAGACGAAGCAGGTCGTGTGACTCCTGCCGACGTATATACCAGAGGCCCAGCCCCCAAACGGCACTGAGTACATACCACGATGTAGGTCCAACGTTGATGCAGCAGGCAACGATCGATATGCAGAGTAGTACAAGCATCTATCGAAGTGCGTACTTGGCAATGGTGGCAATGATCTTTGTACCAGCTTTGATGGATCCCATTACCGTACCTGAGATCTTTGAGGTGCCGATACGAACACGGTATCGTACAGGGATCTCAAGAGTCTGGACATTGAGCATCGCAGCTTTGATCTGCATCTCAATCGTCCACCCCCACGTGCGATCCTCCATATTCATGGCGCAGAGTGTTGTGTAGCGCAGTGCTCGCAGCGGACCAAGATCAGTATAGGGGGCTTTCCAGATCCATCGTATTAGCGTTGTAGACAACCAGTTGCCAAAGTGCTGAACGGGCGTTAACGAGCCGCGCTCATGATCTCCGCGGGTTCTACTTCCGATGCAGAAATCACACTGACCAGAGGCAACATATGTCGATACGTGCAATGCGTCATCTGGATGATCGCTTGCATCGGCATCCATGAACAAGACAACGTCGGGCGGGTTGCTTGCAAGCTCTGCAATGCCACGTAGGCAAGCTGCGCCGTATCCACGTTCGCTTTCGTGGACTACACGAGCCCCTTTGCTGGAAGCGATGCGCGCAGTGGCATCCGTGGAGCCATTATCGACGACGACAACAATATCAAATGCTGCCGGTAGGGCTTCGAGAACAGAACCAATGGACTGTTCCTCATTAAGAGCGGGGATGATGACGCCGATCGTATGGCCCGCGATCATCTGGTTAGGCCACGAAGTACTTTGCGTTGTAGTGCTCGAGTTCGAGGCGGCGCCAGTTATTGGCCCGTGCGCGCTTGTCGAGAACGTCGCGCGCATCATCGACCGAGATGTTGAGACATTCCGCAAAGCGTGATGCCTCGATGCAGGACTCCTTAGACAGCAGGTCGGCGATCACGCCGTCCATTCGTGCATCCTCGTGTTTCTTCAGTCGAAGCCCTACCAGCAAGACGATAGCCGACGTTGTGATCATCGTAACACCCAGCCAAAGGTTGCCCCAGGCGATGTCGTCGTTATCTCCAACAAACGCGCCGTAGGCAAAGACAAAACCAAAAACGGCAAACATCATAAAGATGGCCGAGAGCATAAGGACAAGGCGGTGTGACATAGGACGGCAAATTACTGCCTATTTTCGAGCCGTCGAATCAGGAGGATAATGTGGACGCAAAGATCGAACAGCTTCGTAAACTCAAAGAACAAGCATTGCTAGGGGGCGGCCAAGCCCGTATTGATGCGCAGCACGCCAAGGGCAAACTCACCGCACGTGAGCGCCTGGAAGTTCTGCTAGACGAGGGGTCGTTCAAGGAGATGGACATGCTGGCCCGCCACCGTTCAACAAAGTTCGGTCTCGAGCTGCAGCGTCCACTCGGAGACGGCGTTGTTACTGGAACTGGCACAATACACGGACGAACGGTCTGCGTCTTCTCGCAAGACTTCACCACCTTCGGTGGTTCCCTTGGAGAAGTGCACGCAGAAAAGATCTGCAAGATCCAAGACCTCGCGATGAAGATCGGCGCACCGGTGATCGGACTTAATGATTCGGGTGGCGCTCGCATCCAGGAAGGTGTAGTTGCGCTTGGTGGTTATGCCGACATCTTTCTTCGCAACACCATGGCCAGTGGCGTTGTGCCGCAGATCAGCGTGATCCTTGGTCCATGTGCCGGAGGTGCCGTGTACTCTCCAGCATTAACAGACTTTGTGTTCATGACGAAGGGCACATCGTACATGTTCGTTACGGGTCCGGACGTTGTAAAGACGGTAACGCACGAAGAGGTCACCTTCGAAGAACTTGGTGGCGCAGAAACGCATGCCTCGATAAGCGGCGTGGCGCACTTTGCATTTGACAATGAGATTGAGACGCTCCTCAATGTCCGCAAGCTCATGACATTCCTGCCACTGAGCAACCGCGAGAAGCCCCCTGTTCGGCCAACAAACGACGACCCCACCCGCGAGTGTGAAAAGCTGCGTCGAATCATTCCTGCCAATCCGAACCATCCGTACGATATCAAGGAAGTGATTCGCGACGTGGTCGATGAGCATGACTTCTTTGAGGTTCATGCCGACTATGCAACGAACATCGTTGTGGGTTTTGCCACACTTGACGGCATGCCTGTTGGCATCGTCGCAAATCAGCCCGCTTCACTTGCAGGTGTGCTCGATATCAATAGCTCTGTGAAAGGGGCTCGCTTTGTCCGCTTCTGCGATGCATTCGAGATTCCACTTGTCATCTTCGAGGATGTCCCAGGATTCTTGCCAGGCACCGAGCAGGAGTGGCGTGGTATCATTCGTCATGGGGCTAAGCTGCTGTATGCCTTCTGTGAGGCCACAGTGCCCAAACTTACTGTCATCACACGCAAGGCATATGGTGGCGCGTATGATGTGATGGGATCTAAACACATTCGTGGCGACTTTAATGTAGCATGGCCATCGGCCGAGATTGCCGTCATGGGTGCCAAGGGAGCTGTTGAGATTCTGTATCGCAAGGATATCGAGAAAGCCGAAAACAAGGAGCAGCGTACACTGGAGCTGCAGGATCAATACAACGTCGAGTTCGCTAATCCGTATGAGGCAGCCGAGCGAGGATACGTTGATGATGTCATTGAGCCTCAGCAAACACGCCGCGAGCTGATAAATGCACTTCGTCTGCTACGTACCAAGGAAGACAGCAACCCATGGAAGAAGCACGGCAATATTCCTCTGTAATTCGTTTGAATTGATACCTACACAAACGGCCCCACAAGCTTTCGCTTATGGGGCCGCTTTGTTGTGTGTGACTGAGATGAGTGATCTCAGAATCTGTCGTAGTTGAAATCTTACTTCTCGCTCAGGTGGGCCATCAGGAGAGCACCGCCACAGAGCATGATGTCCTTCAAGAACCCTACTGTTGCCATTTGATCGCCAGCCATTGCTCCAGGTAGTTGCACTGTAACAGCGTATGTAAGCATCAAGAGTGCCGTCATCTGGGCTGCCAATTTCGCCATTCTACCTGTAAGCATTGCAATTGGCGCGGCAATCATCGCTAATCCAGTGATATACACCCAGATTCCACCACCGGGAACCCATGCCGGGACAGCACTTGCCATTTTATCGCCTGCGATAAAGTGGAATGCTCCGAACACTACCAGTGGCAGCGAAAACAGCAGTCGTCCAAGAGTGTGTGCAGGAAGATTCATTGGAACCTCGTAATGATTAGGAAAGATCTATTAGACCGACCCGACCAATTTATCACAAAGTTTAGCTAAAGCAAGTGCTTCGTCTTCGGAGATGTTCGCCCATAGCCGTTTATTCATAAGATCTAGTGTTGGCTGCATGTCGCTAAGCAGTGCCAGCCCCTTGTCTGTGATAAAGGTCAGCGAAAGCCGCTTGTCGTCGCTGCTCCGTCCGCGTTGCACCAGGTCCTGCTTCTCGAGTCGGTCAATGAGGCGCGTTACATCGGGAGCAACTTGGATCATGCGTCGAATGATCTCACGTCGGGGATGCCCCTCGGGATGTACGCCTCGCAGGATACGGAGCACGTTGTACTGTGCCGAGGTGATGCCATGCGGTTCGGTAAGTTCTTCCATGAGACGAAGAAGCACATCGGAGCATACCATGACACTCAACATAGCCTCTTGCTGAGGCGACGTAAACGCGCGTTGTTGTAGTCGTTCGCGAATAGCCATGGGGGAAAATAACGTGGTTTACGGGTTTATGACGTGGTGCCGCGTTCAGCAACACGTAGGGCTGTGATTATGGCATCGAGTTCGCCGTCAACAACAGATTGAAGGGGGTGGTTCTTGGCGTCGCCCTCAAGGCGATGATCCGTTACCCTGTTTTGGGGCCAGTTATATGTCCGAATCTTCTCAGAGCGGTCGCCGCTGCGTACCATGTCCTTGCGTGCGCCAGCAATCGCAGATTGCTGCTTTTCAAGTTCAAGTTCGTAGAGCCGGGCACGAAGTACCTTCATGGCCTTGTCCTTGTTCTTGAGTTGTGAACGCTCGTCTTGACACTGAACGACGATGCCCGTGGGGATGTGAACAAGTCGAACAGCGGTCTCGACCTTGTTAACGTTTTGGCCTCCCTTGCCCCCTGACCTAAAGATGTCGACGCGAAGGTCGGCCTCATTGATCTGTACATCTACTTCTTCAGCTTCGGGCAGTACCGCCACCGTTGCTGCAGATGTATGCACACGACCCTGGGATTCTGTTTCAGGCACACGTTGTACGCGGTGTACGCCACTTTCGTACTTCAGCACGCCGTAGGCTTCATCGCCATTGACTTGGAACGTGACCTCTTTGTATCCACCGCGTTCACTCTCAGTGACGTCGATAGATTCCGAGGTCCAGCCACGACGCTCGCAATACCGTTGATACATACGGTAAAGATCACCTACGAACAATGCTGCCTCGTCTCCGCCCGTGCCAGCACGGAGTTCCATGATGCAGTTCTTGAAATCGTTGGGGTCTCGTGGAATAAGAAGCACGGTCAGTTCTTCTTCAAGCACGAGGCGTTCGTCTTCCAGTGCTCGTGTGTCTTCATAGGCCATATCGCGCAATTCCTGATCCGTAGATGGATCATCGATCATAGCGCGATTCTCTCGGATCTGTGACAGTAGAGCTAGGTACTTGCGTCCGGCGTTAACGACGGGCAATAGACTCTTATACTCACGTGATGCATCACGGAGTTGCTTGGGATCGTTGACAACTGAAGGGTCGTTGAGCGATTGCTCAACCTCTGCAAACCTGTCAAGAATCGAATGGAGGTGTTCTTCCACGAGCTGGGCTTTTTCAACGTATATGGGACGCAAAAATATCGCAACTTGCTATACGTTCATGGGCTGAAATGAAATCGAGACACCAATTACGTACATGGTTGGGCATCCTGGCTCTAGCAATAGGGCTTCTCGGTTGTGCCAGCGAAGACATGAGCATTGTTGATCCGACGCCGGGAAGCCGTCGGATCCTGCTTCGACTGTTCAACGTGATTACCGATGGTGCGCCTCGTAAACTCGTTCTTGAGCAGGGCTTTGAGTCTGCCGATGTTTCGTCGTTATCGTTCTCCGACACCGTGCGCTCACCGGGCGACTCGAGTATCATAACGATCATGTCCAACGGGGTGCAGGAGTTCAAATCCCCCCGTCGAGTGCCATTCATTCAAAACTCGGTGTACTCGATCTACGCCGTCCCCAAACAGGGCAATCCCGACGTGTTTGACACGATCATGATCACCAACGCGAATGCGGCGCTCACAACGCTGCCGCTGGCGCAGGTGCGCGTGATCAACCTGATTCCGGACACAGGTAGAGTATTTGATGTGCGTCTAGGATGTCCAAACGGTGCAAACATCTTCCCATCACCGGTACCCTTTCGGCAAGCCTCTGTGTACAGAGAAGTGTATCCGGGCATTGCGGTGTTCTCGATCATCGACACCCGTGAAGGTCTCAGCAAGGTTGTGGGCACTTTTGAATGTCAGCTCGGAGAGCGAAAGGCCTACAGCATACTGATCTATCGAACAGCAACCTCGGATGAGCCCCGCTTTGCGGTGATCGAGGAAACCGATCTGTCGAGGAACGCCGATCGCCCCTTTCCGACCATTTTGAATCGCACGGCCGATGTGAGGGTGGCAAACATCTCCTCGCAGCCAGTGTCAGTTACGCTTCCGCTTGCCAATCAAGAGCTTGCCCAGTCCCTTGGCTCATACCAACTGAGTAGTATTGCGCAGGTTGCGACCTGCGAGCAACAGCGTGCAGACGTGATACAAGCCACTTTTGCTGGAGGGGGCTCCGCTACGGACAGTACATCGTTGGATGTGCGGGGTAAGTTCACCGTCTATGCGGTGGATTCTGCCAGTCGTGGAACCCTTGTTATTGCGCCAACGATCCAACGTCCGTTTGGTTCGTCTGGTAGGGCCGTAGTGCGCGTTGTACATGCTGCCGCCAGTGCCGGAGCGATCACGGTTTCCAGCGGGGCTCGAACTTCTGCAGCAGCGCCAAGTGGTATCAGCACGGGGCTAACCCTTGCCCGCAGCATTGTCTTCGATAGAGTCTCTGCGGCAGTTGCTCTCGAACCCGGTCAGATACCGTTAACGGTAACAACCTCATCAACACCCACCCGGGTGTTGCGCGTTGCCACTGCATCGCTCCGCGCAGACGCCTCGTACGATCTTGTGGTTTGCGAACGCAATGGCAGTCTAGATCTTGTACTTATTGAACAACAGGATGCGTCGGTGGGGCTATCGAACCTTGAAGAGGCATCTCTCGTGACGTTGGTGCATGGGCGTGCAGATCAATCTCCGTCTACCGTGGTGCTTGGCAACATACTTTCAGGAGGAAGGCTCTTCTACGGAAACAGCATCACGTCTTCCGTTGTAACAGCCACTTCTGGGTGCAGTATTGACGCCGTTACTGCGAGCCTCGACATCAAACTTGGATACAGAACGCTTGCGGTCTATTCTGATGTGGGAGGTGTCCCTCAGATTCTACAGTTTACCAGCCTGCCCCTTACCCCGCAGTCTGGCTACACGAAACGACGGGTAATCAATGCTACGCGAGATGTCCCCTCGATCTCTGTCTGTGTTGACTCTATTCCTGCGATAACCGGCGATGGCGATCATTTGGCTATTGGAGTGCAGGCTGGCACGTCGTCCGACATTGTCATTTCACAGCAGGACAGGCGTGGTACGTTCTTTTTCTATGATGCGGCAACGCGTAACAAGGTCTACACCTTGCCGGTCCAGTTGGCTACCCTTGGCAACAACTTTACCCTGATTGTAGTCGGGAACAAGGAGCGCGGATACGAAGTGATCGTAAGTCAGGAATTCTAGCACCCATAGCATGGGTATATTTGGAGCTCTATGGTACGTGCATACTTCCTGTTGATGGTCATGCTGAGTTTAGTTGCACCGGCAACTGCCGCGGACGTGACCCTGCCTGACACAATTCGCATTGTTCCGCAGCAGCGACTGCGTATTCCTGTTGCCGGCAAACTTCCCCGCCTAGGACAACTTGATGCTACAATCCGATTCACACCCGGGGTTGCGCGTGTTGCGAATGTTCTGGGGGATCCATCATACGCACTAACATGTACGTCGTTCGGAGTAACGCGTCAGCAGGTCGACCGCAGAGTGGCCACGATCGATGTTTCATGCGGTTCTGGTGGGGCGGGTGTTCACGACACACTCTTTGCAATCCTGCTTGAGGGCGTCTACAGCGCCGATACCGAAGGTACGTTGGAGATCGTAGCGCTGGAACTCGATGGTGCTCCGCTTACAGTAAATGGCAATGTTTGTGTTGTTCTCAAAGAAGACGCACAGCCGGGAGGACATATCGTGCCGGTTGCCATAACGGGTAACTATCCGAATCCATTTAACACGACAACGCGTCTTTCCTACAGTGTTTCAAGCGATCAAGCCGTGACCATCAACGTGAGAACCATTCAGGGTAAGCTTGTAAAAACATTTGCAGATGTGCAGGCACGAACAGGAGAGAACGAGTTTACGATGGCCTTTCTGGAGTCGGATATCGGCTCTGGTAGATACATTGTCGAACTCATTACGCGGGAAGCCACTGTGTATCACGGATTGGCGGTGATGCGATGAGAACGCTCCTCGTTAGTATGCTCCTCATGGTGTTGTCCACCTCTGCTTGGGCGCAGCAGGCTCCAACTGGCATGAACTCTGAAGGACGTGAGTTTTGGCTGTGTTTCATGAAGAACTTCCGCGAAGCTGGTAAGAATGACCAGGCTGGCAGGCAAGGGGGCTTGCGGTTGCAGCTCTTTGTTACGAGCAGCTACGACGCAAAAGTCCGTATCCAGATTGAAGGCATTGAGTACGACAATACAATCACCGTAAAGGCCAATACGGTTGTCAATGTTCAGATCCCTGCGATGGCCCAGCTACGCAGCGTCGAATCTCCTGAGCGGCTTGCTGTCCACATTACGTCGGATGTCGAAATAGGCGTCTACGGCCTCAGCAGTCGGTATCAGACCACTGACACCTTTCTGGGCCTACCAACGACGGTGCTCGGCACGGAGTACCGCGCCGTTGGATATTCCAAGATTCAGGTGTCTCCCGAAATGCTCTCTGGTCTATCCATTGTTGCAACGGAAGATGATACCGAGGTAACAATCACACCGCGGGTTACAACCTCAATGGGACGTCCACCGGGTGTTCCCTATAACGTTCGTCTGCGGAAAGGAGACGTCTATACCGTATCTGCCCGATGGGAGGCTGTTGGTACGTGCGATATGACCGGCACGCATGTGAAGGCAAGCAAGAAGATTGCCGTCTTCAGTGGTCACGCCTGTGCCTACATTCCCCCAAAGGTTGAAGCGTGTAATCACCTTATCGAGCAGCTTCCTCCGATGGCTGCATGGGGCAAGCACTACTATGTTGGGATGCTCAAGGAGCGTTCTAAGTACACCTACCGTGTCATAGCAGCCTATGATAGCACTAAGGTGTTCGAGGATTCTCGTGTGGTTGCAACACTGCGCGCTGGCGAGCACTACGAGAACCTCAATGCGACGCGTCACGTTCAAATCACGGCAGACAGACCAATTCTTGTCGCTCAGTTTGCGCAGGGTTTCAAGAACGGCGACAGTGTAGGGGATCCGATGATGATCCTTGTGAGTCCGACGCAGCAGTTCATGAATCAGTACCGGTTTGCCACGCCGATCAATGGGGACTGGCATCATTATATCAACGTGGTCTCTCCGCGTGCAACAGCAAGCAAGATTCGATTGAACGGACGTCCAATCGACTCCAGTCTGTTTGTTCCGCTTGGTGAAAGCCGGTATGCCATTGCGCAGGTGCAGGTTCCGTTTGGTTCACACATGATACGGGGCGATGCTCCGTTCGGACTCTACTCCTATGGCTTTGGTTTTGACAAGGCTGCCTACGATGCGTACGGGAACATGGCCGGACAGTCGTTCTATGAGGCTACATCGTTTAAGGATGAAGAGCCCCCTACCGCTGATGGACGGAATGTTCGGGAAGGATATGCTATTACCTTCCGCGATGACCGTGAGCGCGACCGTGGTCTCAAGAGCGTAATGTTGATATCATCATCAGGGGTAGACGTTAACATACCGACGATCGACGAGGGTGTTCCACAAGCTACCATTGTGATCAAGCGCTCCGGCGGTGCTGGATCTTCCAAGGTTGTGTTCCGCGCCATGGATGCTGCCGGCAATGCTCAAGAGTATACGGTCTGCCAACTGTATGATAACACCACCAATAAGGTGATGTACATTCTCTCCCAAGGAAACAATCCTGAGTGTCAGGAAGGTGGAGCTTGGATGGTTGGCGCATACACAACATTGGGATCCTCTGCGCACGACCTTACGGCCGCTCTTGCATCAGTTCCGTTGGCACAGCAGAAGTTTAACTCAGCTGCCATTGGTACGAACTATGGCGGCGGTGCAATGGTTGGATGGCGTGCACTTGGTGGTATGATTCTTACTGGCTCGATTGGAGTATCAAATGTTGGCGGTAGTGTGCTCGCGGCGGACACGTCCATGAGTACCGTCTTTGATACGTCATCAGCTCGCTTTACGCAGTATCAGCAAGCAACGCAGGCAGATCTCTCATTGACATATCTCGATATGGCGCTTGGTATGGAGTGGTTCCCATTGAAGTATTTCTATGTTGGAACTGGTTTGCGAATGTCCATAAACCTTTCGGCAGCATCAACAACGCAACGTACGATCCTACGTCCGTCAAGCTGGACCTATGCCGACGGAAGCAGATCGTCTGCAATCGAACCCGCAGCGATCAATGAGTTGCAGACCAGCTTCCTCTCATGGTACGGTACGACTGGATTCCTGTATCCTGTTTCCTATCGCATTTCGGTATCTGCAGAGATGCAATACCACAAGACGCTGGGCGACATCGCCACCAGCGGACCCTGGACGCTCCAGTCACTTGGTGTTGGGGTAGGGTTCCGTTACCGTCTGTGATGATCTCATGACCACGCAGCGTTGGATAGCGGTGTTTCGCAAGGACCTTCAGAGCGAGGTCCGCACACGCTACGGCATCACAACGCTTGCATTGTTCGTTGTGACGGTTGTTTCGTTGCTGGCATATTCCACAGCCGAAGAGCCCCTTGGTAAACCGATCGTGGCCGGCGTAATCTGGATTCTCATGTTCTTCACGGCTATGAGCGGACTCGGGCGCGGTTTCATGAGCGAGGAAGAGCGGGGAACATCGCTGTACCTGCGCCTCAGCGCGCCAACGTCATCAGTCTACTGGGGTAAACTGGCAGGCAATGTCGTGTTTTCGATTCTCTCGAATCTTGCCTTGATCGCACTCTTGCTAGTCTTGATGCCCCTTGTTCAGGTTGGCTCGCTGCCTTTGTTGCTTGCAATCATTATCCTAGGAAGTTTTGGCCTTGCATCGGTCGTTACCATCATCTCTGCCATCGTGGCAAAGGCGGGTGCTCGTAATGCTTTGTTGCCCGTTCTTTCCTTCCCGCTGTTGCTTCCACTCGTGATGCCCGGTATACAAGCAACCCTGATGGCATTAGCTGGCCTAACCCTTGCAGATGCCTGGGGCGACGTATCCTTCATGATTGCACACACCGGCATTGTCACGGTTGTATCGTGGCTGGTCTTCGGAGTGCTCTGGGAAGAGTAAGGGGCTTGCAGCGTTTGTTAGAACTCTGCAATCATCCGTGATGCAATCGTCCCGCTGCTCATTACACCTGGGAGTCCTGCGCCAGGGTGCGTTCCAGCTCCAACAAAGTAGAGTCCTTCTACATCTTCACTCTTGTTATGTGGACGCCACCATGCGCTCTGGAAGAGGATTGGTTCAACAGAGAACGCGCTTCCGAGGTAGGAGTTGAGCTCGTCACGGAAGTGCACAGGATCAATGATATGCTCAGTAACGATATGCTTGCTGAGGCCCGGCATGTAGCGCTTTTCAAGCTCGTTCACAATGCGATCACGATATGTCTTCTGCATCGTGGACCAATCGGTGCCT
>CANGZU010000048.1 GCA_947458785.1 Ignavibacteria bacterium
GGTGGATACACACTAGCCCGTTTGTTCACTGTCCTGCGTGAAGAAAAGGGCTACACATACGGGGCCTATGCTTTTCCTACGGTTCGTCCACTGAGTGCAACCACGACCATCTTGACAAGTGTTGGCAATGAGTTCACGGCAGACACGCTTGCGACAATCGTTGATGAGGTGCACCGAATTGCATCACAGCGTATCAACGACGAGGAGTTCGAAAATGCACGGCAGCAGATCCTTGGGTCATTTGCCCGCAACTGCGAGACGCCCCAGCAAACCGCGTCGCTTGTCTACACACTCGTTCAGTATGGGTTGCCCTTCGACTACTTTGATCGACACATTGAAGCAATGCAGACCCTTACATCAGACACTGTATCAGAAGTGCAGCAGAAGTATTTCACGACCAAGGATTGGATCGTCGGTATTAGTGGCAGACAATCTGTGATTGAGCCCGCGCTGCGTCCGTACGTTTCTGCTGTTGAATCATGGTCTCCCGAGGGTTATGCCCCATGATGTTGCTAGCCACCTGCTTGGTAATCATCGGCGTTCTTCTTGCCATACGAAAGCAGTATGACGTTCGCTTGGTTCTGATGCTGGCTGGTATCGTGTTAACAATTGTCGCAGGCAAACCACTTGTAGTACTCGAAGTGATCGGCAAAACGCTCAGCAACACAGATGTCACGGGACCAATCTGTAGCGCAATGGGCTATGCCTTTGTGTTGCGCAGCCTTGGCGCTGATCGTGAGCTCGTTGCTCTTCTTGCACGTCCGCTCCGTAAGGCTCGCTGGCTGCTTGTGCCTGGTGGGTGTTTGATTGGGTTTGTGACAAATGCTGCTATTCCAAGTCAAACAGCCACGGCTGCAGCAGTTGGTCCGATTCTTATTCCCTTGATGCTCGCAGCAGGCTACAACCGTGTTGCTGCAGGTGCCACGTTATTACTGGGGTGCAGTATTGGTGGTAATCTACTTAACCCTGGGGATGCAGATGTTGTAACTGTACGGATCGCTACCAATGTGCCACAGGATGTGGTAATGGCAGCGGTGGCCATACCCAATATCCTTGCTCTTGTTGCAGCAGTACTCGTTCTCATGTTCGTACTGCGCAGACCTGCGTTTCATTGCGAGCAGGCACAACAGGCCGATACGTCGGTTGATCGCTTCACAGCACGAAGGTTCTCGATGGCGATGCTTGCCCCCTTGCCTGTGCTGGCCCTGATCGTTACGCAGCCGCGTTTGAACCTGTTCCCCGGCATAACGCAGCACTACCCAGAGGGACTCCCAGTGTACAGCGTCATGTTTGCATCGACGTTTCTTGCCATGATCATCGGTTACAGATCCAATGGTGCGTTCAACGAACACGTAAGCAAGCTCACTTCGGATTTTTTTGACGGAATGGGGTACGGTCTTGCAAAGGTCATCTCGATCATCATCGCGGCGGCGTGCTTCTTGGCCGGACTCCAAGCGGTGGGTTTGATTCAGCAGGTGTCGATGCTGCTTCTTGGCGATCCAACATTTGCGACTATTGCAAGCCCCCTTGCTACGTGGCTCATGGCAATGCTGAGTGGTTCGGGAACTGCCCCAGCGGTTTCGTTCGCTCAGGCTGTGTTACCATCGTTTGTGGCCGATGGCCAGATTCCCCTGGCCATCATGCTTGGCGTGATGGCAGGCATCGGCGCTAATGTTGGTAGGACGATGTCGCCCGTTTCTGCCGTAATGTACTTTGTTAGCGATCTCGTGACGTCAGAGCCCCGAGAACTCATTGCTGTTGTGGCATTACCACTCGTTGCAGCTCTTGGCACCGTGATCGTTTACGGACTCGTATCTTCGTAACCCATGGACTTGATCTACGCAGATTACGCAGCCACGACACCAACTGACCCGAGAGTTCTCGAGGCAATGTTGCCGTACTTCAGTGATACGTTCTACAACGCTGCTAGTGGTCATAATGGTGGGCTGACGGCGCAGCGCGCTGTGATGAAAGCCCGAATGGACATTGCCCGCCATGTGGGTGGCGTGATGAATGAGATTGTTTTTACTTCTGGTTCAACAGAGGGTATCAATCTTGCCATCATTGGAGCTGCACGAGCTGCACTAGCTGAAGGGGGCTCGGGCAGACGCAGGATTGTGACAATGAAGACGGAGCACCCTGCGGTGCGTGATGCAGCAGAGTATTGCACGCGATTCGGATGCGAGGTTGTCTATCTGCCGGTGGATTCACAGGGGCGCGTTGACATCGAGTCTGCACGCAGCGCCATCGACGACAATACAGTGTTAGTCTCGGTGATGATCGTCAACAACGAGACCGGCGTTGTGCAGGATCTCAAGCCAGTAGCCGAAATCGCACATCAGTGCGGGGCATTGTTCATGACTGATGCAACGCAGGCATATGGAAAGATCCGGCTGGACGTCGATGAGATGGGTATTGATATCCTGACGATCTCTGGTCACAAGATCTACGGTCCCAAGGGCGTTGGAGCTCTCTACGTCCGCGCCAGAAAGAAGTTTCTCTGTCCTATCGAACCGATGATGTATGGTGGTGGCCAGGAATACGGATTCCGCAGTGGTACGCTTAATGTACCGGGCATTGTGGGACTTGCGTGTGCTGGGGAGATCGCCTACGCATCGGTAGCTGAGGAATCACGTCGCATCAACGCCCTTCGTGAGAACTTTGAGCGTGAAGTCTGCGAGCTACATGGAACCATTATCAATGGCTCTGGTGCGTGCCGCAACTACAACATCAGTAATGTGATGTTTACGGGTGTCGCCGTCGATAACCTTATGCGCGAGATGCCTTCCGTTGCCTGCAGTAAGGGAAGTGCTTGCTCGACTTCGAAATCAGCAGCATCATCGGTCTTGTTAGCCATGGGACGCAGTGAACAGGAAGCAAACAGTTCGCTGCGTTTTTCATTTGGCCGCACTACAACAGAACACGACGTTGTTCGACTATTGCAAGAGCTCAAACGGGCTCACGCGATACACTTTACCTCATTGACGTAAGAACCAGATCATGTCAGATACCGCACTTGTACAGAAACTCTCAGAGAACATCGGTTCGATTAAGAATGAGATCGGCAAGGTCATCGTTGGACAGACCGACGTTGTTGACCAGCTCCTGATCTCGCTCTTCGCAAGAGGGCACTGTCTACTGGTTGGTGTGCCAGGTCTTGCAAAGACCTTGCTGATCAGAACGTTGTCGGAGTCCATGGACCTGTCGTTCTCGCGCGTGCAATTCACACCCGACTTGATGCCGGGTGATATCACCGGCACAGAAGTAATCGAGGATAATCTGTCGACCGGACAAAAGACATTTCGCTTTGTCAAGGGGCCTGTGTTTGCCAACATCGTTCTAGCCGATGAGATTAACCGCACGCCCCCTAAGACGCAGGCTGCGCTTCTCGAAGCGATGCAGGAGCATAGCGTAACAGCATCCGGAACAACCTATCAGTTGTCTCAACCGTTCTTTGTACTCGCAACGCAGAACCCTATCGAACAGGAAGGCACCTACCCACTGCCTGAAGCCCAGCTTGACCGGTTCATGTTTAACCTGCTGCTCGATTATCCATCGTATGATGAAGAGGTTAGTGTTGTCCGTTCAACAACCGGTGGCTCTTCGGCCAAGGTGCAGAAGGTGATCACAACTCAGGATATCATCACCTATCAAGATCTCGTGCGCCGAATTCCGGTCGCAGATAACGTGATCGAGTTTGCTGTCAAGATGGTGCGTTCAACACGTCCGTCGCATACATCAGTTGCGATGGTGAAGAGTTACATCAGCTATGGCGCCGGACCCCGCGCGTCGCAGTACTTGGTGCTCGGTGCGAAGAGCCGTGCAGCATTGCAAGGCAGGTTTACGCCAAGTATTGATGACGTAAAGGCCGTTGCGTTGAGCGTGTTGCGTCATCGCATCGTAACGAACTTCACAGCCGAGGCCGAAGGCATTACGACCGACAAGATCATTCAGGAACTCATCAAGAGCGTATAAGCCGTACCTTTGTTGCTACTATGGGCCTTGTAGCAATCGTCGGCCGACCAAACGTTGGCAAATCAACACTGTTTAATCGCATCATCGAGGAGCGCCACGCTATCGTGGAGGGCCAGCCCGGTGTTACGAGGGACAGACTCTACGCCAAAGCGGAATGGGCTGGTAAGCACTTTCAGATTGTCGATACAGGGGGTATCGTTCCGCAGAGCGAGGACGTCTTTGATAAGGCAATCCGTGAGCAGGCAATGCTTGCCATTGAAGAGGCCGATGTAATCGTCTTCGCTGTTGACGGTCGCGATGGCGTTACACCGGTTGACTCCGATATCGCGAAGATGCTCCGTTCGTCTTCAAAGCCTGTTGTGCTTGTTGTGAATAAATGCGACAACGCTTCTGCTGACCTAAACGCCGCAGAGTTCTATTCTCTCGGTCTGGGCGAACCATTCGCCATCTCAGCCTTGAATGGAAGATCCACAGGCGACTTTCTCGATGCCGTTGTTGCCGAGATAGATGATAACGACGACGAAGAAGACACCCGTCTTAAGATTGCTATCGTAGGCAGGCCAAACGTAGGTAAGAGTTCGCTCACGAACGCATTGCTTGGTAAAGACCGCATGGTCGTAACACCCATCGCCGGTACCACACGCGATGCCATTGATAGCGTGCTCACATACTATGGTGAGCAAATTGTTCTTATTGATACGGCAGGATTGCGCAGGCGCAGCAACATTTCGGAAAGTGTCGAGCTCTACAGCACCATGCGTACCGCGCGTGCGATCGACAGATCAGATGTAACGATCATTGTTGTGGATGCCACACAGGGACTTGAGGCACAAGATAAGCGCATTATATCCGACGCAGAGGTTGCTCGAAAGGGGCTCATTATTGCCCTGAACAAGTGGGACTTGATCGAGAAGGACACGAAAACAGCCGATGCCTTTATCAAGAAGATCAAGGAAGAGCTTCCAACGCTTGATTATGTACCGATCATTACGATCTCTGCTGTGACCAAGCAGCGTATCACGAAGGTGATCGAAATGGCCAAGGAGATCCAAGCGCGCCGCTGCGTTCGTATTCCAACACACGAGCTCAATGAAGAGCTGATTGCGATGTTGGAACGCACGCCCCCTCCAAGTGTTAAGGGACGAGATCTACGCATCAACTACGTAACGCAGGTTAAGACCGAGCCACCATTGTTTGCGTTCTTCTTGAACTTCCCCGAGCTATTGCCGGACGCCTATAAGCGTTTCATCGAGCGTCAGTTGCGTAAGCTGCACGACCTCGAAGGCGTGCCCATCAGCTTCGTATTCCGAAAGAAGAGTCGGGACTAAATAAGTTGCAGCTCTTTGCTGAGCACAAATAGCCCGATTACGAGGACAACCCAGCCAAACATTGAGCGTAGGATGTTACCGTCCACACGGCGAGAGAGCAGTGTGCCCACGACAATGCCCGTGACGGTAAGTGTTGCGAAGACGCTAACAAATGCCCAGTCATATGGCTTGTGTTTTACAAGGTCAACAACAACGCCTGTTGCTGAGTTAACAGCAATGAGTACAAGTGATGAAGCCACCGCCCGCTTCATGTCCAACCCAGCCCAGAGGTTTAAGGCCGGTGTCATCAGAAAGCCTCCGCCTACGCCTAGCAGTCCTCCAATTGCACCTACAACTATGCCAAACAAGGAAAGCAATGCAGGGTTATTCCTCTGTGTACCTTGCTTTTGGGGCTTCTTACGCAACATGGCGGCTGCGGCGAGCAGGAGTATACACCCAAACAGGAGCATCTGTATTGGCTGGGGAACGAGCTGCTCAAGATATCCCCGAACGAGAATCAACGATCCTATCGTCGATGGACCGAACCACGCAATGGTCTTCCAGTCGATCAACTTCTCTTTGGCCTGCATTGCCACAGCGACAGCGGAAGAAATGGCCACAACAAACAGCGCATAGCCATCGGCGAGGTTCGGATCGATCCCCCCGAGATAGACGAATGCTGGCACGGCCACAATGGCGCCACCAGCTCCGATTAACCCGAGAGAAACGCCAATCACCAAAGCAATGGTGGCCAGCATCAGGCTCATAGTTGAGCCCAGGCTAGCATGCCACCCGTGAGATTGACAACGTTGGTAAATCCGCTGAGTTCAAGGAACATGCAGGCCTGTTGGCTTCGATTACCGGACCTGCAATAGACGATGAGCTCCTTGTTTCGATAGTCATCGAGTTCGCCAACGCGCTCAGGCAGTTCGTTGAGCGGGATAAGTACTGACGGCTCGAGAGAAAACTCTTCATGCTCCTCTTGCTGGCGCACATCAAGTAGGTAGGGGTGGTCTCCTGCGTCAAGCCTGGACTTGAGATCGTGAATAGTAATGCAGTTTATCATGCCTGAACTCCTGTTTCGACCGGTGCTCCAGAAGCCTGCCAACCAGCGAATCCCTGTGGGAAGTTGAGGATGTTCGTAAAGCCTTCTCGCATAAGGTAGCTCGATGCAATGCTGGAGCGGTCTCCACCCTGACATGCAACGACAACAGGCTTATCGCGGGGGATCTCATCAAGGCGGTTGCGTAGATAACCAACGTGGATGTTTGTGGCCCCTGGTATGTGCCCCGTCTCATGCTCGCTGTAGCCGCGAACATCGAGCACATGGTGCGAAGGATCGTTGTACTTCTGTTGTAGTTCGTCCAGATGCATCTGTCGAATCTCATGCAGCTCATGCCCCGACTCCTGCCACTCTGTAACATTCGTTACATACCCGGCCACATTGTCCAAGCCAATCCTCATGAGCTTGCGTGTAATGTCATCCAATTGATCTTCGGGAGCGATGAGCACAAAAGGTTTGTCGTAGGCTACCATCCATCCGGCCCACGTAGAGAAGGCCTTGTTATTCTGGATGTTGATCGAGCCCGGCACGTGACCACCGGCGAATGAGACTTTTGAACGAGCATCGATGAGTAAGGCGCTATCGTTACGGAGCGTCTCGAACTCATTCCATGACAACTTCTTCTGCGTTGGTACTTCCGGTAGCAATGCGCGCTCGATCTTGTTGAGCTTCTTCATCATGGCGAAGTAGGTAGGGGGCTCCGGCTGACCAGACAGCAGGTCATCGATGAACGCGTCTTCATTCGTGTGGCGAAGTGCCCAGTTGACAAGCTTTTCATATCCGACGGTTGATGATGGGATGGCGCCAAGAGCTTTTCCACAGGCCGAGCCAGCCCCGTGGGCCGGGTGCACCTGAATATGATCAGGCAACGCTTTAAACTTCTTTAGTGACTGCCACATTTGGCGAGCGCCAACTTCCATTGTTCCGCGGTACCCTGCTGCCTTCTCCAGAAGGTCTGGACGTCCAACGTCGCCAACAAAGACAAAGTCACCCGTGAAGATCATGATAGGCTGATCGGAGATTGCTGGCGTATCAGTAACGAGGAACGAGATGTGCTCTGGTGTGTGGCCTGGAGTGTGCATGACTTCGACCTTGATGTTGCCGACCATAAAGGTGTCGCCATCTCTAAGTCCTTGATGTGCATAGTCATACTGCCATTCTGAGCCCCCTTCATCACTCAGGAACATGGGCGCGCCAGTAACAGAAGCCAGCTCCCGAGTACCTGCTAAGAAGTCGGCATGGATGTGCGTCTCTGTAAGGTGCGTGATGCGCAGACGCTCTTGTTTGGCGATCTCGAGATAGGTGTCAATGTCACGTTTAGCGTCGATAACCAAGCATTCACCAGTCTTCTGGCAGCCGATCATGTACGATGCATGGGCCAAGCCAGGCTCATAGATCTGCTTGAAAAACATACGAGGAGGTTCCTGTGCAGAGTGGAAAAAAGGCAAAATACCGACGGTGTGGAAACTAACCACAGACCTGAGGAGCCCAAGACGTGTGGGCAATTTTTATCGTGTGATAACACATGTGTTACCTACTTTTGTCGCACTCATAAAACTGAGGTAAAACCAATGATAGCAGCGGATTCGAAGCCATCGACGTCATCAAACGGAGGATCATACCAGGGCCCGTTTGCCGCAATGGGCATGCTGTTTTTTATGATCGGATTCATCACATGTCTGAACGACATTCTCGTTCCTCACATGAAGAGTTTGTTCGATCTGAATTACACGCAGGCGGCATTGATTCAATTCTGTTTCTTTACCGCATACTTCATCATTGCATTTCCGTCGTCCTCGCTGATATCTAAACTAGGTTATCAACGATCGATCGTTGTGGGATTGCTTGTCGCAGCGCTTGGTACGTTTCTGTTCTATCCTGCGTCGATCATTGCATCGTATGAATTGTTTTTGATCGGACTCTTCACACTGGCTTCTGGTTTTGCCTTGTTGCAAACAGCGATGAATCCCTACGTAGCAGTGCTTGGTCCGCCAGAGGGTAGTTCGTCACGACTTGTTCTCTCGCAGGCGTTTAACTCCGTTGGAACAACGATCGCCCCGCTGCTTGGCGCTACATTGATTCTGGCGTCACAGGTGCTGTCGCCAGCCGATCTTGCGAAAATGCCTGCTGATGCAGTTGCTTCATACAAATCGAGTCAGGCTGCTTCGGTACAAATGCCCTACATCGTGTTGACGGTGATGCTAGCCCTGCTTGCGATTGTTGTTGCGTTTTTCAAGCTCCCACGTATCGAATCTGTCGAAGGGGATGAAGAAAAGAATGTCAAGTTCTTCGATCCTCTTAAAGTGCCTCATCTCTTCAAAGGCGTCTTCGGAATCTTCTGTTACGTTGGAGCCGAAGTTGCCATAGGCTCATTCCTTGTGAACTATCTCGGTGAGCGTCTTGGTATGGCCGAGTTGCAGGCCACCAACTATGTAGCCTATTACTGGGGTGGAGCTATGGTTGGACGTTTTGTAGGTTCGGCTGTGCTATCGAGAGTCTCGCCAGGCTTTCTTCTTGGCCTAGTTGCGGGTGCTAATGTTATCCTAACTGCGGGTTCAACCATTGCTCCACCGATGATGGGAGCGCTGATGCTTGTTGCATGCGGATTCTTTAACAGCATCATGTTCTCGACGATCTTCACGCTGGCAATTAAGGACATCGGTGTGATGACGAATAAGGGGTCAAGTTGGCTCATCGCTGCAATTCTTGGTGGTGCAATTGTGCCACAGATTCAGGGGGCTATCGCCGATTCCATGGGATCGCTGCAATGGTCCTACTTGCTTGCAACCGCCTGCTACATTTACATAGCGTATTACGGCTTTTCAGGTTCACATGTTCAACACCAAGCACGAGGTAGAGCTTGATGCGACTTGTACTTCTTACGTTTACGTTTCTGATCACCGTTGCTGCGGCCGTTGCTGATGTAGAACTCCGCGGAACGGTCACGACAACTTCGGGTGATCCGATTGTTGGCGCAACGCTGAAAGTAGCCAACACCCGCTTTGGTGGATATTCAAAGAGCAAGGGCGCTTTTGCGATCAAGATGCCGACTGCTTCGGATGTGAAGCTTGTTGTCCAGATGTTTGGCTACAAGACACTTGAGGTGGATGTAGCAGCGGCACAATTTGCTGCACCGCTTACCCTAAAGCTTTCAGAAGACAGGCTGAAGTTGAGCGAGTCTGTCGTTATTGGATATGGCACAAAGCAACGCCAGGAACTTACCGGTTCGGTTGCGCAGGTATCATCGCGTGAAATCGCCCAGAATACCTACGGCAACTTTGAGAACGCAATTGTTGGTCGTGCACCTGGTGTTCAGGTGATCAACTCAAACGGTATGGCAGGAAGTGCAATGACCATCCGAGTGCGCGGCGTTGGTTCTCTTACGGCATCTGGTGAGCCCCTTTACGTGATTGACGGTGTACCTGTAACGCAGGGCGACTTTGGCGGCAAGGACCGATTGGCAACACAGACGAACGCGCTGGCATCTATAAACCCGAACGATATTGAGTCGATAGACATCTTGAAAGATGCCGACGCAGCAGCCATCTACGGATCGCGTGGTTCAAACGGCGTTGTGCTTATCACCACCAAACGTGGGGCAGCGGGAGCAACGCGCTTCAACGTTAGCCTCTTCCGCGGTCAGAGTGAGGCCACCAATCGTGTGAATCTGCTCGGTGGCGACGAGTACCGCTCCATGTGGGCAGAGGCAAACCGTCAAGACTCGATTGCCCTCTCGATCTTGCGTCCAACCGCGCGGTTTACTGCCAAGCCCCTTCCCGGTGGACTCCCAACTTCTGCGTATTCCAATACCGATTGGCTTGGTTTAACGATGCAGAAAGGCGAGATAACAGATGCCTCATTAACGGCATCTGGAGGCTCGAGTGTTGTGACATTCTTCTCAAGCTTAGGCTATCGCAAAGAATCATCGTTTGCTATTGGCAATACATTCGAGCGTATCAACGGTCGCACGAATGTTGACTTCAAGGCCACGGATAATGTGTCGATCGGTCTTGCGACAAACCTCAACTACTCGCTCAATACGCGTGTACCAGTAGCTTGGGCGGGGGGCATGGGCGCCGCCCAAAGTTCGGCGTTGCCGTTCTTCCCGGTCTACAATGCTGATGGCACGTACTTCGAACCACAGCGTCCGTGGTATGCGATGTACAATCCTGTCGCGCAGCTGAACGAGAATCAATTCGAGAACGCAGAGACACGACTGATCTCGAATCTGTACACGCAGATCGCACTACCGATGCATCTTTCGTTCCGCGTCCAAGCTGGTTTCGATTTGCTCAATTTTACTGACCGTCGGTACACGTCTCAGATCGTGCAGTCCGAAGCGGAGGCAGAAGCTCGCAAGGTTGGCGTGAGCAACCTGGTGTTCAATGCGGCGTTGACATACGACAATAAGATCACCGATAACATCAAGCTCAATGGCTTTGTGTCAATGGAAGCGCAATCGTCAGATCAGTTGGTTACGGGCCTCAAGGGACGCAACTTCCCGAATCCGTCGTTCCGTAATCCAACATCGGCGAGTGTGCGCGAAGCCTACTCATTTGAAACAGCGTTCACGTTCCTGTCGTATATCACGCGTTGGAATGCGAACTACGATGACAAGTACTATTTGAGTCTGACAGGCCGAATGGATGGTTCATCGCGATTTGGTAGCGAGAATCGATACGGATTCTTCCCATCATTGGGAGCGGCCTGGATCCTGTCAAAGGAAGACTTCCTCAAGGATTTCGAAGACCTATCGCTTCTGAAGCTTCGTGCCAGCATCGGTCTTACCGGTAATGCTGATGGTATCGATGACTACCAGTGGCAGGGCACCTACAAGGCCGGTGCTGATTATGCGGGGATTCCTGGTATCCGTCCTGAGCGTCTTGCGAATCCTAATCTCGGTTGGGAATCAACACGTCAGATCGATGTTACGGCAGAAGCAGGATTCTGGAATGGCCGCCTGCAGGCAACGGTATCATGGTATAACAAGCTCACGTCGAACGTTCTGCTCAACGTCTCCGTGCCGGCATCAACAGGATTCTCCTCGATCCTCAAGAATGTTGGCTCCTTCGAGAACACAGGTGTTGAAGTTGTCTTGAGTGGGTATCCAATCAGCGCCGGTGATTTCACGTGGCGTACAGATCTCTCGGTAGCTCACAACACAAACAAGGTTCTCGACAATGCTGGTCTGCCTCCAGATGCCATCGGCGGACCAGGCGAAACGCGCATTCTTGTCGGCTACCCTGTGGGCACCTTCTTCATCAACCGTGCTGCAGGTGTTCAGTCGCGTACAGACTCTATTACCGTGCAGCGCCGTCGCTCTGGTAACAACGTGGCATTTGGTGCGGATGCGAATGATCCCCGGTGGCAGCAGTTCTACGACACGACGGTTGTGATTACAGGAGGCTCGCAGCTCTTCTACAACCTCAATGGTAAGGTTACAGATGCGTATGATCTCAACGATCGCGTAGCACTTGGAAATCCGTATCCAACATGGTTTGGATCGCTGACGAACACATTTAACTATGCCGGATTTGATATCACGGCCATGGTGTATTACCAGTTTGGTAACCAGATTTATGATGATGCAGCCAAGCGTCAGGTTGGCAATCTTGCATCCAACTTCAACCAGAATAAGGATCTCACTGAGCCCCGTTGGCAAAAGGAAGGCGATGTGACCACTGTGCCTCGTCTGTCGCTCACAGAGAATTACGACATCAACACCGATCGATTCATCTACGACGGTTCGTTCGTGCGGTTGCGTCAGCTCACGATCGGATACACGATACCAACCGACGTCATGGACGGTTCCGGGTTTGCAAGCTTGCGCATCTATGCTACGGGACAGAACCTATGGACGTGGACAAACTATCCAGGCTGGGATCCAGAGATCATGCGTGATCAGGATGGAGCACAGGGCCGTAACCTCGGTGCCGGCGTGACCTACCTCACGCCACCTCAGGCACGTCAACTTGTCATCGGCATTACGGCGGGGTTCTAACATGAAGACAACAACGACAACTCGCATTCTCGCATCAGCACTAGCCGCTGTCACTATTTCACTTAGTGGATGTGATTCGTTTCTCGACAAAACGCCCCCTCTCGACATTTCCAACAGTGTTGCACTGGCCACGCCAAGTGGTATCTCTGCTGCTCTTACCGGAGCAGCTGATCAGTTCTCGTCAGGTGCGTTTTATGGTGGCAATACCATGTCGATTGGAGAGCTCTGGTCGAACAACGTTGAGTCCAATGTTGGCGCAGACTTCGGTCGTTTGCAGATCCTCTCCTACAACCTGAATGTCTTCAATCCAGAAGGCCGTTCCATGTGGGGTGATGGATACGGCGTTATCAATCGTGCAAATAATGTTTTGGCGGCTCTTGAGACGGTGCCATTCGACAACGCAGCTCAAAAGCAGCTGTTCAAAGGACGGGCTCTTGCTCTGCGTGGCGCATCGTTGTGGGCCCTATGCATGTATTTCGCTCAGCCATGGGGCTTTACAGATGACAACTCACATCCTGGTGTCATCATCCGCACGCTTCCAACACTCGGTGACCAGGGAACGAAGAAGGCTCGCAGCACCGTCAAGGAATGCTATGAGCAGATCATTGCAGATCTAACCGAAGCTGCAACGCTTCTGCCAGCCAAGGATGGCGCATACATGGGCGCTATGGGTGCAAAGGGTATGCTTGCTCGAGTGTGCTTTCACATGGGTGATTACGCCAAGGCAGAAGCACTGTGCGCGGAGATCATCAACAGTGGACTCTTCTCACTCAACGCGGACGTGATGGATGTGGTGAACAAGAACAGCACGCCAGAGGCGATCTATGAGATCGTCAATAGTCCAGTAGACAATCCGGCATCGATCATCTGGGATTTCCGTCAGGCAGACAATTCACTGCCTCGCTATTGGGCGGGCACAGACTTTGTAAACCTGATCTATACCGACACCACAGATAAGCGACTGCAACTCTACGCATATCGCAACAACAAGCTATATGTGGCTAAGTGGGATAGGATCGCGATGAACATCCCCGTGGTTCGTCTGGCTGAGATCTATATCACGCGTGCTGAATGCAGGGCTCAACAGGGCAATACAGCCGGTGCAATCGAAGACGCCAACAAAACTCGAGAACGAGCAGGCCTCAAGCCTCTTGCTGCAACTCTCTCAGGCAACTCACTGTTAAACGCAATTCGCAGGGAACGCAACCTAGAGCTGGCCTTTGAAGGCGATATCTATCTCGAGCGTAAGCGTCAACGTCGGAACCTAAAGCTGCGTCCGTGGAACGATGCCGCACTCATTTTCAAAATCCCAGATATCGAAGTCAACGCAAACACGCTTTGCACACAAAATCCATGATTCTATCACGTATCTATAACCAAGGAGTAACCATGAAACGGTTGTTTCTCTATTGCATCTCAGCGTTGTTGCTGACGACTGCAGTATTTGCTCAAAAGGCAGTCGAGACAGATCCACTTCGCCCCGTCGAAACAGGATCGGTCACGATAACCTACCGTCCAGCACTGGACGACAAGGATGGCAATTTTGCCATGAAGGACGTCACCGAAGTGTGGGTCTACACAGGTGCACGCGGTGCAGCAATTGCACAAGATCCATCAGCCCCATACTACGAGAAGTATGGTTGGAACGATCTCAAGAACTATCCTGAGATGAAGCTCACCAATAATGGTGATGGAACGTTCACACTCAAGATTGACAACATCAAGACGTTCTATAACGTGCCTGATGATAAGCCAGTTCGTGAGCTCCTGTTCGTGTTCCGCAATGTTGACGGTACAGCTCAGGGCAGCGACCGTCTTGTTGCGGTAGACCCAGTAGGGGGCTCAGCAACGGCTGGTCTGCGTCTGATCAATGGCGTTTTCAACTCAACAGGCGTTGATGTGATTGCAGCTCAGGCAGACGAAGCACAGATTGGAAACATCGGCTTCCAGTTGGCTTCTGTGTACAAGGACGTTCCAAGCGGTGACGCTGTTCAGATCAAGGCAAAGGCAACAGGCGCTCCTGCTCCTATCTATGCAGACAAGACAGAGAAGCTTGCCAAGGATGGTAAGTACACAATGATCGTTGGTGCAGATGCATCTGGCGATGAGTATATCACACGTGTTATTGCAGACGATGTGGAGACCACGCCAGGCACAACAAAGATTCGCTTCGTGCACTGGTCACCAACGACACCTGCCGTAGATATTCGCGCAGTACTTCCTACTGGTTCACTTTCCGAGCCAGTTGTTGGTAATGCAAAGTTTGGTGATGTAGCTGGCTACCTGCCAGTTCCAGCAGGCACGTACAAGCTCGCAGTCACTGCTGCGGGCCAGACAACAGCTCTGATCACGTTCAACCCAATCGATCTTCCAGCAGCGACAAATCTTACGATTGTAGCTTTTGGTAATGCCGATAA
>CANGZU010000049.1 GCA_947458785.1 Ignavibacteria bacterium
AGTTATAACATTAACCCTGCCAAGCAATCGCTCATGGTCCATGCCTGTTCTGGCTATGCTCAGCAAGGACACATACACTACTGTATCACATCGTGCTTGGATCGCAAACGTTGCACCAGCTCAAGAGTGTTCGTGGGCCTACCTCAACAGAGTGATCAATGTTGATGCCTGCGCATTGCGCATCCGTCCCGTTGAGCAGAGTAGTCCGTTTGTTGTGCGTGTTCGCCAAACAACATCGCACATCATCGTAGATGTTGATGGCGCGCTCTATGCCCCGGCAACCTGCTCCCTTGTTTCAGTTTCCGGTGAAATCGTTGCAACATCTGACGCGCGGACGTCTGCATACTTCCCTATCGAGAAATTGTCGCAAGGGGCATACGCAGTTGTCGTCGACTACCTGGGCGCTCGCCGTGTTGTTCCAATCAACGTCTACCGTTGACAGTAACCTTCGTTACCGTATAAACTTCGGATGCATGAGATTTTCGAGACTAAAGATCTCTTGAATCTTTTCCTCTGACAAAAGCCCCTTGCTGCGAACGATGTCAATCACAGAGCCCCCGGTTTCAAAGGCCTCCTTGGCAATGGCAGCGCTTGCCTCATAGCCAAGTATTGGGTTTAGGGCTGTGACGATGCCAACACTGTTGAGCACCATCTCGCGTGTGCGCTCTGCATTGGCTGTGATTCCGTCGATGCATAGCTCGCGCAGTGTTGTGCATGCACGGCCAAGTGTTTCGATGGATTGGAACAAGCAATAAGCGAGGACGGGCTCCATCACGTTAAGCTGGAGTTGTCCGGCCTCTGCGGCAAAGGTTACGGTAACGTCGTTACCAATAACGAGGTAGCAGACTTGGTTGACGACTTCCGGGATGACAGGGTTGACCTTGCCCGGCATAATGCTTGAGCCCGGCTGCATACGCGGCAAGTTGATCTCGTTGAATCCGCAGCGGGGTCCGCTCGAGAGAAGACGCAGATCATTGCAGATCTTCGACAGCTTTACCGCCACGCGCTTGAGCACGCCGCTTACCTGCACATACGCACCGTTGTCCCATGTGGCTTCGATAAGGTTCTGCGATAGCGTTACAGGTATGCCGCTAACGGCCTTTAGGTACTTTACCGACAGCTCAGGATAGCCCTCTGGCGCGTTGATGCTTGTGCCAATGGCCGTTGCACCAAGGTTTACCTCTGTTACGAGCATGCGGGCTTCTTCGAGCCGACGCAAGTCTTCGCCGATATTCACCGCAAACGAATCAAACTCTTGCCCGAGCGTCATCGGCACAGCATCCTGCAATTGCGTTCGCCCCATCTTGATCACGTCGGCAAACTCTGCACCCTTGCGCGCAAATGACTCTTGAAGCAATCCAAGTGCATTGATAAGCTTACCGATCTCGACATACAGGCTCAACCGAAACGCCGTTGGATAGGCGTCGTTGGTGCTCTGTGAGCAGTTCACGTGATTGTTGGGGTGTACGATATCATAGTTGCCTTTAGCATGACCCATGATCTCGAGCGCCTTGTTGGCAATCACCTCATTGGCGTTCATGTTCGTTGACGTGCCTGCACCGCCTTGGATCACATCCACGACAAACTGATCATGCAACTCCCCTGCCGCAATGGCATCGCACGCCTGACATATCGCATCAGCAACATCGGCCTCGAGCACACCTAGGTCCTTGTTCGCCAGCGCCGCAGCTTTCTTAACGTGCGCAAAGGCAACGATGAAGGACGTAGCATGCGAAATGGGGATTCCCGTGATGTGGAAGTTCTCCTTACCACGAAGTGTTTGCACGCCGTAGTACGCGTCATCAGGAAGCTGGCGTTCGCCAAGAAAATCATGTTCGGTGCGCATTGGTAATGTCCGTTACAAAACAAGGTGTTCGGAATAGGTTGGCATGTAGCAATTCACGCCGAAGCATTCGAGAAGCAAATCTTTCAGTGCCGTACGTGATGAGTCTTCGCCATGCGTTAGGAAGGTCATCGGTGTACCCGCCTTTGCAACACTTTCGTACCATCTCACGAGGTCTGTCTGACCAGCGTGGGCACTGAAGCCCCCTAGCGTATGAATTGATGCCTTTACGAGCTTGCGATCTCCCATGATCGAGATCTCCTTCGCACCATCGACAAGGCGGCGCCCCAGGGAGCCCCGTGACTGATACCCGGCGATAATGAAGTGACAATTATGGTCGTCGATGTTATGCCGTATGTGGTGCATGATACGTCCAGCCGTGCACATGCCGCTGCCGGCAATCACGATAAACGGACCCTGCGCTTCGTTGATGGCTTGCGACTCGGCTGCTGTGGTGCACATGTGCAGCGAGCGCAGATCGTGATAGAGCTGACCGTCCTCGAGGAGTGCGGTACTCTCCTCGTCCATGAGCTCTTCATGCTGACGGTAGATGTTTGTTGCCTTGATGGCCATGGGGCTATCAAGGTAGATCGGCAGCGACGGAATGTGCTTCTTGCGAATCAGCTCTGCGATGTGATACAGCATCTGCTGCGTGCGGCCGATTGCAAACGACGGAATGAAGATCTTCCCGTTGGTTTCAACAGCCTGGACAACGATCCTTTCAAACTCGATAAGGGTCTCTGCAAGCGACTTGTGATCACGGTCGCCATAGGTTGACTCCATGATCAGGATGTCAGCTTTTGCAGGGGGCTGTGGGTCCCGCAGATACGGCAGATGTGGCGGACCTAAGTCGCCACTAAACACAATGATCTTCTGCCGTTCCCCATCGTGAACTGTGAGCTCCACAGAAGCCGAACCCAGCATGTGTCCAGCTTCATAGAACTTTGCCGAAACATCTGATGCAACAGTAACTGGTACGTTGTAGTCGATCTCTTCAAACAGATCGATTGTCTGCGTTACATCATCCTTTTCATACAACGGCTGATCATTACGGTTCATCTTGATACCGCGTTTGGCAAAGCGCTTACGGCGCCGCTCGTAGTCCGACTCTTGAATATGCGCTGCATCAAGCAGGATCACCTCTGCCATGTCGCGAGTAGCAGGCGTGGCATAGATCGGACCACGATAGCCCTCTCGCACAAGAAGCGGCAGCCGACCGCAGTGATCTAAATGACCATGCGTGAGCACTACTGCATCGATATCCATTCGGTGGATACGCCCTGGAATGACGTTACGGGCGTCGTCGTCCTTGTCGCCCTGGAACATACCAAAGTCTACAAGCACCTTCGCCGCATCCGTTTCGAGAAGGTAAGCCGACCCGGTAACTTCTCCTGCCGCACCATAGGGTGTTATTGTTATCATCTTGCAAAAGTACGATGTGTAATTTTGTCCATGGCCCAAGAACAAGAGACGGATGCAAAACGAGTCGACTACCGACTTCTACGACGGTTACTACGCTTTCTCAAACCGTATAAGTTCCATCTCGTTGGTGGTGTTCTTCTCACTCTTGCATCCAGCGCGCTTGGTCCGCTTCGCCCCTTTATCACGCGAATCGCGGTTGACGACCATATTGCCAAGGGAGATCTTGATGGCCTTGTGATGTTCATCGGCATCATCTTTGGATTGGTCATCATTCAGGGGGCGACACAATACGCACTTTCGCTCTTGATGACATGGATCGGGCAGCGCGTGCTGTTAGACATTCGCAACACGCTGTTCAACCATGTACAAGCTCTTGCACTGCGGTTCTATGACACAACGCCTGTTGGCCGCATTGTAACGCGTGTTACCAATGATGTCGAGGTTCTTAACGAGCTATTCTCAGCCGGCGTCGTCCTGATGATATCGGACATCATGGTGATCCTGTGGATCCTAACATTCATGTGGAATACGTCCTCGGATCTCACGCTACTTACGATCATCATCTTGCCGTTTCTGCTTGTTGCCTCATTCATCTTTCGTGCTAAGGTTCGCGTTGTCTACAACAAGATCCGTCAGCAGGTTGCCCGCATGAACTCCTTCATCAATGAGTTCATCACGGGGATGACTGTTGTGCAACTGTTTCGCCAGGAGAAGCGCATGGAGTCCAACTTCCGTGCGATCAACCAAACGCACCGGGAGCTGCAGGATCAGTCGATCATGTACTATGCCACGTTCTTCCCTGTCGTGGAGTTTCTCTCTTCGGTTGCACTTGCCATCATCGTTTGGTATGCATCAACACACATCGGCACTGGGGAGATGACGGTCGGTATGCTGATTGCCTTTGCGCAGTTTACCGAAATGTTCTTCCGTCCAGTGCGCGATCTCACGGAAAAGTATAACACCCTGCAGTCAAGTGTTGTAGCCTCTGAGCGCATCTTCTCCATGCTCGACACAAAGCTCACAATTGATGATGCACCAGGAGCACAGTTGTTTGACGAACTGAAGTCTGGCATTGAGTTTTCTCATGTTGACTTTTCCTACGACGGCACGACGCAGATCCTCAAGGATGTTTCGTTCAGCGTCAGCAGGGGCGAGACCCTTGCGATCGTCGGAGCCACTGGTGCTGGAAAGAGTTCCATCATCAATCTCCTCTGCCGTTTCTATGAGTATCAGGGCGGCGAGATTCTCATTGACGGCAAGTCCATTCGATCTGTACGTCAAGAAGACCTTCGCCGGCGCATCGCCGTTGTTTTGCAGGATGTGTTCCTCTTCTCGCGCAGTGTTGAGGAAAACATATCCCTCGGACGCAATGACATCTCACGGGAGGAAGTGATAGAGATTGCCAAGCAATTGGGTGCTCATGGATTTATCTCGAAGCTGCCGCATGGATACGATACAAACGTCCGCGAGCGTGGTGCCGTTCTTAGCGTCGGCCAAAAGCAACTTATCTCGTTCTGCCGTGCACTTGCGCAGGATCCCGACATCCTGATCCTCGACGAGGCTACATCAAGTATCGATACTGAGTCCGAACAACTTATCGAAGCATCGATCTCAACGATGCTCAAGGGGCGAACATCCATCGTGATTGCGCACCGGCTCTCTACGATTCAGCGCGCTGATCGCATCCTCGTGCTCCATAAGGGTGAAGTAGCTGAGACCGGAACGCATGCAGAGCTGCTTGCTGCAGGGGGCTTGTATGCCCGCCTGCATACGCTGCAGTTTGCGCAAGCTTCGTAGAAGACCTTACTGCTCGGTCCAAACGCCCATGGCGTAGAACTTCTCGCGTCGCTGCTTCACAAGCGATTGAGTTGGCTTGCGCGTGAGGCTGTCGAGTTCTTCCAACAGGGCCGATGTCATTGAGTCGAACATTGCATGCGGATCGCGGTGGGCCCCACCCGTGGGCTCCGTAAGAATTCGATCAACAATCCCAACTTGAACAAGATCCTTAGCGCCCAGACGCAGTGCTTCGGCAGCCTGCTCTTTGTAGTCCCAGCTGCGCCAGAGGATTGATGAGCAGGACTCCGGCGCGATCACCGAATACCACGCATTCTCGAGCATAAGGATACGATCGCCGATACCGATGCCAAGTGCGCCACCAGAAGCCCCTTCTCCAATGATGACAATGACGATTGGGGTCTTGAGCTGTGACATCAGAAGCAGGTTTTTGGCTATTGCTTCGGCCTGACCGCGCTCTTCGGCTTCGAGGCCCGGAAATGCACCCGGTGTGTCGAGAAAACAGATGACAGGCATGTTGAACTTCTCTGCCATCTGAAACAGACGGAAGGCCTTGCGGTAGCCTTCCGGATTCGGCATACCGAAGTTGCGGTAGACGTTCGTCTTGGTGTCGCGTCCCTTTTGGTGACCAATCACCATGACGTGACGTGAACCAAGTGTTGCAATCCCACCAACGATTGCTGGGTCGTCACGATATGTTCTATCGCCATGGAGCTCTACGAAATCCTCGAAACAATGCTGAATATAGTCCAGCGTATAGGGCCGATCGGGATGACGTGCAATTTGAACGCGCTGCCAGCGCGTAAGGTCGCGATAGATCTCAGCACGCAGGCTTTCAACCTGGTGCTCGAGTTCGTCGATCTGCGGCTGAATATCCAACGTATCGGTGAGCGCCTTCATTTCCTCGATCTTCTTTTCGAGCTCAGCGATCGGTTTTTCGAATTCGAGAACAGTTGTACTAGCCACGGTTGCGTCTGATTAGTTGCTTAAGGATGATCTCTATGTCCAGCGACAGTGAATAGTCGCGCACATAGTAATCGTTGAGTTGTTGGATCGTCGGCTTCGAGAGATGAGCGTTTCGCGACACCTGTGCAAGCCCGGTCACTCCGAGTTTGCCCGATGTTCGCTCGATACCGTCGGGAAGCAGACCTACCACACTGGCAGAACCTCGTAGGACGTTCCACCAGAGCTGGCGCAGGCCATTCTTCCGATGCAAAATTAGAACCGGCATTCCCAGCGACAAAACCACTGAAGCTACGACAACGTCAACGATGCGCTTGGCCACACGGTTGCGGAATCGCAGAAGCGGTGGTACGGATACTGTTGGTTCCTCGCCAGCAACGTCATTGATGATCCGTGCCGTAACAATATCGTCGTAATCTGTTGCCAGATGGAAGCGCGCACGATACGTCGAACATGCGATCATGAGTTCCATGGCCTTCTCATGCGGCATTCCTTGGTCTGTAAGGATGACTTCTTGCGCACTCGTCACATCGAGAATTCGAGATAAGTAGCTTGCCTCGCCAAGGATCGGATACCCAGAAAACACGCGGTCCGAAAACGGCGTCACCGAAACAACGCCAGCGATTTCTGTATTGCGATGCTCTGCTTTTTCAAGCTCGTCGATGATCCGTGCCGTATTCTCATTGATACCAACAAGCAACACTCGTCGTGTGCGCGCTGCAGAGGCCTTATCGGTGAGAGCCACAAGCCCCCGAATCAAGGCAAACATCACAGTGCTAAAGCCAATCGTCATCAAGAGAACGCCACGGCTAAAGCCGAAGTCTTTAAAGAAGTATGTGAGCGACGAAAGCATGAAGAACGTTACCAATAGCCCAACCGCACTGCGACGGACTGTTGGTCGATACTCGACATACTCGCCTACTGAGATTAGTGATAGCGTTGAAATGATCGTGA
Source organism: Ignavibacteria bacterium (assembly GCA_947458785.1). Classification (GTDB taxonomy): domain Bacteria; phylum Bacteroidota; class Ignavibacteria; order Kapaibacteriales; family Kapaibacteriaceae; genus UBA10438. The sequence goes on from CANGZU010000049.1 coordinate 6,977, forward strand.
GCGCTATTGGCACAATTGGATAGGCGTAGTCTGGGAATCCCAACGGGTGTTGAAATCGCACCGAGGTTGCGAAGAGCAGCACGGCGTTGATTGCGACCATGTCGAGGAACCATATCATGATTTCCCGTTTCTTTCGGAGCGCGCGAGCCATGATGCTGCGCGCGACGATACCAAGACGCAAGAATGCAAGAAAGAGCTGCGAGCCGCCGAAGTGCTTTTTTGCAAAGATCTCCATGGCCTCATAGAACACCCGCACCTCGTTGATGGAGCTGCGCTTTGTGCTCTCGCCCTTGTAGTGGATGATGTTCGTTGTGTGAACGTACATAACACGCTTGCCTGCAAGCTTCACCCTATAGCACAGGTCGATGTCTTCACCGTACATGAAAAATGCCGGATCGAAACCGTCTAGCTGCTGCATGAGCGCCGTAGGACCCATCATAAAGGCCCCGATCAACGCATCCACTGGATATGTTGCATCGATCGGCAGATACGTCATGTTGTACTGCGCGAACAGCTTTGAGTTCGGAAAGATCGACTGCAGTCCGAAGAGTTTGCAGAACGAAGCCCACGGTGTTGGGAGCCCCCTGCGGCATGCTACCTGAAACGACCCATCAGGATTGAGTACCTTACATCCGGCCAGCCCAACATCAGGATTTGCGTCAAGGTAGGACGTCATTGTTTGCAACACATCCCTGCCAACGATCGTATCCGGATTCAGAAACAGGGTGTAACGTCCCCGTGCTTGTGCAAGACCAACATTGTTGGCCTTGCCATACCCAATATTTTCATCGAGTTCGATCCATGTAACGGATGGGAACTGAGGCCGAAGGTCCTGAATCGAACCATCGGTAGAGTGATTATCGACAACAATAATCTCTCGTTGAATCGACGGATCGATCTGTTCAAATGAGCGCAGACACTGAAGGAGGTAATCCTTCACGTTGTAGTTCACAATGATGATGCTTACATCAATCATCGTTTTCCGAATGTGAAGATCGTGCCGAGTTTAAGTTTCCAGACCAGAAATGCGGCCTCGTAGACGATGTTCTTACTCATCTTCGAAACGCCGCTTACGCGGTCCATAAAGATGATCGGAATCTCGATCATACGAGCCCCATTTCGCCATGCCTTATAGTTCATTTCGATCTGGAAGGCATAACCGTTCGACTTAATCTTCTTGAGGTTGATGCCCTTCAAGACGTGTACCCGAAAACACTTGAAGCCACCTGTTGCATCGGCAATCGGCATGCCGGTGATCACGCGTGTGTATAGGTTGGCGAACCAGCTAAGCAGTAGCCGGCTCATTGGCCAGTTGATAACGTTCACGCCTTGAATATAGCGGGATCCAATAACGACGTCGTAGACTTGAATTGACTCCCAGAGCCTTGCAAGGTCTTTGGGGTCATGTGAGAAGTCACAGTCCATCTGCATCACGATCTCATAGCCATGATCAATCGCATACTGAAAACCGGCGCAGTAAGCTGTGCCGAGGCCTAGCTTGCCAGATCGCTCGATCATGTGCACGCGATCATCGCTTTCCATACGCTCGTGCACCAGTTTCGCCGTGCCATCTGGGGATCCGTCGTCGATGATGAGCAGATGGGCATGAGACAGCACATCGTGCACGGCATCGATCATGCGCAGGATGTTCTCACGCTCATTGTAGGTGGGTATGCAGACAATTGTTTTCACGCTCTGCCATGTCCTTTCAACATCACAATCACCGTTCGTACCATGATCTCCAGATCAAGCTTGAACGACATGTTCTCGATATAGAAGAAATCATACCGGAGCCGCTGTTGAATCTCTTCGAGTGACTCAGGGTTTGACTTCACTTTGACCTGCCACCAACCCGTTACTCCGGGACGTACGATGTGGCGGTGCTTGTAATATGGCACCATGGCCGTAAACTTTTCTACATAAAAAGGCTGCTCAGGACGAGGCCCCACGAGAGACATCTCGCCCTTGAGAACGTTCCAAAGCTGCGGGATCTCATCAAGGTGCGTCTTTCGAATGAAACGTCCGACAGGAGTAACGCGCGGATCGTTCGAGTCTGTCCAGGTTGGCCCCCTTCGATTATCTACATACATCGAGCGAAACTTGGCCATCCGGAAGTTCTTTCCGTTCTTCCCTACCCGTTCCTGCACAAAGAACATGGGCCCTTTTGAACTAGCTTTCACGGCAATTGCCACAAGAAGCCACACCGGCAGTCCAATGCCGAGTCCAAGGATCGATGCAACAACATCGGTAAGACGCTTTGCAACCTCTTCCCACGGCTGCATAAGCTGAGTGCGGACTTCGATAAGGGGCGACCCATAGATCTGCATGGTTCGCGCCTGACCTGAGAAAATGTCGTAGAGGTCGGGCTCGATCTTGACCGATGCCCCATTATCGGTAGCCATCGAGACGATATTCATCAGCAGTTCGTGATCCGAGTGATCAACTGTGATGATCACTTCCCGCACACGCGCTGCCGTCAGAAATGCCGGCACATCCTGCAGATCGCGAATGACTGCGACCGAAGCGTCGTGATTGAGGTGTGATTGATCGTCTATCAACAGCACACCTGATGCCGAATAGCCCCATGCAGGAGCCGTAGAGATATCTCGCAGCATTTGCGATACACGAGTACTATTGCCGACGATAAGCGTCGGAATCTGCACGATCCTGCGCCTTCGCAGCCAAACCTGTAGGCGTCTGGCTATGAATCTGCCGACCACGATAAAGGCAAACGTTGCGATCCAATAGACAACGAACATCGTCCGCACGGAGCGCGGACCGCTCATTGAGATACTAAAGAACATGATCGCCGATCCGAGAAGGGTCTGACGAAAGACCAAGGAGATCTCATCAAAGGGCGAACGCACATAAAAGTCGCGGTAGAGTCCACCCATCCATAAAACAACAACCCAATACGACCACGTGATTAGCGCCACTGTTGCATACCATTCAAATGGGTACGGTGGATCAGATGCCATGCGCAGTGATTGATACACACCGAAGCTTACCATCAGGGCGATGAAATCAGCTATGAACTGCAGCATCTGCGGACGCAGAACCTGAGATTGTCCCTGCGATGATGGCGTCGCTATTGTTGTTTCAGCGTTCATGTGTTACTCGCCTCGGGGTTTCGCCGGACCATCCTCCAGAGGGAGCGTAGCTCCTGTATCGTGATAATCCGCAAGGCCATTGCCAGACCAACAAATGTAGCCGCCATGATTACGGCATAGATCTGCATTGAAAGCTGTGACGATCGAATGACATAACTCAAGCCGGCAATGCCCACACCAAAGGCAACACTACGCAGAATAAGCCCACGCTCGAGCAGGCCGTGTGAAGCACGCGAGAGCACAGCAAGAGCAACAAGAGCGCCTACAACCGACGCCACAACTTTCGCCATAACAGAACCGAGTGTCTGAAACTGAGGAACTAGGATAAATCCGCCAGCCAGTGTACCTACGAGCATTGCAACTGCAATCACGAGCGTGTCTCGCTGTCGACCCATGGCTACCAGTGATTCCTGAATCAGTACTAACACACCGATGCAAGGGGCTGTCCATACAAACAACGAGAATACATCAACGCTGTTGCTGTAACGTCCGCCTGTTACGTAATCGATAAACGTAGGTATCATGATGATTGCAATCACCGCTATTGCACTCGAGGCCAGAAGTGTAAGGCGGACTAGTCCTGACGTAAGACCAATGGCACGTTGTCTATCGCTTTGAATAAGACGTGAGATCTCTGGCAAGGCAACAAGAGCAAGTGTCTGCGGTAGAAGTGAGATTACTGGACCAAGCGACGTATATGCCGCCCCGAGTACGCCCACATCTGATCGCGTTGCGAACACTTCCAGGATGGCAGCATCGACCTTGTCTTGAAAGCCCCATAGTATGATGAAGGCAAGCATTGGTGTCGATTCTCGTACAAGTGTGCGTATCTCATGCATTCGTGCATGTCGAGGCAACAGAGCCTCTCCTCTGCTCAAGAACACCACCGCTAGAAACCCAGGTATGGAGCTGATGAAGAACATCGTGATGACGCTCGTGGGAGAGCATTGATCGCGATAAAACCAGACGAGCACAAAGAACAAGACAGCATCGAGCAGCGCCACGAGACTTGGCACAACAAACTTTGACGCAGCACGATGTTGTGACTCAAGTGTGTAGCGAAGCAGTGTGGTACGTGATGCAATGAGCAGAAATGTGGACCACATCAGTACATCCAAAACCGGACCATGGGTGGCCCAGACATATGTTACCACAGCAGACGTCATCATGCCCCAGAGTCCGAGCCGCAGCCACGCAGCAGAGGCAATGATTTCAAGTCGTCTTTCGGGCTGCTGCGCCGCGCGACGCAGCACAACACCGTTCATACCGAAGTCTGCAATCAAGCCCACGAAAAGCTCCGTGAGTCTTCGCTCGAGAAACAACGTACCATTCTCGGCTGGTGTAAGTGCACTCAAAATATAGCGTTGCGCAAAGAACACCAGTAACAGCACAGCACCCTGCGAGCCCATGACCCACAGACTGCTGGAAAAGATTCTTACCGCCACAGACGGATGTGTGGATACTGTGCTCACAGATGTCGGCAACCCCGCCAGATCAACGGAACAGTGAGATCACCGTAGCAGCAAGCAAGCCAACGCTGGCGGCGATACTTGCAATTACGCTGTATGTCTGGATCTCTGTGTTAATTGGCACATCGGCCGGACGCGGCACGTAGACTTCGTCACCCGGTTCAACGACTACGTTCTCGTCTTCTTCGACCCAAACCTTGGACCTGCCACGGATAATGCGTGATCGGTCTTCTTGGGCGCCTGTTGCATAGCCCCCTGCCCGTTCAACATACCACTCGAGTCGTTTGCCCGGTGAGTACGGCACATATCCCGGACGTAGCACCTGACCGTATACATAGACGCGTTCGGGAGTTGGTACAACAACAACGATATCCCCGCTCTGGAGAACAACGTTGTCAAGTGAATTCGAGTCGCGCAACGCCGTTGCAAGATCGCAAGAGACATACGGCATGCGGTACTTCTGATCAAAATGATAACGGGTTGTATCCTCGAGCTTGAGATCAGAATACTGAAAGCTTCGATTTGCCTCGTCTCGCTGCTGGATCTGCGTTCCCGGGGCTACTTCTGGCCGAACGATGTAGGAAAGTCCCAATGCTGCCTTCGATGTTGTTCCCCCTGCCTGCTGCAGAATAGATGCAACACGCGTCGTACCAGATTGCACAGGATAAGCGCCTGGGTTATCAACCTCGCCGTACACCTGTACCACACCGAAGTCGCGTTCGCCTGAAAGCTTGATAGATTCAACAATGAGCGTTGCACCCGGCGATAGTGTGATGTCCTCGCCCTCGAACGTGAAGTCATCGTTGAGTTGGATCTTCTGTGAAGGACCGCTTGCCGAGTTAACAAGTGTTACGTTCGAGCGATCCGCATTATCAGTAAATCCACCTGCGGCGGCAAGAAGCACGGAGAGTTTATCTCCCTGCTTGTGGGCAAGCACAACAGGGTTCACCACAGCGCCGGCAATGCTGATCGTCTGAGCTGTAGGTTGCTCGGTTGGTACAATTACCTCATCTCCCTCTCGAAGGTGTGGGTCGAGATGTGAATAGCCGTCAAGACGAGACTTTGGAATGTCTACGTACGAAACACCTTTGCGATGACGAACAAGGATGTTTCGCATCGCATACGGACCTAGAAAGGGGCTATTGCTGCGCGCGAATTCAGGAGTTCGCGACGGTACTGCCGTTGCAGCATTAGCTGTGCGAGCCATTTCGCTTAAGCCTCCATCACGGCTCAAGAGCCAGGGCTGACGCATGAGATTTACGAATGTAGATACGCGCATCGAGGCAGGTACCGAGTACGTTCCGGGGAATGTCATGTTACCACTGAGCGTAACATAGATCATGCGAGCACGGCGAAGTGTGACGTATACCTCGACGGTTTGCGACCGCCGACGGAACACCGAACGAAGCGTGTCGCGGAACTGAGCGAGCGTCATCTGTCCGATTGGCAACATGCCAATACGGTCAATCATCACCGTGTTCTCGGGGCTAACCACGGTCATCTTCTCGGTAAAATCTATGCCGTTGGTCTGATATGCCAGCACATCACCCGGGCCGAGTCGATAGATCTCCGGGTCAACAATATCATCTGTTGGGATCTGGTCGGCTGTAAGCAACGTTGAGCTCGAACTTAACGCCTTCGACGAAGCACTGAGCTTGTCCAGATCCAATGCAGAGCTCCCCCCCTGTGAATAGGAGGCTAGACTGTTCAACATGACGGCTGCAACGAGCACGATGATTCGTGCCGGGGCTTGACAATGACGCATTCGGGCTATCTCTAATGACGAAAGGGATTTCCGACGCGGCAAAGTTACGAATAGTGTGCCGTGATTATGGCCGCAATACGCTCTGCCGCATGCCCATCCCACAATGGTGGAACTACCCCGGATTTGTGGCGCCCAGCATTGAATTCCGCAACAGCCCCAAGAATTGTCGCTGCTTGGGGCTCGACAAGTACGTTGGTTCCCAGCTCGGTTGTAATCGGCCTCTCGGTCGTGGTCCGAGCCGTGATACAGGGCACGCCCAAAGCAGTTGTTTCCTCCTGGATACCGCCCGAATCCGTAAGCACGAGGGCTGCCGATCTCATGAGTGCCAGAAAATCAACATATCGCACTGGATCAATGATGTGCACCGAGGGCGGCAGGATAGCCCCAAGCTGGGCCATCTTATTTCGCGTACGCGGATGCACAGGGAATACGACCGGGAGGTCCTTGGAAACTGTTTCAATAACACCCAAAAGCATGCTCAGCTGCTCGGGAGAGTCAACATTGCTTGGCCTGTGCATCGTAACCAAGCAGTAACCCTGCGGCTGAACGCCAATCCTACTGTGAACATCGCTTTGCATGGCCTTCGGAAGCGCGTAATGCAGGGAGTCGATCATGGTGTTCCCCACAAAGTGAATTCGATCCGGCGAAACACCCTCGCGCACGAGATTGTCGAGTCCGCTTTGCTCGGTCACAAAGTGCTGATCCACAATAGCATCCGTTGCCAGACGATTGATCTCCTCGGGCATGGCACGGTCATAGGAGCGCAGTCCGGATTCTACGTGAACTGTTGGAATGCCGAGCTTGACGCTTACAAGGGCGCA
>CANGZU010000050.1 GCA_947458785.1 Ignavibacteria bacterium
CGTAATCTCCGATCTGGACATTATTCCAGAGCACCGTGTCGCTGAGTATCGCACCATGTCCGATCACACATCCATCACCAATCACGCAATTGCGAAGTCGCGCATGCTCACCGACAACGACCTTGTTGCCCAGAACAACGAGACCATCAAGCGACGCACTCGGTGCAAGCGTTAGATTCTCGCCACAGATACTTGAGTCACATCGTTCTCCCTTGAGCTCAACATGAACCGCGCCACTTAGCACATCATCGTGCGCGAGCTGGTACTCGTGTAGATTACCAATGTCCTTCCAATACCCATCTGCGATATAGCCGTACAGGGGCATCCCCTTTTGCAGCATCAGTGGATACAAATCCTTACTGAAGTCGAATTCGGCCTTGGCTGGGATAAGATCCAGGACCTCGGGTTCTAGAATGTAAATGCCGGTATTGATCGTATCGCTGAACACCTCGCCCCATGAGGGTTTTTCGAGGAATCGCGTAATGCGCCCTTCGGCATCGGTCATCACGATGCCATATTGAAGGGGCTCTGTAACGCGCGTGAGCACAATCGTTGCCGCTGCTCCATTTGACTCATGAAACGCTACAGCTTTCTCGATATCGATGTCCGTGAGAACATCGCCCGAGATGATGATGAATCGCTCATCGAGAAAATGTTGCGCATTCTTCACGCTGCCAGCTGTGCCGAAGTCGGCCTCGGCAAGCATATACCGCATAGAGATGCCGTGCTCCGACCCATCGGCGAAGTACTCTGTAATGTGCTCGGGTTGGAAGTAGAGCAACGATACTACATCGCGTATGCCGCTCTTTTTCAGCAGCTCTACGATATGCTCCATCATTGGCCTGTTGGCAACGGGAACCATGGGCTTCGGACTCGACATCGTTAACGGACGAAGTCGGGTGCCAAAACCACCGGCCATAATGACGGCTTTACGAATGCTCATACTTCAAAAATAGGCACGAGTTTATCACCGCAATCGCTCTAAAACTGCGGCATCCTCAAGGGTGGTCGTATCACCTGTTGTGGCGGCTCCTGTAACGATCTCCCGGAGCAGACGCCTCATGATCTTGCCGCTTCTCGTCTTCGGCAGGGCCTCGGCAAAACGAATGTCGTCTGGCCTGGCAATCGGACCGATCTCCTTGGCCACATGCACGCGCAACTGTTCGGCAAGAACTGATCGCTTGGTGTTCTTCGGCAATGCCTTTATGGTAACAAAGGCTACCAGCGCATTTCCTTTGATTGCATCGGGACGAGCAACAACCGCTGCTTCGGCCACCGCAGGATGCGAGACAAGTGCACTCTCAATCTCAGCAGTACCAAGGCGGTGTCCGCTTACGTTCACCACGTCATCAACGCGGCCGATGATCCAGATATTGCCACTCTTGTCCTTGCGAGCCCCGTCTCCCGTGAAATACCAGCCAGGATGTTGCCTGCTCTTCGGGTAATCACTCCAGTAGGTCTTCCGATATCGCTCGTCATCACCAAAGACTGTGCGCAGCATCGATGGCCACGGATGTTGCACCACAAGGAGTCCGCCCTCGTTGGCCTTGCACGACGTTCCATCCTTGTGCACCACATCAACCTTGATTCCGGGAAGGGGCTTTGTAGCCGTGCCGGGGGTTGTGGTAGTGGCACCTGGTAGAGGTGAGACCATGATAGCGCCTGTTTCCGTCTGCCACCATGTATCAACAATAGGACATCTGCCGCCTCCGATCGTGTTATGATACCACATCCACGCCTCGGGGTTGATGGGCTCGCCCACCGTGCCCAACAAGCGCAAGGATGACAGATCGTGCTGCTCTGGCCAATGATCGCCCCATTTCATAAACGACCTGATCGCCGTGGGTGCCGTGTAGAAGATCGTTACACCATGACGCTCGATGATGTCCCAGAACCTATCTGGGTTGGGCCAATTTGGAGCCCCCTCGTACATCATGATCGTTGCTCCGTTGAGCAGCGGTCCATACACTACATAGGAATGCCCGGTAATCCACCCGATATCTGCCGTACAGAAGTAGACATCATCATCGCGCAGATCAAACACAACCTTGGTCGTGTACGCAACCTGCGTCATGTAGCCGCCTGTAGTATGCAGAATACCCTTCGGCTTACCTGTTGAACCACTGGTGTACAAAATGAACAGCGGATGTTCTGCGTCAAGCGCAAGAGGCTCGTGCTCAGCCGATGCATCGGCCATACGCTCGTGCCACCAGATATCCCGACGAGATTTCATCGGAACGTTATCACCTGTGTGACGCAACACGATTGCATGCTTGATTGTTTTACACTTTTGCAGTGCAGCATCTGCTGCGAGCTTCAGCTCGACAACTTCTCCCCTTCGCATCACACCATCTTGTGTAATGAGCACTTTGGCCTTTGAATCATTGATACGCTCGCGCAGTGCCTCAGAACTGAAGCCACCAAAGACCACGTTGTGCGTTGCTCCAATGCGTGCGCAGGCAAGCATGGCAATTGTGGCCTCAGGCACCATACCCATGTAGATCGCGACAACATCGCCCGTGCTTACTCCCAGGCTTAAGAGCATGTTTGCCGCCTTACACACCTCGCGATGCAGCTGGTAGTAGGTGTATGTGCGCTCCTCGCCAGCTTCACTTTCCCAGATAATAGCGGCCTTGTTTCTGCGCGCTGACCCAAGATGACGGTCCAGGCAGTTCATGGCAAGATTGGTTGTGCCACCTACAAACCACTTCGCATGGGGATACTTCCATACAAGGGGCTTCTTCCACGGGCTAAACCAAGCGAGCTCTTTCGCACGCTCCTCCCAGAATGCCACGACGTCGGCATCAGCTTGGCCAACAAGTGCTTTGCGTTCTCGTTCACTGCCCACGTGAGCAGATGCTGAGAAGGCCTTCGAGGGAGGAAACCTGCGTTCCTCAGAGAGCACCGACGAGATGCGTTCCTGTGTCATGGCTTGTTCCCTACTTTACGAGAGCTGAAATCTGCTTGAATGTTTCTGTACCGGCCTGCCTGAGTAGTTCGAACAGTACCGATTCCGTTGTTGTGATAACGGCGCCGGCCTGTCGCATACGTTCTATCGCCACGCGTTTGTCGTTCGGCGATCTCGACGACACGCAGTCTTCAATAATCACGACCGTTCTACCCTGACCCAGAAGATCCAGTGCCGTCTGCTGAACGCAGACGTGTGTCTCAATGCCGAAGAGAATCACATGGCGACGATTACTGCCGAGCACCTGCGCTTCAACTTCGGGTGCACCGCAGCAGCTGAAGGTAATCTTCTCGATCGGATTGTATTCACCCAATGCCTGGCTGATCGACGGTATTGTTGGCCCAAGCCCCTTGACATATTGCTCGGTAACGATGATCGGTACGTTGAGCAACCGCAGACCTTGAATCAAGATTACACACCGGCGAGCAAGTTCATCGTGCTCATGGATGTGAGGAAAGAGTCGCTCTTGAATGTCGACACAGATGGCTTGCGTGTGCTTTACGTCGAGTATCATGGTTGGTCGCCGCGTTGAAGTAGGAAAGCTCAAATCTACGCAGGCATGGGGCTTCATTATCCCAACTACGACCGCTGTGTTATCACCACGCCGATCAGTGCAATCACTCCCCCAACGACATAGCCTGACGATGGCTCCAATCCGAACAACGCCAGGGCAAGGATTGATGTCAGCACCGGCTGCAGATTGTTAAAAACAGCAACATTGCTTGATGGGAGTTTGCTCAACGCCACGTACCACAGACCGTATCCAACACCAGAGGTTACAACACCGAGATAAAAGAGCTGGAACCATGTCGACGATGCTTGAGCCCCGGCGAGCGCATCCATCGATGCATCCACAGGCATGAGCAACCACATTGGGATGTAGAGGAGTAGTCCGCTAAAAAAAGTCAGTGTAATGGCTTGGATAGCCCCGTAGCGTTCAATGAGTCGAGAACTGTAGAACGTATATGCCGCCCAGCTCATGCTTGCACAGAGAACCATAATGTTGCCAAGCGTCTGATCTGCCTGGACCGAAAGACCGCGCTCGTTCAGCACGATCACCGCACCCGTGATTGCCGTGACCACACCAATCCACTTTCGCATTGATACCGGTTGCCGGTAGACGAGACGGGCAAGGAAGACCACAAACACAGGGGTTAGCGCATAGGCGAGCGATGCATTGGGCGCCGTTGTGTATTTGACACCCCAGATGAAGAAGATCTGATTGATCGAGATATTGAGAAGTCCCAACATCATGATCAACGAAAGGTCTGCACGTTGTACCGGCTTCCATGTTCCGCGCCGAATGATGAACCACAATCCAAAGGCTGCGCATGTAAAGATGCCGCGGACAAGCACAACATGGATTGGATGTAGCTTCTCCGTGATGTCGTCGGCCACAAGGTGTGTGCTCGAAGCAATGAGTTGTTGAATGAACAGCAGTAGATAGATCATGGAGACGTCACCACGCCTTCTATGACGTTACAGACACCGATCACCTGACGTTCATAACTCAGCTCATGTATCGACTCGCAGGCTTCTCGCATGGCAAGCGCAGTTTGCGAGCTAAGCAGTCTGCGTGTTACGCTCGCTATCTCTGATGGCTCGAGCGTGCGGCCTACCATGCCCCCTACAGGATACTTCTCTATGTGAAGTCGCAGTGCTGGCAAGTCCGATACAATCGACGGAATGCGAGCATTCATGTATTCGAAGAGTTTGTTTGGCAAAGCATACTCATAGCTCAGCGAAAGGGGCTCGATCAGACACAATCCAAGATCTGCTCCGCATGTGTATGCATGGAGCTGATCGTAGGGGACACTCCCAAGCCAATGCACGCGGCCGGCAACACCTATCTGCGCGGCGCGGCGCTGAAGTTCCGTCATCGCCGGACCATCCCCCATCACTGCCAGATGAACATCTGGCATGTGAAGCATTGCACGAAAGAAGGGCTCGAGTCCGCGTCCGTGATGCACAACACCCTGATAGATCACAAGGGGCGTGGCTGTATCGAGTCCACACATCTTGCGTAAGGGGCTTTCCACAACGTCTTTATAAGGCGGCGTGTTCAACAGCACCAGCGGACGTGACGCAAGACAAAAGCGCTCGTGCACAAGGGCGGCATCAAGATCACCGGACACAATCACTGTATCAACATTTCGTAGCTGACGTTCTTCGTGTCTGGTGATAATAGTCTGCTTAAGCCCCTTACCCTGGAGAGGCCCAAGCGCAAAGTTGAGCTCGCGCATGTCGTAGAACAGCTTGGCCTTTGCCGAACGGGCCAACTGCGAAGCTCCAGCAAGCGCAAAGACATCCATTGCGATGACCAACTTTGCCGAAACATCCGCTGCAGAACACGAACGCGTAAACGACCACCATCGCTTGAGGGCTCGCCCACCTGGGTCGCTCCATCTGATCTTTGCAAACGGCTCATCATGATGATCACGATACGCTCCTAGTACAGCAACAGTAAGCCCCCTTTGTGAGAGTACTCTGGCAAGGTTTACGGTTCGCGCATCACGAGTGATATCTGCCAGCGCTACAAGCAGGACGTCGACGTGTTGTGACATATCACCTTAGGTCAAGATGATACGTACTGCGTAGGATACCACGTGCGTCGAATCGTTCCTTGAAGTTGATCAAGTTGATTGAAGGCGTCATCGGATCATCGGACTTGGTGTCTTGTGAAACACCGATGTCAACCCATTCATATCCGTGTTGTACTGCCCACTGACATGTCTCATACATGATCAGGTACACTGGATGCAGATGCTCGTATTCATACAGAAGCATGTTGTAGAAACACAGAGCAACTTTGCGGTTTGGCAAAAACAACAACGACCCAGCAATTGGCGTATCATCGTGATAGACCATCGTAAGGCGAAGCTTGTCGGGAAGCAGCTCACGCAGGCGAAGCAGGTCTTCGAGTGTATGCGTCGGCTTGGCATCGTGCTTTGCCTTGTTCTCTACGAGGATGCGATGGAATGTTTCGTAATCATCGCTCTCGCGAATTGAGATCCGTTTGTTTCGCAGGATACGATTGACATTGCGTCGTGCAGACGGCGAGAAATGCTGAAAGAACTTCTCGCCATGCTTCAGATCAATGGCGTGCGAGATGTAATGCAACTCAAAGTCTGCCTTGCGGTAGAGCATCGCGTATTCGTGATGCTGATTGTAGTTGAGCGTGTAGATCAGCGGAGCCGGGATAAGGTATGCATCTTTGATGCCGGCTGTTTTGCAGTAGTCAATGAATGCATCCACGATCTTCAGCGTTAGCTCGAAGGAGGCATCGGCAGTACAAATCGAACCGTACGAAGCGCCAGTCGGTGACCAAAATGCCCCCTCCTTGTTGATGCCACCCGGTAGCACACCAACAAGAACATCACCTTGACGGAACATCAGATGATGCCAGTTCCACTTGCCCTCTGGATGATAGTCCAGAAAGGCCTGCAGATGAAACATCGTGCCGTTGTTGGAGGCAGCGACGAAGGCATCCCATTCCTGTCTGTTGGATTCGGTGTAGCGATGAACGGTGATCACAGTTGCATTTGTCTTAGGGTTGTCGGCGAAGTTACGGGTTGCGCTATATTTGGACGCTACGTTTCACATACCATTGTAGAGGTTTGCAGCATGAAGAATCTTGTTCTTGCACTAATGTGCTTTGGACTAACGACGGTTGTGGCATCTGCCCAGCCAAAAGAGGAGAGCATTGGAATTGGTATTTCAGCCGGATGGCATCAAGGGGCTAACCTGACGTATGTCATCAACGAAGACATGCATCTGGGCGTGCAGCTGGGCCTTCACAGCTCGGGTGACAACACGCATCCGACGATCGTTCCGCAGTTCCGCTATTTCCTTGCGCATGAAGGCAACTTCCATCCATTCGCTGTGGCCGGACTCTATGTTAGCCACGGAGGCATGATTGGTCAGGCCTACAAGGCCAACACTGGAGTTCTTGCAGGTGTGGGCGCATCGTACTTCCCAGCAAAGGACGTCAATATCTACGCACAAGTAGCAGCAGTCAATCTGCCGTTCGATACAAACGTAGAAGATCTGAGCTTCGGCATCATGATGCCGTCAGTTGGCATTGAGTGGTTCATCTGGTAACCACCCTGCCCCTTATCAACGAACCTATGCGAGAGGGTGCTGCGAGAGATACGCACGCACCCTCTCGGCGTCTTGGGGCGTATCTACGCTGATAAAATCCACGTCGGTCTCAACGCATACAAAGCGGCCACCCGCTTCGAGGAGACGAAGTTGCTCAAGCGACTCCGATCGCTCGAGGGCGCAGACCGGCAGGGCTACGTGACGTTCAAGAGCAGCCATGCGGTATGCATAGACACCGATGTGCTTCCAATACGCTTGATGTTCAAGCCATTGGCTCATATCTGCACCGCGCAGATATGGAATCGGTGACCGCGAAAAGTACACTGCTATTCCGCTTGCAGTTGCGGCAACCTTGACAACATTGGGATCCCGCAGGTCTTCGTGATTTGTGATCCGTGTCACAGGTGTTGATACATCTGCACCACTTATGGCGAGAGCATCTACAAGTTGTGTGAGCACCTTGGGCTGAAGCAGTGGCTCGTCGCCCTGAATATTGATCACAACATCAGGCCTCACGTCTAGCATCTGCGCAACCGCATAACAACGATCAGTACCGCTCGGTAGCTCGGGGTCTGTTAGCATGGCCTCAGCACCAATACGTCGGGCTTCCTCCATGATCAGTTCTGAATCGGTTGCGATGATGACACGGTCAAGCTTTGTACATGCATGCGCGGCACGCCAAACACGCTCAATCATGGTTTGACCGTTAAGGTCTACAAGGGGCTTACCTGGCAGCCGCGTGGCGGCGTACCGAGCAGGAATAATGCCGACGATCATCCAAGTACCTTTGGCACCTTGATGAAGGCCTCGTTCTTCTTGGGTGCATTGCGCAGAGCATCAGCTGTTGAGACCGTCTCGCCGATGAGATCGTCGCGCATGACGTTTTCCTGGATTGATATCGAAGTCATTGGTTCAACTGCACTCATATCGATGATATTGATCACATCCATCGAGGAGATGATCTTTTCGAACTCGTGCAGAAACACCTGTGCCTGTTCATCAGTGAAGCGAAGGCGAGCCAGATCGGCGATGGCATGAATATCTTGTACTGTCATGACTGCGAAACTACATCGGCGGCAATGATCTCCCGCACTGCTTGCATCAATTCCTTTTCCTGCTCTCTTGTGGCCTGTTCAGGCACCTGGATCGCCTTATGCAGTGTAACGGTCACAACACCACCCCGAAGTGCCTTGCTTCCTGCTGGGATGATCTTGTGAGCCCCCTGAATCGACATCGGCACAATCCTGCGTCCACTTCGGACGGCCATCGTAAATGCCCCGCGCTTGAACGACCCCAAAGCTCCATACTTACTTCGCGTGCCCTCTGGAAAAACGAGCACCGAACTCCCAGTCTGCATGCTGGCAACGGCTTCGTCCAGCGTGCTGGCGGCCTCTCTGCTACGCTCGCGATTGATGGCTATGAACGGCGACAAACGCAAGCCCCATCCAAAGACTGGTATCTTCTCGAGCTCCTGCTTGTACATGATCCGCACGTTATCGGGAACGTAGGCAAGGATTACAGGAATATCGAACAGGCTTGTATGATTTGCAGCATAGATATAGCGAACTCCCGGATTCACATTCTCGGCTCCGGAAAGAACAACTCGAACCCCGGATAACCACAGGATCTTCTTGGACCAGGACCTGGCGTATGCAAAGAACACGTCTCCGTTACTCCAAAGAAGCATATGCAAACTCACAGCCACGGAGTAGATGACCGTGATGAAAATGATGATCGGAATTGCCAGCACTGTTCGCATCTGGCAAAAGTAATTACATTGCGCCATGCCTGGATTAGAAGACCTTGGATCGCTGCTCGGCATGCCCGAGAAACCAAAGCAAGACGACACAAAAAAGCGTGTCGGACACGACGGACAAGTCCTCCAATTGCGCGTGCGCACCGAAAAGCGTCGCGGCAAACTCGTCACCATTGCATGGGGCTTCTTTTCCCACCCCATGGAGCTGAACCGCCTGTTAACGTTGTTTAAGAAATCTCTTGGTGCCGGCGGACAGCTTGCCGATCAATCCATTGAGATGCAGGGCGACCACGTAGACCGTGTCAAGAAAATCTTGAGCGACGAAGGGTATAAGGTGAGGTAGGACGAATGACTAATGACCAATGACGAATGACCAATGACGAATGACCAATGACGAATGACGAATGACCAATGACGAATTACCAGTTACCAATGACGGTTTGATGCAGAGTGTAATTCGTAATTCGTAATTCGTAATTCGTAATTCGTAATTCGTAATTAGTCATTGGTACTTACTACTCTCCCAGGGTTTACGCCTACTTCGACGGTTTTGAGGAGTTCTCCGTCGGTGCGATAAATCCTTACTTCTCCATTGGTGACGTAGGATCGTGCATTGCAAACGTAGAGCATCTGGCGTGAGGGGGAGACGCCGAGGCCGTACCAGATGTCGTTGGGGGCTCGCGATGTGTGGTTGAGTATGCGAAGGGGCTTCGTGATGCGTGGAGAAAGCTCATCGACGCCATCTTCGTGCAACACATAGCAGATGCCAGAGCGTTGGTCGAGTGCAAGGCCACGGGGCGATCGATACCTCCATGTTCGGATGATCAGGCGAGTGCGTGCATCAATTGCTACAACACCGCCGAGTGAGTCGGACTGCGATGGAAGATGACGGTAGCTGATCCATACGGTGCCTCGGGCTGGATCTGTCTCAATGGACATTGCATTGGGGAGATTGTCGATTGTATCGATGGCCCGCAGCTCCATGCGGTCGAGAACCACGACTGTGCCAGCCCCCTTTTCTGATGAGCGTAGATCGCCGAGTCCGCTGATGGCCACGTAGATATGATTGCCGATCACGCCAATGCCCTCAGGGGCAGGGCCGACTTCGATACGAGGTACACGCAGGGTTAGTCTGCGCATATCGATTTCGGCGATGGAGTTGTCGTTTAGAAAGCTGCAGACGGCCACAGAGTCGTTCACAAAGGCCAGCTTATAGGGTTCCCTGTTGTCTGTGAAGGTCATGCGAGCCTGCCATAGGCCTGTCTTGCGATGAAAGACCTCGATGCTTCGCGAACCGTTAACGACCACATAGATACTGTCGCCCCGAAGATGTACATCCGAACCCGTATCGCCCAGACGCAATGATGGGTTAAACGCCGATGCTACATCCGCGACAACATTGCCTGCATCTCCAATCATGGCAAGTGTTGCATTGTCTTGCTTCCAAAGACCTTCGCAGAGAATGAAAGCCCCAGATGTGTCCATGATGTCTTCACCAACTTCAGGCGGCAGGGGTGTTGGCACGCATCGCGCTAACAGCACTGTTAGTGTGGCCACTATGAGCACACGCACCATCATCGTTGCACCTTTAGCGTTTGAATCTGTGCACCGTCGTTGACCATGACGATGTAGCACCCCGGCGAGAGTTCTGCAAGCGAGAGCTGGTGGATACCACCGTCAAACCGACGCTGCATTGTGATCTTTCCGGCAATATCAAAGACAGAGACATCAACCGTGTTGGGCGAGCCAACGTATGCCACGTCTACAGCAGGTTCATGCACGACACTGAGCTCAAAGGCCGCATCGACACTGTTCCATACACGCACAACGTCGAGATCGAACCCCGACAGTGTAGGATCATAGAAGGGGCTCTTGGGGTTTTCAAGAATCAGTCTCGTTACATCGGTAAGACGTACCCAACGCACGGAATCGATGCCGAGATAGGCAATGTCCACTGGCGTTCCGCCGCATGTCAAAGGGTCGTTTGCCTGCGGATCTCGCGTCGGTGAGAGTCCTGCCAGTCCGTCAAGCGTTAACGTATCATAGGGCACCATCACCCAGTTGTTGCCATCCTTGCTGAGCTCGATAGTTGCGGGCTCGGCAAAGACCTTATCATTGTCATAGAAAAAGGCATTCTCGAAGATGGTCAAATCTGCTCCCGGACCATCAACGATAACTCGACGACGTAGTCCAAGTGTGATGCGACCGCCCAGGCCAATGGAGCAGATCTCCCGAGGATCAGTAGAAGGCACATCTGTTCGTGCCGTCTGTGCCGGACCCGTGAGTACGTTGCGCGGAAAGAACGTCGCACCCTGACCTGTGTACTGTCCTGTTCCTGGTACAAACTCCATCACCGTATCACAAAGCACTCGCTGCGGCTGTGCTGCAACATCGACGAGCGCAAGAAGACTGATGATGATGATCGTGAGAAGGTTTGTACCCCTATTGCGGACGTTCTTCCACTCATAAGGACAGTGTCTACATGCGTTGCCACAGCACGTACCACGCCGTTCATGAGCGATTCGTGTCAGCACAGTGTATCCCGTGATCGGGTCTACATAGGTTTCCTCTCCACGTGCACATGCCGCATCATGGATCTTGACAATCTCTGGGGAGAGCACTGACGTGTTCATTGTCCGAGCTCCATCGTTACAACCAGTCGCACCGTCCGGCCCGGCATTGGGAAGCCCCGTACAACAACATACGAGGCATCGAAAAGGTTGTCGCACTGAAGGCGCATGTCAACAATCGACCTATCTGTCTGCAATCGCACGCCACCTTGCAATCCGACGATCGTAAACGGATTTAGCATGGCAGCATAGACATTCCCTGTTGAATGATAGCGGTAACTCGTATATGAGGCCGTTGCAGATGCAAACCAATATCTGTCGTTCCACATGACGAGGCCCGACGCAACTTCTGGAGGCGCATACGGCAGCAGTGTTCCATCCAGATACTGGCGTCCAGTTGCATCACGAGCATCCATGAGGGCATAGGAATACTGCACCCGTAGACGTTCATCGAATGCCGAGGCACGCAAGGCGAGTTCGGCCCCATAGGTACGGGCAGATCCAACATTCTGCGCACTGGTGATAATGGGGCTCACTGGCACACTCACGATCTGGTCTGTCGTATTCATTGCATAGGCTGTTAGGTTAGCCTCGAGCCAGTCTTCTGGCTGCACATGCACCGCCAGCTCTAGAGTGCTTGAGCGTTCAGGCCGCAGATCCTTCGTACCGTAGTTAAGGTAGTAGAGCTCATTGAACGATGGTGGACGTACGTTGTAGCTCCAAAGAGCGCGAAATGCGAATAGATCGTTGAGTGGCATTTGCGCACCGACCAGCGGAGAGAACACCATACCAATATCAGTGAAGTACTCCGAGCGCAGTGCGGCCTGGAACGATGGATAGTCTGCCGATGCTCCACTGAATCGAGCATCGATCGTTGTGCCGAGACTACCTCGATGGATTGTGCCATCAGCCCCTTGTAGTGAGTTCCCTCGAATATCTGCAAATGAAATGTCGAAGCGTCCACCGAGACTGAGCGTACCCTCTTTTGCGCTCAGAACTTCGTGCTGGTTGCGCACAATGCTCTGCGTTACATCGCGTTGGATGTAGCGGACGTCGATGCCTTGTGAGCTGATGATCGTTGCGTCAGGATCTTGATATGCTTGGTCGAGATACCGTGCCGAGCCGGTCCATTTCCATGACGACCATGATGCCGGATTGAGTCCAACGGTCCAGAGTCCAATGATATCGGCATCCTGCATTCTTGCCCGTGCTTGCGTGATATTGCCTTGCACGACTGCCCCCGGTACACCACGGTCGAAATGTCGAACAAGAACTGTCGCCGCATCATCACTCTGGCTCTCGATGCGAATGATTGCCCGTGTTGAACGCATATCGTTATTCTCGCGATTGATCTCGTAGACAGTGCCAAACTGCGAGGTTGCGAATGGGAAAGATCCCATCGATCCTAGGTGTTCAACATCAGCGCCCAACGATACCCCATTGAAGCGCCGGGTTAATCCAGCCGAGAGCGACCATTGATCGAATGATCCTCCCATTGCTGACAGTCTCACACGTTGATCAGGGGGCAAGGCAAGGCGCATGTCGACAACGCCATTGAGCGCATTAGCCCCGTACAGGGCCGATGCACCGCCACGCGATACGTCCACAGACGACACAAAGCGCATTGGGATCACGGAGATATCGGCTGCACCATTTTGAGCCGATGACAGCCGTGCGCCATCAATCAACACCAGAGCTTGCGACGACGAGCCCCCTCGAAAGGAGACAGTCTGCAACGCATTTGCACCACCGTAGTCACGCACGAACACCCCTGGCACCAGCGACAACACATCACGCGCTTGAGAAGGGGCCAGTACCTCCAAGTGCCGTCGTGTAAAGGCCGTCTGGGAGCGAACACTATTGCGCATAGATACATGCCAGGGCATTGCATTGATAACCACTTCTGGCACACGCAGAGAGTCTACAACAGCGGTGTCCGCATAGAAGCTTGTGCCAATCACCATCAAGGCAGTATGAATCAACGTCAACATGTGGTGCGAAACTACCGCACAAACAGGAACGCCCCGTCCAGCAAAACGCGGACAGGGCGAAAGAAAAGAATGTTCAGTTGGTTATGGACGGTACGCCAGCTGATCCACAGCTGCATCCTTGTCACCGATAACGAAGCCGTTTCCAACAACGTTTCCATGAGCCATAAGCAAGCCAGCAACATGTGGAGCTGCCATGGATGTGCCGCTCATAGCTATGGTTCCGCCACCCGGACGGGAAGAAAGAACGTTCACACCCGGTGCTGCGAAGTCAACCGGTGAACCATAATTGCTGAATGATGCGAAGTACTTGTTGATGTCATGTGCCGACACCGTGTAAATACCATTACCGTTGGTGCTCGCAGGCGATTTTGA
>CANGZU010000051.1 GCA_947458785.1 Ignavibacteria bacterium
ACATGAACAAAATCCGTGCGCTGCAGGTAGTCATATCCCAAGGTGCGGAAGATGTAGTCAAGGATCGACGTAGCGTTCTTAATCGCCTCGTGTCCCTCGACAAAACCAGCTGGCTCGAAACGTGTGAACGTGAACGTATCGACGAGCTCGTCCAGTGGCACACCGTATTGGAGTGCTTTTGACGTCAGGACCGCGAAGCAGTTCAGAAGCCCCTTGAACGATGCACCTTCCTTGTACATGTCGATGAAGATCTCACCAAGCGATCCGTCGTCGAATTCGCCCGTACGGATGTAGACCTTGTGTCCGCCAACCGTAGCCTCGCGCACGTAGCCATGACGACGCTTTGGAAGTCTGCGGCGCTCTGCACGCTGATAGACGCGCTCGACGATCACCTTCTGGATGGCCTTTTGGTCAACTGTTTCGTCCCAGTCGTCTTGGTCGCCCAAGAGCACCAACTCATCGAAGTTGTCGTTGCTTGCATTCAACGGCTGGGACAGCTTTGATCCATCACGATACAAGGCAATGGCCTTGAGCATCAAGCGCCATGAGGCAAGGTGCACGTCGCCAACGTTGTCAACTGTGGCATCTGCTGGCATGTTGATCGTCTTGGAAATCGCACCCGAGATAAACGGCTGAGCGGCAGCCATCATATGCACGTGAGCCATGTAGTCGATGTAGCGCTCGCCACGCTTGCCACACTTATTTGCACAATCGAAGATTGCCAAGTGCTCGTCCTTGATGTGCGGAGCCCCTTCAATCATCATTGTGCCGCAGATGTAGTCATTGACTTCGTCAATCTGCCTACCTGTGAAGCCCAGAGCTCCAAGCATGTCGAAGCCAGGATCGTCAAGCTGCGCTGCATCGAAACCAAGCTGCGCACAGAGTTCTTCGCCAAGTGTGTACTTGTTAAAGACAAAGCGCACGTCGAATGTACTGTCGAGCTGACGCTCAATGGCTTCGATTGCTTCGTCCGCGAAGTTCAATGCCTTGAGCGATGCACGGTTGATGTGCGGGCATCCCACGAGCGATCCATGCCCCTTACAGTACTTCTCGATGTCGTCGATCTGTTCGTCCGTATAGCCGAGGGCACTAAGCGCCTTGTGCACAGACTGATTGACGATCTTGAAGTACCCGCCACCGGCAAGCTTCTTGTACTTGACGATGGCGAAATCTGGCTCGATGCCAGTTGTGTCGCAATCCATCACAAGTCCGATCGTACCCGTAGGTGCGATAACAGTTGCCTGTGCATTGCGATATCCATGCTCTTCCCCAAGAGCAAGTGCCTTGTCCCACGCCATGCGAGATGCCGCTGTCAAATAGTCAGGGCACGTCGCCTCATCAATGCCCATCGGCTTGATCGTGAGACCTTCGTATTCCTCATCAGGAGCGTTGTATGCTGCACGCCTATGATTTCGAATGACGCGAAGCATCGCGTCGCTATTCTTCTTGTATTTCGGGAAGGGGCTTACGTCACGGGCCATTTCGGCGCTCGCTGAGTACGACTCGCCTGTCATAACGGATGTTAGCGCACCGCAGATCGCAAGAGCTTCCTGCGAATCGTACGGAATACCCATCATCATGAGCACTGTTCCAAGGTTGGCATAGCCAAGCCCGAGCGTGCGGAAGTCGTACGAGCGCTGGGCTACTTCCTTCGATGGGAACTGTGCCATCAGAACGGAAACTTCCAGGACAACCGTCCACAAACGAACGGCGTGACGATAGTCGTCGACCTTGATCGTCTGCGTGGCCTCGTCGTAGAAATGCGCCAGGTTCAGCGATGCAAGGTTACATGCCGTGTCGTCCAAGAACATGTATTCCGAACATGGGTTCGAACCATTGATGCGCCCGTCCGTCGGACACGTGTGCCACTCGTTGATCGTGGTGTCGAACTGCAGACCTGGATCTGCGCTCTTCCACGAGCTCATGTTGATCTTGTTCCAGAGATCACGTGCACGCACGGTGATCGTCTTTGTTGCATCGGTACGCCAAACAAGGTTCCATGGGCTGTCGGTGATGACGGCTTCCATGAAGTCGTTTGTGACGCGAACCGAGTTGTTCGAGTTCTGACCCGATACGGTGTTGTAGGCTTCGCCTTCGTAGTGTGTGTCGAAGGCTTGGAAATCAATGTTCGTATAGCCCTGATCAAGCAATGCAAGCGTGCGCTTGATGATGTTGTACGGCACGCCACGGTTAAGAGCGCGTTGAATCAGCACGCGCAGACGCTCGTTGTGTGCTTCGTCTGTACCACCCTCAGCCGCTGCTTGGGCAATCTCCTGCATGAAGGTCGAAGCGATCTTCGATCCAGCAACCAACGCGGCTACCTTCTCTTCTTCCTTGGCCTTCCACTCGATGAACTTTTCGATGTCCGGGTGGTCTACATTCACGATGACCATCTTCGCGGCACGACGTGTCGTACCACCGCTCTTGATGGCACCAGCTGCGCGGTCGAAGATCTTCAAGAACGACATCAGCCCGCTGGATACGCCACCGCCAGATAGACGCTCGCTCTCACCACGCAAATTCGAGAAGTTTGAACCCGTGCCCGAGCCGTACTTGAAGATGCGGGCTTCGCGCGTTGCGAGGTCAAAGATGCCCCCTTCGTTCACCAAGTCATCGTTCACTGACTGGATGAAGCAGGCATGGGGCTGGGGATGCGTGTACGCATCCGTTGAACGTGTAAGCTTCTTTGTATCGGGGTCGACGTAGTGGTGTCCTTGCGCCGAGCCGGTGATACCGTAGGCATAGTTCAGACCCGTGTTAAACCACTGTGGAGAGTTTGGCGCCGCCATTTGCTTGAGCAGCATGAACGAGATCTCGTCGTAGAAGGCTTGCGCGTCATCGGCAGAGTCGAAGTAGCCATACTTCTCTCCCCACCAGCGCCAGCAGCCCGCCAGACGATGCACTACCTGCCTGACAGAGTTCTCGGCACCCGTGATTGGTGTTCCATCGTCTGTCAGCAACGGCTTACCATCAGCACCATGCTGAGGAACACCTGCTTTGCGGAAATACTTCTGCGCAAGGATATCTGTGGCAACCTGAGACCATGCCTCGGGTACCTCGATGTTTTCCATGCGGAAGATCTCTTTACCATTCTGGTTGCGCAACACGGATTCACGAATCGTGTAGCGGAACATGTCGTACGAGCTCGTACCAGTGGTTGTAAAGCGGCGCGTAATCTTCATGCGCACTCTCCCATCGCGTATAGGTCGGTTAACAAATACCAACTCCCTTCCTACGTGGTACGTAGGACAGTGACGCTACCGCAATGGGTTGATGGGGAATCAACCTGCAGGAACACCGGCTCTTCGAATGTGGGAAGGGTTTGGAACGCTACGTCGAAACAAAACGTGGTGAGTGCACTTCCTCTTTATGCTGCCGTGTTTCGATCGTAACAGTGGCAAACATAGTGCGTTGAAATTGCTACGTCAATGCGGCGGACGTTCTTGTGGATAAATAGACGTGAAACAAATTTTTATCAACGTACTTGCATCTTTTGAACTTGGTTTTTTCGTCCGAAGAATGTTGTAGTTTGATTGCGCATGGATAGCATTCTCACCCTCCTCGAATCCCTTGATACATGGGCGTTGTACGCGATCAACCATGGTTTGTCCAATGCCGTGTTTGATGCCATAATGCCCCGGATTACAACCACTTCGTTCTGGATGCCCATCTATGTTATCGGCATCACAGGATTGCTAGTTCAGGGGGCTCGTACATGGCAACATGGCGGACGCCGACTGGTCGTGTGTGCGGCCGTTATGCTGCTCGGTATTCTGGTTCTTGATCAGGCCGGACATCGCCTATTGAAGGAAATGATCGGGCGTCCCAGACCTTATGAGGTGCTACCAGACATCCACAAGCTTGTCGGATCTGGCGGAGGGTCGTTCCCCTCCAACCACGCCATGAATAATGCCTTTATCGCCGTTATCCTAAGCGCATGGTTCTGGCGCCTGCGATACCTCTGGTGGGGTCTGGCGTTGTTGATCATGTTTACACGGCCGTATTGCGGCGTACACTATCCGAGTGATATTCTAGGAGGTGCCGCCATTGGCACAACGGCAGGCTTTCTTACCCTAAGACTACTACGTGCTCGATGGCCGCAATACCTGAGCGGGCAGCCCCCTCAATCGTCGCAGGAAGCCCCGTAGAGGTCCAATCCCCTGCAAGAGCAAGATTCTGGATCTCATGTTGAAGGTGATGGACATGCGCTCGTTCTGTTTCGGGTGTGAGCAATGGGGTTGCCATCTTTTCCTTGATCACGAGACCACGTTGCAATGTCGCACGGCGTGCTTCGGGGAGCAGCCGGCGCAGCTCAGCGTCGCAGTGTTGGATGATCTCATCCTGTGACAAGCCAACAATGCTGTGTCCAGCGCTGACGGTCAGTGCAACGAGGCCAGGAGCGATACGGCGCTTATTGAAGACCCATTGCACCGTCGTGCCTAGCGCCGCTAGAAGCTCGTCTGTCATCCACTGCTCATTGTACCACAAGTATAGGCTCACGATCGGACTAGCCTCGGGTGTGGCCGGCAGCTTCGCCTCTATGGCGGAGGCGTCGCAGAGTCGACCTAACGCTCTTTGAGGTATGCAACTTACCACCGCATCAACATCGTGGACCGACCCGTCTGAGAGAATAGCCTGCGTACATCGGCGATTCTGCACATCGAGCCGATCGACCGATGTACTGAGATGTACGTCGCCACCATGGGATTGGAGCCATGACGGAAGGGGGTCGATCAGATCGCTAAGTCCGCATGTCGGTATCAACAAAGATGATTCGTCTCTCGACCCTAAAAATGCCAGCCTCATAACGGCAACGAGAAGCTCAGCCGATGCCTTCT
Source organism: Ignavibacteria bacterium (assembly GCA_947458785.1). Taxonomy (GTDB): domain Bacteria; phylum Bacteroidota; class Ignavibacteria; order Kapaibacteriales; family Kapaibacteriaceae; genus UBA10438. Next base: position 4,839 of record CANGZU010000051.1, read on the forward strand.
CGAGTGGAGCATTCAAGGTTGCCAGGACAAGGGGCTCCCAGAACCGAGTAATGATGTCGTCGGGCTGACCCTGCTGCTGCAGGAAGTCGAGACACGTAAGCCCCGTGCCCGTGGCCCTCCCCAATGCGATACGTATGGCTAGCCCAACACATGCCAGACGCGAGCCAAAACGGACGCCTGAGAGCCGCAGAAGCCCGGCAACTACGCCGAGCTTACCCGGAAGTGCCGAGGCGTCAAGCACGTGTTTTATCGTGCTGGGGTCAATGAATGACACCGAAAGCGCCCTTTGCGGCTCCAGAAGGTGGTCTGTTTTGAGAACACGTAGAACGTGCAGAAAGGCTGAATAGCAGCCCATCATCACGTGCTGACCATTGTCTATATGGTGTCCGCTCTCCCGATCGATGAACGACCTGGCACGTCCACCCAGATACGGACGCTCCTCGACAAGCAGCACCTGATGGCCGCGCTCGGTGGCCTCCACAGCGGCCGCAATACCTGCCCAGCCCCCTCCGATGATGAGAATCTTCATTGTCGCCGCAAATTAGGGCGCTTACGAGGATGTTCTCCGCACAGAACAATTACTAATTACCAATTACGAATTACGAATTACGAATGACGAATGACGTGTCGCCCAAGTAACTCGTAACTCGTAATTGGTAATTGGTAATTGGTAACTGGTAACTGGTAATTGGTAATTGGTAATTGGTAATTGGTAATTGGTAATTGGTAATTGGTAACTGGTAATTGGTAATTGGTAATTGGTAATTGGTAATTGGTAATTGGTAATTGGTAATTGGTAATTGGTAACTGGTAACTGGTAATTGGTAATTGGTAACTGGTAATTAGTAATTAGTAATTCGTCATTTCTTATCTTCGCATCCCCTGCGGAAGTGGCGAAATTGGCAGACGCACCAGACTTAGGATCTGGCGGGGCAACCTGTGAGAGTTCGAGTCTCTCCTTCCGCACAGCTTTTTATTCAATTGAAGCCCCCTTTTTGGACCTGTAGCTACCTTATTGAGCAGGGGGCTATCAGGAGACTCGTTTGGAACGCACAGTGTCGACCCTTGAAGGCTGCAAGCGCGAAGTTCGCATCAGCCTTACCGAAACAGAACTCAAGCCCCATTACCAAGAAGCATACGTTCGAGCACAGGCAGGCATTACGCTGCCGGGCTTCCGCAAGGGCAAGGTGCCGATCAATATCATCAAGCAGCGTTTTGGCAGAGATGTTGAAGCAGATGCTCTGGAGACAATTGCCGACAGCGAGTTTCGCGCCTTTGCGCAGGCTGAAAAGCAGCGTGTCGTGGGCAATCCAGCCTTGATCGACATTCAGAAGTCGCCAGAAGGCGTTGCTTTCGTGATCAAGTATGATGTGATGCCGGAGTTCGAGCTTGGTAACTACCGTGGCCTCACGATCAATCGTCCGATCAAGGAAGTTGCAGAAGATGATGTCCAGAAGGAGATCGACCGTATCTGTCTTCGTGCAGCTTCGTTTGATCCAGCAGAGCAAGTAACCGACACGATGTATGTCGTGACGGTTTCGATGCACGAGCTCGACCGCGAGACATCAATGCCGATCATCGGTGCAGAGCCACGTGAAGAACGCGTGTTCCTCGACGACGACAACGCCGATATGCACCTGCGCTCGTCGCTTGCCAACACCAAGGTGGGCGATTCGTTCCAGTACGTTGCAGAAACAACAGACGAAGACACTCAGCCCCCTTCCTACCGCGTTACCGTTACAGATATCCAAAAGGTTGTGCCTGCCGAATTCACGAACGAGTTCGCGACCATGATCACGGGTGGACGTTTCGAGTCAACAGAAGAACTCCGCGGTGATATCGAGCGTCAGATCCGTGAATACTTCGAACAAGCTTCACAACAAAGCCTCGAAAACCAAGTTGTTGATCAACTTGTGCAGGCTCACGACATCGAAGCCCCAGAACCACTCGTTCATGCCGTGATTCATCAATTGTTTGATGATTTCAAGCGCCGCAATGAAGGGGCTCCTGGACTCGATCAAATCACTGCCCATGACGTCGAGCATGAGTTCCGTCCAAACGCGGAGCGTATCGTTCGCTGGGAACTGATTCGTGAAAAGATCATCGAAACAGAATCGATCGGTCTCAATGACGAGGACATCGATATTGCCGGCACACGCTTTGGCATTCCAGGCGATCAGCTTCGTATGTTGATGCGTCAGAATGCTTCGATCGAAGACCAGCTCCTCGCTGAAAAAGCGATCCGGACGATCCTAGACTATGCGATCATAACAGACGTCAACGTGGATTCTGAGTAACACAACCACAGCATCAACAGTAGAGAGCCAACAATGCACAATCAACTCGTCCCAATGGTCGTTGAGCAAACTAGCCGCGGCGAACGTGCATACGACATCTATTCCCGGCTGCTCAAGGAGCGCATCATCTTCATCGGCACGCCGATCGACGATATGGTGGCGAGCCTAACGATTGCGCAGCTGTTGTTCCTGCAGAGCGAAGACCCTACAAAGGACATATCGCTCTACATCAACTCACCGGGCGGAAGCGTCACAGCTGGTATGGCGATCTACGACACCATGCAGTTCATCAAGCCCGACATTTCAACGATCTGTGTTGGTATGGCTGCTTCGATGGCTCAAGTGCTGTTGTGCGCAGGAGCTAAAGGCAAGCGCTATGCGTTGCCACACTCACGCATCATGATGCACCAGCCCCTTGGCGGAACGCAGGGTCAGGCAACAGACATTGAGATCTACACCAAAGAAATGCTGCGTATCCGCGATATGCTGTATGGTGTGATCTCTGTACATTCGGGCAAGGATTATGAGACCATCAAGAAGGATGCCGACCGCGACAACTACATGTCGCCGCAGGAGGCGCTGGATTACGGCCTCGTCGACAAGATCTTAGAGCGCACGGCCTAAACTGATACGACTTCATGCAAGAGAATCTGAACTGTTCATTCTGTAACCGCAACTCACAAGAGGTCACAAGCCTCATTGCGGGCAAGGGCGTCTATATCTGCGATGTCTGCGTGCAGAATTCTGTTGATATTCTCCGCAAGAATGCCCCCACGGCCCAGCTGCGCACAGACGTTTCCACACTTCCACGTCCGTCCGAGATCAAGCGTCAGCTTGACGAACACGTGATCGGTCAGACAGAAGCGAAAGAGGTTCTCTCTGTTTCTGTGTACAACCACTACAAGCGCATCCAGGCCAAGAACCTTGTCAGTGCGTTTGATGAGGTCGAGATCGAAAAGAGCAACATCCTCCTGCTAGGACCAACCGGAACTGGGAAGACACTGCTCGCACAGACCCTAGCCCGCATTCTTGATGTGCCCTTTGCCATTGCTGATGCAACAACGCTCACAGAGGCTGGGTACGTTGGAGATGACGTTGAGTCGATCATTGTAAATCTTCTCCAAAACGCAGACTACAACGTTGAGCGTGCCGAGCGTGGTATCATCTACGTTGACGAGATCGATAAGATCACGCGTAAGAGCGACAGTGCATCGATCACTCGGGACGTCTCAGGCGAAGGCGTTCAACAAGGCTTGTTAAAGATTCTTGAAGGTACAGTTGCTGGTATTCCGCCCAAAGGCGGACGTAAGCATCCTGAACAGCCCCTTGTCTACGTGAACACCAAGAATGTGCTCTTCATTTGCGGTGGTGCGTTTGAAGGACTCGAAAAGGTCATCGCAAAGCGGAAGCGTCCTACTACGATTGGGTTTACAGCTCCCACTGCAGTTACCGTTGCAGAATCCATGGAGCTGCTCGGCGATGTAGAGCCAGAGGACTTGATGAAATTCGGTTTTATTCCAGAGTTCATCGGACGTCTGCCAGTTGTCACTGCATTGCATCCGCTCACAGATGAAGCAATGCTTGACATTCTCACGAACCCAAAGAATGCCATTGTGAAGCAGTATCAGAAGCTGCTCCTGCTCGAAGGAGTCGAGCTGCAGTTCGAACATGAAGCGCTGCTATCCCTCGTTCAGAAGGCACAAAAGCGTCGTACAGGCGCACGAGCGTTACGCGGTGTGATGGAAGAGGTCATGAACCCCATCATGTACATGCTACCAGATGTACCGGGCGTTCGCAAGTGTATCGTTACGCGCGACGTTGTAGAACGTAGCGCCGCACCGCTTCTCGAGCTCAGCGAACAACCCGCTGCAAAGGCTTCTTCAAAGACTTCTTCAAAGTAACCGGCTGCCCCCTCGATACAGGCATTCTATGCCTTGCTCGTTGGACGGTTCGCAACGATCCCGGCAACAGCTCCCGCTGCCCACACGCCATGGATGATCGCATAGATCACTGGTGAGAGTATCATTGTTGCAAGCAAGGTCCGCACCCCACCCTTCCACTCGCTGGACGTCGATAGCGTGTGCAATGCACTGAACATGCAGATCATGCCATAGAGGTAGACAGCATAAAAGAGTGGCTCGATACTCACTGCCCCAATAGCCAATGACAGAAGTAAGGCCAACAGTGCTATCAGGCCAAACATCGGTATCGCCTGCCGCGCATGTAATGACTGCGGATACTTGCGCAGCACGGCTGCTTTCCACCATCCATAGCGCCAGCGCTGGCGCGCAAGCCCCTTGAGTGTTGGACGTGCCATCGTGTAAAAGACAGGACGCGGCAACGAGAACACTCCTGCACCGAGGCGTGTTGCGCGATAGTCAAAATCAAAGTCCTCATTGGTTAACAACGATTCGTCGTAACCACCGAGCTTGTCCCAGACACTTCGTCGGTACGACGACATAGCTGCATGTGCTACGCGAACCGGATGTGTAAGATGCGTCCGAGAAGCACTCCCACCAGATCCCAGCTTGCTTGATGTGAGCACACTGATCGCTTCTGCCAAGGGGCTTGCACCCCCCGCAATAATGCGAATGCTAGGTCCTACAAGGTCAAACCCGGGCTGCTGAAGTGCTTCGACAATGCGCTCGATGTAGTCGTCGGAGATGCGTGCGTGACAATCCACGCGGACGATTACATCACCACGCGATGCGCGCACGGCCGTGTTGAGTCCACTCGGAATGGTCTTGTGCACATTCTGCACCACCTGTACCGCGAATGAGTAGTTCCGCGTGTTCACAAGCGATGCGATATGCTCTCGCGTTCCATCGGTAGACATGCCATCGGCGATCACAACTTCGAACGCCCCCTGATAACTCTGCGCCTGCAGATTATCAAGGATGTGTTCGATCGTGTGGCGTTCATTCCTGCAGGGAATCACGACCGACACGAGAGATGTGTTCATTGCCGACATGCGGCAAATATACCCATGCTACTTCGCCACGATCATGGCCTGATGCGCACGCTCGTCGTTCAGGGTGAGTTGCACCATGTACGTGCCACTCGGTAGACCCGCTACCGCAAACGTTTGCGCATATGATCCAGCGTCTTGCTGCTCATTGACGAGCGTTGCAACATGGAAGCCGAGATTATCGAAGACATCTAGGCGAACGCGATGTGATGAACGAAGATCATATCGGATCGTAGCCTCCGAACGCACGGGGTTTGGCGCAATTGCTTGGAAGGTCCATGCCGCCCCCTGCTGTGTTGCTTCTTCTGCATCAACAGACGTTGTTCCGCCCTTGATCACCTTGACCGTTGAGAAGCTGCCAAAGAGGATGTCCTTTATGGCAGCCTTCTTCGCACCGAACCACTGCTCAAGCACCGAAGCATAGATCTGACGGAAGTCATACTGCATCTTGAGATTGCCGTTGTCAAGGTTCTTCATGTCGGGATTTGTGCCGATGATGCCATCCTGCACTGGCGTTCCAAAGAACATCATCGGAGCGGCTGTGCCGTGATCGGTACCAAGGCTTTGGTTCGATGCAACTCGACGTCCAAACTCGGAGAACGTCATCGTTACAACGCGATCTGCAACGCCGAGTGCTTCAATATCACGCTGGAACGCTGTGATGGCTTCGGAGACCATTTGCAGCAAGTTTGCATGCGTACCCGTCATTGTATCATCAGCTCCAACCTGAGCTGCATGCGTATCAAAGCCACCGAGCTGCACAACGTAGACGCGTGTCTGTAAGCCCCCTGCCACAAGTCGCGCAACGATCTTGAGCTGGTCTGCCAGACGGTTTGATGTTGGATAGGTGAACTTGTTCTGCGCCTTGTCTGCAGCCGCTTTGATTACGGTGCTAAACTCGAGTGACTTCATCTGCACTTCGCGCACATATTTGATGTTCTCAGCAGCGAGCCTGGTTGATGGAAGATCATTGCCTGGCGTGTCTGTGCCGCCAACAAGCTTGTAGAATGTCTCGGGGTCCTGCAGCGCGATACCCATCGATTGATTCTGGTACCCCGTCAGTGCAAGACTTACAACCGGTGCCATCTGAATAGCTACTGGATCGGGCATCTTGGCATTGGGGTACCCCGTCGGGTACTCCGGATATTCCGAGTTGAGATACCGTCCGATCCAACCTGTGGTCTCGTTTACATTCGAGGCACTACCGCTCATCCAGATATCTGTTGACCGGAAGTGAGACAGATTAGGATTCGGATACGTTACACCCTGCACAACGTTCATCTTTTGCTCTGACCAGAGCTCGTGAGCCCCCTTCATTACCGGATGAATACCCGTTGCGTTGCTGAGCTTGAGGACCTTGTTCTCGGGTATGGCAATGTTGCTGCGTAGTGATTGGTACGTGCCGTATTCACTGAGCGGGATCACCGTGTTGAGTCCGTCGTTGCCACCATTGAGCTGCACAAGGACTAGTACGCGATCTGTCTCTGCTTCCACATTGAACAGGTCGTTCACAACTGGACCATCGAACGCCTGCAGCGGAATGCCATTGAACAACATTGGAAGCGCCACCGCACCAGAGGTGCGGGCAATGAAGGATCTGCGCGATAAACGAGTAGGTGTCTTCTTGTTCATGATTGCCCCCTTACCCTAGTTGATATTCCGCCATGCGGAACAGGTAGCGGAAAAGTCTGTCGAGTGGCGTACGAACAGCGTTGAAGTTGGCATTCGATGGGTTTGCCTTGTAGGCATTCCAGAGTGTTGCCCATTCGTAGTAACGTCCACCATTCATGAGGATCTCTTCTGCGAGCATCATCACGGTGGATTCTACGAAGGGGGCTGCAAAGAGAATCTCATTGATCTGCTCGATCATCCCAAGAGAGTCTTCGGGTCCACTAAGCTTATTTACAAACGCAACAGTATCAAGTATTGGCTTGCGTCCCAGCGCATTGTTATTCGTGAGAAGCGCATCGGTAAAGCCGTTTCGCAGCGGCAGCGTTGCCGTTGTGAGCCACATGCGATAATAGTCTGGCGCTTGATAGTACGCCTCATACCCGGCAACACTTGATGGTTCTACAAGGTCCATCTGTTGCGCTGCAAGTGCGGTTGTAAAACCCTGGAAGTAGCGACTGACAAGCGACGGATCTGTGATCAATGTCCATGATGGGAATGCCCTGCCGAGGCCAATCACGAGATCTGCCGGACTCCGCAACTGGCATCCACGCAGATTCACATCGAAGAAATGTTCGGAGGCGAAAAGCTTCTTGAGCACGGGTCCGACGTTCCAACCATTTGTGCGGAGGTCTTTAGCAAGGGGCTCAATGATATTCTTGCGGACTTCATCATTGATATCACTGTTTACGAACCAGACATAGAGTTCTTTCACAATGAACTCTGATGTGGCATTCTGCTCAAAAATCATATCGAGCATTTCGTCGAGTTCTTGGAGTGCACCCTGAGATGTTGATCGGCCTTTGATGACACGATTACCGTATCGGGGAGAGAATTGCTTGTCTGTTGTGTCGTGGTTGTTCACGACAAACACCACATTGGGGTTATCAGTGAACATCGGCGGATTACGGGGCTCGTTGTCTCGTAAGTCACGATCATTAGCTGTGGTTACAAGGTCTCGTCCACCGAAGTCGCGCCAGCCAGTAAGGACCTTTGCAGCTGCACGGACGTCCTGCTCCGTGTATGTTGTATAGTCACCCTGCGAAACTTCTGGACCCTTGCCGATGGTAAACAACTCCATCAGTTCGCGGCCGTAGTTCTCATTCGGACTGCCCTTGGTGTTAACGTTACCATTGAGGTAGCGAAGCATCGCAGCATCAAGTGTAACACGCCGTGCAAGCCCCTTGAAGCTGCCGAAGGCATTTGCACGCATATAGGCGAGGAGCTCCCAGGAGAAGATGCCGTTCTGAACGCCAGACATCTCTGTTGCGAAGTGATTGGACCAAAAGAGCGTCAGCTTTTCCTGAATGGATGGCGCATGCATCATCATGTGCGCCGTCCACCAAACCTTTGTGATACCGTTATAGTACCCCGCACCCTTTGTGAGGTCGTAGGCAGTAGACGTCGTTGGATCATTCCGATCAGAAGTAACAGCCGTCTTCGTAAACACCTGACCCGGGTCTGGAATCCACTTTGAGTTATCTGCTGGGTTCAGCGGTGGGGCTGGCGTTGAAACAGGCTTGAACAGCGCATCGATGGTCTTTGACACACCATCTGTTACGGCTTTATCAAGCTGATCGAGGGTGACGCCAAAACACGCCCTGCGCATAAGGTGCGCTGCTTCTCGCCGAGTCCACTGCCCACGATAGGGGTCGAGCATTGCCATGATACTTCCCGAATGTTACACGTAGTACCTAAGATCTTCCAAGGCACTTCGAAGTTACAACTGTAAAGAAGGTTTAACATCACATGACGAGCAGAGGTATTTTGCGCCCGATGCAGAAGCACACCCGCGAGATCGTACTCTCAAACACCCTAACGGTGTTTAATGCCGTTAATGCGGGCATTATAGCCCTGCTCTATGCGGCCCTGCAGTATACCGGCGATTCACGCCTTCTCTGGGATGGCCTTGGCGTGGGCATTTCTTCGGTCATCAACACCGTGATGTCGATCATGCAGGA
>CANGZU010000052.1 GCA_947458785.1 Ignavibacteria bacterium
CAAGGGGCTCATGCTGCGTTGCTCTCCTTAGAAAAGGCAAGCTGACCACAGGCTGCATCGATGTCTTCACCAGATGATGATCTGATAAATACGTTTACATCCTCGTTGCGGAGCTCACGAACAAACCACTCGAACTTCTCACGCGAAGACGGACGCAGCGCCTTGGCAAAACCCTGCGGCTGCGTAAAGTCGATGTCGTGGAATGGGATAACATTGACCTTGGTAGGCATCCGACGTGCAAGCTTGCCAAGTCTGCGCACATCTTCGATGCTGTCGTTAAAGCCATCGAACAGGATGTACTCATACGTAACGCTCTTGCGTGTCTTGCGATAGTAGTACTCCAACGCCTCGATCAGCTCGGGAAGTTGATACTTCTTCGCAATCGGCATCAGCTCTGCACGCCTCTCTTGCGTTGTGGCATGGAGTGATAGTGCCAGCTTGATGATGCGTCCCTCATCAGCCATGCGTATGATGCCAGGGATAACGCCTGCTGTCGAGAGTGTAACCCGACGCGGAGCAACCATCTTGGTACGCTGGTCGGTAAAGATCTCCGTGGCCAGCATCACGTTTTCATAGTTGTTCATCGGCTCACCCATACCCATGAACACGATGTTCGTAATGGGCTTGGTAGAGTGCTTTTGCGCCTCTAGGAACTGGTCTACGATCTCTCCCGATGTCAGATTTCGCGTGAGCTTCAATGACGCCGTCGCACAGAACACACAGCCGAGATTACATCCCACCTGCGTGGAGACACAGAGTGTAAGCCTGCGTGGTTGACCGTCTGCCTCGACCATTTCGCTCGGAATCAGCACACTCTCTACTGATCTGCCGTCCCAAAGGTCAAACAAGAACTTCTTGGTTCCATCAAGGGAGTGCTGTAGGGTCTTGAGCTCTACACTTTGCGTGCGGAATTCGGAACTAAGCTTCTCCCGCAGAGGTTGAGGTAGCTGGACAATATCCTCTACACCCGGCACCCGCTGGATGTACAGGGCATCGTAAACCTGTTTAGCGCGGTACTTGCGCTCCCCGTGCTCAAGAAAGAGCTGTTCGAGCTCCGGAAGGGGCTGCCCCTTAAGCTCAATTGGTCCCCGTACGATGTCGCGCTGTGCTGTTGCCATACAGGGCAAAACTACTGACTTCTTGGCGTAATGTGGATAAATCGCCCTTTGTTATAAGGGTTTATAAAATATTTTGGCATCGACAGGATGCTCCGGGAACTCAATCCTAGTCGTGACGGTTCTCTCTATATCATTTTCTCAACGGAGGTTCACGATGACCAATGTTCTACGCACTGCACTGTGGGTGCTGACTGTTCTCTGCCTTGGCTCTACGACAGCGTTTGCTGCCGGGGGTAATCTCGCTGCCGGTGACTATATCGGCTTTACGTTCTTCACTGGCTACATGGCCATGTTTGCTGCTTCGGTGTTCTTCTTCTTTGAGCGCGGACGTGTTGCAGACAAGTGGAAGACATCTCTTCTGATCTCGGGCTTAATCACGATGATCGCAGCCGTGCACTACTTCTACATGCGTGGCGTGTGGTTGGAGACGGGAACATCTCCAACGCAGTTCCGCTACATCGACTGGACACTTACCGTGCCGTTGATGTGCGTAGAATTCTACATGCTCCTTCGTCCAGCCGGCGCAACGACAGGCATGATGTGGCGCCTGATCGCTTCATCAGTTCTGATGCTTGTTGCTGGATACATGGGTGAAGCCGTACAGCCACAGAGCAACGTCATGTGGGGCGTGATCTCAACAATCGGTTGGGCTGGTATCATCTATGAAATCTTCATGGGCGAAGGCAAAAAGGTTGCAGCAGCATCGGGCAATCCAGTTGTGCAGGCAGCATTCAAGCAGCTCAGCATGTTCGCTCTTATCGGATGGGCTATCTATCCAATCGGTTATATGCTTCTGCCAGGCAACCTGCTCGCAGGTATTGCACCACCATCAAACATGGACCTGATCTATAACATCGGCGATGCCGTAAACAAGATCGGTTTTGGTCTGGTTGTATACGCAATGGCAATCAAGGATACCAAGTAAACATCCTTCCCAGTTTACAAGCACAAGCGCAGCTGTCATCCAAGTATGCCAGCTGCGTTTGTTGCTATTGTACTACTGAGCGCAACGCCCATGCCATTACAACCGAATGCAACCACCGTATGGGGCTGAACACGCTGCACAAATGGCTGTTTGTTCTCTGTGAATGCCATCGTTCCTGACCAACGATACTCGATCTCGATAGTATCGTAGTCTGGAAGAATAACAGTGCGAAGCAATTTCTCAAGCGCTTCCTGAACACGCGGTGTTGTCTCGTGCGATGTCGTCGACTCACCCGCGAAATCAAGGTTGCGTCCGCCCCCTAGTAAGACCCTGTCGCCCAATCGACGGAAGTAGTAGAACCCTTCATCGAAGTGAAACGACCCTCGCAGCCGCAGGTCTTGAATTGGCTTTGTCACAAGTACCTGACCACGTCCTGGTTTGATACTCGGTATCAATGTCGATGGAACAAGGTCTGGTATCCAAGCATTCGTCGAAACAACAACGTCATTGCATCGCAGCCTGACATCTGCAGTCATAGTGCGAACTGTTACCTCGACTCCTCCTGCATGCTCCTCTGTGTTGAGCACTTCAGCTCCAGTGCGTATGTCTACACCTGCACGTAAAGCAATCAACCATAACGTGCGCACAAGTTTGCCTGAGTCCACCGTGGCTTCGTATGGTGTACGGATCAATGTATGCACACTCTCGTGCAGGTTGTACGTGCGAACAAGATCGTTTCGAACGGCAAATGCATCGTTACCAAACACTGTTACAATACAAGAGTTTACTTCATCAATACGCCGAAGTGCGGGGTGGTCCTCAACGAAGATTTCGTGTCCACCGTCGTCCGTGTAACCGATATCAGCCCCTTTACAACGGGCCCTCAGGCGCTGCAGACCTTCGACGCGCTGTTGTACTATCTCGCGCGCAGCGTCGTTTCCCATCAGATCGATATCTGATGCGATTTCGCTTACTGAACCAAAACAAGCAAAGCCTGCGTTACGCGTTGAGGCTCCCGTCGGGACGAATCCACGTTCCAAAACAATAACGCGTCTACCGGGATGCTGTTCGATGTATTCGATGGCGGTCGAAATGCCGATGAGGCCACCACCGATAACGACGAGATCAGCCTCCAGCCAGGAGGTTTGCTCCCATATTGAATGCATTTGCAAATCTACACCTGTAACCGAATCGCCGGATGTGGTTTCTTGCATTGTAGACCACGACATTGGATGCCATGCACACTCTTATGACAGATGAGGAACTCTTTGCCCTCGTTCGCGACAACAACGACGAACAGGCATTCCGGAGTCTCTTTAAACGCTACGACAAACGTCTGTATGCGTACTGTCTGCGTGCGCTTGGCAGCCACGACGAAGCCCAGGATATGTTTCAGACGATCTCGCTAACAGTCTACGACAAGCGCACCTCGTTTTCAGATGGTTCGTTTGCTGCGTGGTTGTTCACGATCGCCCGGAATTACTGCCTCAAAGCCCTCCGTGGACGGAAACATACCACGGAGTACTCCGACGACATGATACAACCTGAAGAACGGGAACAGCACAGCAGTGATTTTATGCTGAAGCAGGCCCTACATCAGGCTATCGCAAAGTTGCCAGAGGAGTTTCGTGAGGCTCTGGAAATGAAGTACTTCGATGATCTTCCCTATGAAGACATCGCAAAAGCACTCGGAATAACCCTGTCATTAGCCAAGGTGCGTGTGTTCCGCGCAAAAAAGATGATACAAGAACAACTGTCAACGATTATCAGTGAACTACGATGACGAATCAAGAATTGCTCTCAGGCTTCCTTGATCGCTCGCTTAGTGAGGATCAATTGCTCGAATTCGAAAAGCGACAACTAGAGTCGCCCGAATTCGCGCAAGAAGTGCGTGAAATGCTGACGGTCGAAGATCTACTCACAGATTCTTCCCCTCGCGTCCGGTACCCGATTGAATTCCTCGCAAGCGTCGAATCATCCGTTGCGGCCAAGGTCGTAGCGGGAGCTGCCGCAGCCGGTATTCTCGGCACCCTCACAAAGAGCGTCTGGGCATGGATAGCATCCGGTGCTGCTGTTGCGGTAACAGGTGGAGCCATCTATTACGCAGCGCAACAAGCACCAGAATCAGCACCTGCGCCGGCGCCCGTATCAGAGAAGTCAACAGGCACAGCAGTTCCAGCTGCGCCGCAGGTTGATACACCTGTCGAGACTACACCGGAACCTCTGCCGATCAAGGAAGTAACGCGCGTAGATGTCGATGCAAAGGCAACTACGACAAATACCGTGATGGACCAGCTGCGTGCCGATTACGAATCATGTGCTATTGGCAAAGATCCTGTCCGCTGCAGTCAACTTGCATTGCAACTCGGACGCAAGTATCGTCAGATTGGCCAGGGGGCTGATGCACAACGCTACCTACAAGCTGCAGTCGACAATGCCCGCTCTGCCCGATTGGCACAGTTTGAGATCGATGGTCTTGGTGAGCTCGGTCTTCTTGCAAAGTCACGAGGGAACGTTGCCGACGCCAAGAGTTACTTTGAGCGTGCCGTTGAACGTGCAGGCAGTGCACGTCTGACCGCGCCGCGGTGGCAGAACGAGCTGGACCAGATAGCAAACCAATAACGAAGTAGTTCACAACTCCGATGTTGTGTGTGTGTGGAAGAGCGCTGATCGTTTCTACGGTTGGCGCTCTTCTTGTATAAACACCTTTGCGTCCTTCTCATACAAGAACATCTCCTGTTGCTGCAGACCTTTGGTTGTCCAATAGGGTGCGGCAGCTGTCCTTTGTCCTGCTGATGGAGCAACCTGCTGTTGCATGACCGACATGCCCCCTAGATACAACACCTCTGTTCGGCGCAACGGCGTGGAACGCTCCGACGGACGCAGCGCCTTGGACGTAAGACGCAGTACGGATGGCTCGCTCTGCGTACGTGCGCCCTCTGTGTCTTCGAGTCGCAGGATGAACGACAGCGGCGTCTTCATGGCAGCATCGGCCGACATCACATCATTCAAGTCGATAGTCACATCACGAAGTTCGCCCGTGCTATCTGGAACGCTGTACTTATCTGTACCACTCTGCGTTATCGCAACACTCCAAGTCCGCAACCCCGACTCACTGATAGCATCCGGCGTGATGCGAACAGTTGGTAGTCGCGCCTCGACGAACTGAGCTTCGCCTTCGACGGGTCGAACTAACCTACCCGTTGGATCAGAGATCACCACCGTGGAACCAGCTTGTTGCCCTTCATCGTCTGTGAGCCCCTTACTCGGTGGCATAATGACGATGCGTGATTCCGAAACTCCGAACCGACTGACCAGATACGCCCGGACTGCCCGTAGTTGTGCATTGCCAACAGCCGTGTCTGCACTCGGGGCATACATCTGCAGCTGACATGTACTCTGGCGCTGGCTGCGCATTCTTGCGCCAACGATATTCAACAGGTGATAGTGCCAATGTCCATCCGGCGAGATAGCACTCCGCTCTTGATATTGCGCAGCCGCTGTGGCCGATAGTTGATTGTATCGGTCAGGTATCGAGGTACTGGTTGAATCAAACACCACAAAGGGAACCAGCGGCACGGTCCTGCGCGACACGACGCGTGTTGCCGTCAAACGTGCCTTGTCCGTCACCGTTCCATCATCATCAACAAACTGCAGAGCAAGAGATCCACGCAAAACGCTAGGGGGCTTAGGTATCAGTCTGCGGTATGTCTCGCGCACGCGATAGACGTCCGCAAGAGTATCCGAAACAACAGAAACCAATTCCGTAACCTCCTGTTGAATGCCGGTTCGCAGTTCAACGAGCGTGTCGCGTTCGATGACATCAGGGGCACGTGGTACATCAGGGGCACGATATATCGTGCCCGGAGGTACATCAGGGGCACGATATGTCGTGCCCGGTGACATCGTGCCCCGCGATATCGTATCCGGCGACATCGTGCCCAGCGCCCCCCCATCCAATGCAATCCGAATGCCGAGTGTGGCCTCCAAGCCTGCAAGCGTATAAGCCCCGTCCTGCGTTATCTGTGTAAGCGCCTGACGATACCCGAGGCGCGGTTGAAGCATGACCGATCTAGACGCACTCATAGGAAGTTCGGCCATGACGTGCGCTGCAAGCGATGGAATAACCCGGCGTGCATTCGGAATAGCGCCGCGACCGGTAACCTGTTCAGGCTGTCCATCAACAAACGTCAAACCCTCGGGGTCTACAAATCTCATGACCTGTGTGTACCGTGGATTCACCACAACGTCAAGCGGGATGCTTCCTTCGATAACGAGCCATGAAAGGGGCTTGTAGCGAATCCGAGGACGCACAGATATCACATCAAACGAGGCCCTGATATCGTGTCGCAATGTTGCGATGTAGAGTCCGCCCCCTTGCAACGCAATAGGCGCACGCTCTTCGGCCTTATAGTTCATGGTTATTGGCGTATACCCGAGGCTAACACCAAGAACAAGATCATCCAGATCATAAACATCTGTACCAACAGCAAAGGTGGGCCTCAGTGCTGCAGATGTTCCCGTAAACGTGATACTCTGTGGACTAGGTATACCCGACACATCTGAGAACGACAACGTTGGTAGCCACAGAAATGTACCGCCATGCAACTCAATGCTGCGCGGCTGTGCGGAACAGAGAACAGCACTCAGGAATATGGCAACACAGAATGTTGTGAACGGGAGAAGGTGCTGCATACAGGTTACTGCACAACGAACAGGCGAACGATACTGCTGAGCGTGTTACCTAGGATGCTCTCTACAACGCATCTGGCGTAGTACCTCCCCGGGCCCACGATGACATCAGCTGTACCAGATGAGGCAACGGTAAAATCTCGTTTCCCTGCGCGCACATCCTGCGTGAGATCTGCGCGGACCTGTCCGAGTTCATCAACAATGGTAACCTGGCCAGCCCCTTGGGGGAGATTGCGAATGCGTAGCGTTGATATCCCAATAACGGGGTTGGGGTCAACGTCGAGCGTGAGCGTGCCCTGCAGTGTGTTCACGAGTCGGACGCCACCGGTTGCATAGCGCCATGCGTTCGAGATCTGAAGCATTGTTGACGAGCCCGTCATTGCAAGCGGTGCACCACGCACATCCGCACAGGCAACGTCTGAGACCTCCAACATGGTTGACTCTGCATCCCCGAGCGCTACTACAGCGCGCAGAGTTGTAATGATATCGCCGTCGGCACCTATGACAGGGGGCTCGGCAAACGCATCAATCGTTGTTGTCAACACCTGCTTATCGTCAACCACAGACAGTACCTGATTCGATGCTAGAATCGGCACGAACACTGTTGGGTTGTAGGAAAGACTGTACTTGATCGACTGAATCTGTGTTGGTTCGTCGATGGGGTCAGATGTGCGAGCGCGTAATGCGAGCGTAAGGGTATCGCCAATACGAGCAACGATAGCGTCCGCACCAAACGATGCACTCCATGTTACGGGGCGTGATGATGCTGCCACATCGAGAACGATACGTGTTGAATCGATCGCGCGACCGGATGGGTCCTTTCGCAAAAGCACGTACGTGGAACGTTGATCAACCTTAGCACGTGGATTTGCGATCACGTTCATCGTGATCTGCTGACTTGTGCTTGGTCCACTCGGGGCTGTAATCGAAACTGATGTGTATGGCGCAGCAGATCGTGCTTCGACGCTATACGTGAAACTTGTGTTAACGATCTTTTCAGGTAGAATCACAACAACCTGTCTGCTAGCGTAATCACCTGCAACAAGATCGCGCAGATCAATGACCTTCTCGGCAGGCATCGTGCGCCCAAATCCCTCCACGGCGATCAACGCCGTATCAAGTCTGCGCCCCATGCGGTCTCTGCGCACCACCCCGATGGTATCGGAGAACTTGCCGGCCTTGGTAGGTGCGAATGCGACGATCACCGCAACTGTATCGAATCCTAGCCGAATTGGACCTTGAGCTGTTGCCATATAAAATGGGTCGCTGAGGGCTCCGGCATAATCAAAGTTGAAGTCGTCATTTCGGCTGGCACGATAGAGTACTGTCTTCCTGACGGTGTCGCCCGTTATCACGCCACCAAAGTTGAGATCGTCGGTGCGTTCGATTCGGAATGCTGTTGCAAAAAGGCGGATGCGGATCTGATCTACAGAAATCTGTCCGGTTGCCGGCGTACGCTGGAGCTTGATCTCATCCTGAAAGTCCCCAACGGTCTGTGGGGCAAACTCTACGCGAATCTCAATATCGTCGCCGCTGACAACCAGGTCCTTGGGCTCGCTGGTTATCGTGAACGGCACACGTGGGGACTGTGTAACCTGATAGTACCCGCCGCTAGGAAGATTTTGAATCTTCAGCCGGAGCTCGCGCCGCGCACCAACGGGTATCGGCGTAAACGTAAGCGTCTCGGTCAACGCTGGACTCTGCGCGATCGCAGAGGTTACGATGGAAGACCAAACAACAGCGATAAGGATAAGTATTCGCATAAATCTTAGGGAAACTACAACAGCCCTAGAATCCCCGGTATGTTAGAGAGTTACAACGGGTCCTATGGACCCTGTGCTGTGATGATGCAGGTCTTGTTTGTCCAATCCTGCTGAATCACCCTACCCGATCCCAGCACACGTACCTCATACCCTGCTGCATGGAGCACGGTGATGGCCTTTCGCAGAGAAAAACCGACAACGCTCGGACGCGATGCAGTGAGCGCAAGTTGCTGAAACTCACCACGTACTGCTTGGCCCCGTTCAATGCGTGTTCCTTGGACCGGTACCTGACGCAGTAGCAGGGGTCCGGAACCAACCGTATCGAGCCGCAGCCCCAATCGATGCAGCACAGAATCAGCCGTTGCATAGGAGAGTCCGCGAACATCAGGCACCACAACCGTGTCGGAGACGTGTGAAGCCGCTATACGCTCTTGCGTTGCCACATCCAGCTTGAGCATGGTCATCGTCTTCTGCACAATGCGACGAAAGATCGGAGCGGCCGTCTGACCGCCATAGATACTTGCCGTGGGTTTGTCGAGCATGACAATCATTGCTACACGGGGCTTATCAGCCGGATAATATCCCACAAACGATGCCGTGTAGTTCTTACGGTCATAGGTGCCGTTGGTGAGCTGCTGTGCCGTTCCCGTTTTACCTGCTATCCGCACACCTGGAATCGATGCCTGTGTAGCCGTTCCCTTCTCGACTACTGCAACCAACATCTCCTTGAGTTCCTGAGCGGTTGATTCACGAATCACCTGACGCACCTTTTGCGGCAGGATCTCCGTCATCTCGTCGCTCTTGTCCTGCATTATGGACCGCACAATACGCGGCTGCATCAGGATACCATTGTTGGCTATTGCCGCATAGGCGCACAACACCTGCAGGGCCGTTGCACTCACCTCATATCCAAAGGCCATGTACGACTTCGTTGACATGTCAAACTCGTTGGGCCGCTTGAGTCTGCCACGCACCTCGCCTGGCAGATCGATTCCCGTTGGAATCCCAAACCCAAAGTCGCGCACATACTTGTAGAAGACCCGGTCGTCTAACCTTCGCGATAGCGAAGCGAACACAACATTGCTTGATTGCTCAAGAGCCCCTTGAAAACTCGTCTGTCCAACGGGATGGTCATCCTTGATGATGGCGCCCCCTGGCATTTGAATCTGTCCCGTGCCACCATCGACGGGATCGAGTCTGCCTACTTTTCCTTCTTCAATCAACGCAGCCGCTGTGATTGCCTTCATCGTCGAGCCGGGTTCATACTGATCCGTAATGGATCGGATGCGGATCGCGTCATCAGTAGCCTGATCAAGTCTATTGGGATGAAAACTTGGGTAGGATGCCATTGCCAGAATATCCCCTGTTGACGGCTCGATTGCGATGACCGTACCAGAGGTAGCCCCATTCTCATAGACACCGCGGGCCAGCTCCTGCTCAACAACGCGCTGCATCTCAAGATCTATGGTAAGCTGCAGATTCTTGCCATCAAGCGCGACCTCGCGCTCAGGATTGATCCCCGGACGCAGCCGCCCCATTCCATCACGCTGCATAACAACAAAGCCGCTCTTCCCTTTGAGGATCTCGTTGTACTGCAGTTCGATACCCGTGAGGCCATTGTTGTCAACATCCGTAGTGCCGATCACCTGGGCTGCTAGCGGACCATGCGTGAAGAGCCTCTTTGGCTCCTTGACGCGAATCAGACCACGAATCTTGATCGTATCTAGCACAGGAAAGAGCACGGTATTGATACCCCGCGCAAGCCAGACAAAGCGTCCTTTTGCAGAGCGAATCTTATTGAGGTAGACAGATGCCGGCTCACTACCAGTTGCTGCAAGTAACTGCGCTACGAGTTCTGGTTGTTCCAGCACTGATGGATCAGCAGCGAACGACGTCATCTTCATCATCGTTGCCATGTCGCGCCCGTTACGATCGATCAAGCGTCCGCGCTCTGCGCGCAGCGGCACCTTGCTCTCATATTGCTTCTTGGCAAGATCCCTATAGCGAGCCCCTTCGATGACCTGCACAAAGAACAAGCGTCCGATAATGACGCTAAATGCCAAGGCAAAGAAGAACACCAGAAGGCCTGACTTCCATGCTATGGGGTCCCGTGGCTGATCTTCAGGTGTCATCGTTGTGGCGTTGCCTCCAACACAACCGGTGCTTTGGGAGGGGGCATCAAATGCAACCGCTCCTGAGCAAGACGTGTGATGCGCTCAGCAGACTGCAGACGATATGTCTCGGTCTCAAGCGTCTTGTTCACGGTCTTGATGGAGTCGAGACTACGCTCGAGAAGTTGCTTGCGTTCAAGGAGTTTGCGAACCGAAATCACGTTACTGACATACAGAATGGTAAATCCTGCGCTCACAAAGAGAAGAACGAATACACTCCACCTGTTGAGCAGATTGCGCTGCTCGACAATGACAACAGGCTCTGGCGTGGGTGCTACGTTCTCATCAGACATCAACGCACCTCTGCTCCGGCTCCTACATCAGCATTGCCAGGCTGTACCAGTGTAAGCACGCCCTCTGCACTGGATGCTGCAAGTACCATTCCTTGAGACTCATGGCCCATCAGCTTTGCCGGCTTTAGGTTAGCAACGACAACAATGGTCTTACCGATAAGATCTTCAGGAGCATAATGCTTGGCAATACCAGCGAGAATCTGACGCTTCTCCGTGCCAAGATCTACCTGGAGCTTAAGGAGCTTCTCTGACTTGGCAATGCGTTCTGCTTCGAGAACAACTCCCGTGCGAAGCTTTACCTTGGCAAAGTCATCAATAGATATCAAGTCTTCAACTACGGGTTCTTCGTGCCCTAGTTTGGCGATCTCTTGTTCCACGGTCTCATTCTCAATCTTCGTAAACAATATTACTGGTTCTCCAAGGGGCTGTCCTGCTTGGAGTACAGGCGCAGAAGCATTCATCCATACGTCTGTTTCAACAAGCCCCTTACCAGGGGACCCGATACATGCTGGACGTCCCAACATGGCTTGCATCTGTTCTGCTGCTTGTGGACAAAACGGCGCAAAGACTACAGCAAGAGTATCGATGGTCTGCAAACACACGTTCATGGTGGCTGCACAATCATCAGGGTTTTCCTTGATGCTCTTCCACGGCGCTTTGTCGTTGAAATACTTGTTGGCGGCACGAGCAATGTTCATCGCCTCTGTAGCAGCGTCACGGAATCGATAGTCGTCGAGATTCTTGGCAACAGCTGCTAGGCCTGATGTAATTGATTCAGAGAGGACCTGCTCATGCTCACCATCAACATGACTCGTCGGGATGGCTGGTACCTTCCCATCGAAGTTCTTCTGCGTAAACTGCATCACGCGGTTAACATAGTTACCAAGGATGGCAGCCAGCTCGTTGTTTGTACGTGCTTGAAAATCCTTCCACGTAAAGTCGCTGTCCTTTGTCTCCGGCATGTTCATCGTAAGCACATAGCGCACGATGTCCTTGTGCTGCGGCTGCGGAAATGCTTCCAGATACTGCAACACATCGATGGCCCAATTACGGCTCTTTGAAAACTTCTTGCCTTCGAGATTCAGAAACTCATTTGCTGGAACGTTCTTCGGCAGGATATATCCTTCTTCTGCGCGTGTTTGCAGAAGAATCGGAAAGATGATCGTGTGAAACACGATGTTGTCTTTTCCAAGAAATGCCGTGTATTCCGTCTCCGTATTCTTCCACCAGTCTTGCCATGCATCGGGAGTTCCCTGTTGTGCAGCCCACTGCTTGGTGATGGAGATGTATCCCAAGACAGCTTCGAACCATACATAAAGAACTTTACCTTCTGCGCCATCGACGGGCACAGGAATACCCCACGACATATCGCGTGTTGCCGAGCGCGGTGCAAGCCCTTGCTTTAGCCACGAACGACTCTGCTGAAGAACGTTATCCTTCCACTCGCCGGCGTGTGCTTCGATGTACTTCTCACACCAGTCCTGAAATGCATCCAATCGGAAGTACCAATGCGTTGTCTTCTTGACGACCGGGGTCTTGCCTGTGATGAGTGAACGGGGCTGTTTCAGACTTAGCTGGTCATAGTAAGCACCGCAGGAGTCGCATTGATCACCGCGCGCCTTGTCATAGCTGCAGTTCGGGCATACACCTTCGACATAGCGGTCTGGAAGAAACATCTTGGCGTCTTCATCGTAGAATTGGTCGTCGACCTTTTCTTCGAGGAGCCCCTTCTCCTTCCATACGAGAAAGAACTCGCGAGCCGTTTCTGCATGAATAGGATTCGATGTGCGATCATAGAGATCGAAGTCGATATCAAGCCCCTTGAGAGCACGGGCATTTGCCTCGTGGTATCGATCAATCACAACACGAGGGGTAACCCCCTCTTTTTCTGCGGCAATGGTAATGGCCACACCGTGCTCGTCCGATCCACAGATCGCAAGAGTGTCACGTCCGCGTAGCCTACAATAGCGCGCATAGATGTCTGCCGGTAACGTAGACCCAACAACATTTCCTAGATGGGTAACACCGCTGGCATACGGCAGCGCCGAAGTAATGAGATAGCGTTTCACAGCGCAATTTACGGCATTACCGGGCCGTATCGAACGACTGCGTTTCGGCGCTGTTTCGATTGGATTCGTTTCCGCGACGTTTCGAACGGACGTAGGGTCGCAGCATGCTGCGACCCTACGATCGTTCGATCAATCGAATTTCCCGCGCGACCCTACGATCG
>CANGZU010000053.1 GCA_947458785.1 Ignavibacteria bacterium
GCGGTGTTCGTGAAGGGGGCTTTGTGCAGTCCCTGCTCACGTCGGCCAAGATCGCCGCCATGCTCTTTCTGGTGGCATTCGCCTTTCTTAGTCCGGCAGGGTCTGTGGCAAACATCACAGCGCCATCATCAACAGCTGTACCGGTTGGTTCGGCATTGATGCTGGCTCTCGTGATGGCCATGAACAAAGCGCTTTGGTCGTATGATGGCTGGAATAACCTAACCTACGTCAGCGGCGAAGTCATCGACCCGCAACGAACCGTTCCACGCTCGTTGATCCTTGGAACGATCATCTGCATTAGCGTCTATGTGCTCATCAACCTTGCGTATCTGATGATCCTGCCGATCGACCAGCTCTCGGCCTCAACACTCGTTGCGCGTGATGCAGCAAACCTCATGCTCGGTTCCGTTGGAGCCACTTTTGTAAGCTGGGCAGTGATCATCTCCACAATTGGAACATCCAACGGCACCATTCTTGCAAGCTCGCGCGTTTATTACAGCATGGCAAAGGAGCGCATGTTCTTTGCATCAGCTGGACGCATCAACGAGCGTTTTCAGACGCCTGCTCGGTCGCTTACCTATCAATTTCTCTGGACGTCTGTGCTTGTGATGTCTGGCACCTTCGACATCCTAACAGACATGCTCATCTTCGTGAGCTGGGGCTTCTACGCCCTGGGCGCATACGGCGTGTTCATTCTGCGCAAGAAGATGCCCCATGCCGAAAGACCCTATCGGACATGGGGCTACCCTGTCGTGCCAATTCTCTTTATCGCATTTGCGGTTGCCTTCCTCGTCTATAGCGTCGTGGCAGATTTGCAACGATATGACGAGGGCATGAAGGTCTTAGCCATTTCGCTCCAGCAAGGGGCTAGCAGTCCGGCCCCAGACCCAGTGATCATCAACTCGCTTTGGGGTACACTGCTCATGCTTACCGGAGTGCCATTCTATGTCTACTTCAGACGCTTACAGAAGAATGCCGAGTGAGACTTGCACAAAAGCAACCTCTGGTTCCCCTGCAGCACGTACGAACTGATTGCTCCAGATTTTCTTGACTTCAACATGGGGCTGAAGGCCGAGAATATCGAGACCAACGTTGAGCCCCAAAGCAGCGCCAACATCATTTCGCGAGTAGTCGATGTTGCCAATGTTGATGTCCGGATACAGCGCGTCTTGGCTTGAAGACAATCCAACCTTGCGATACGTGTAGACCATTTCTCCGGATAATCCCACCCGAACGATGGTGTTGATCGGAAACCACACCGCACCGGCAGTGACCGGGACGTAGCTCGATGATGTGAGGAACGATGGAACCTTTACACCACCAATAACGACCTGTTGCTCCTGGTTGCGAAAGAAGTTGATTGAGGCCGTCCCCTGCAGACTGAAGCTCTCCGATAGACCAATTCGCAGCTTGGCACCGAAATGCGTCCCAACGTCTCGAGCAGCACTGTAGGACTCCTTGACTCCGTCATCCACAAGCTTGCGGTAAACATTACCGACATCCGCATCCGGAACACTGCCGCCAAAGAAGAAGCCCAACCGAATGCCCTCACCCGATGCAGCATAGACGCTGCTCGTGGGCCACATCAAGACCATCATTGCCAGAGCGATACACGCGTTTACGACCAATTGCGTCCGTTTCATTTCTTGTTCCCTGAAGAATTTGTAGTTGCAGTCCTTTGGTAAACTTAACACTTGGTAGTTTTGCAGCTATGAGAACACACCGAACCATGGCCGCGATGGCCCTGCTGATTTTAGCAACGACGCTGCCAGCGCAGGTGATCCCTCCGTCGCGCATCGGCTTCTCGGCTGGGCTTACGATCAACTCGATCTCGCCGTCGATCGCCGTCTGGCGCGGCACCGACTCGCTAAGCGGTGCACTAGCCCCGTTCCGCAGCCTAAACGATAGTGCTCGGTTTACAAATTCAGGCTCTGGCATCGGTGGCTCGTTTGGCGTAAGTGGTGGAATCCCCATCTCACATAACGTTCATCTTGCCGGCACCATCGGCTATCATTCGTTGCCAACATCCATCACCACGGAACAGCGCATCCCGACAGCAACCGCTACACATAACTTGGCAATGTTCTCATCGATGCTTCAAATTGCCCCTCAGATAGAGCTGTATGGACTTTTTGGAGAGGTGTCGTTGCATCCGATTGTTGGACTCGACATCGGGATTCCACTCTCAACAACCGAATCCCGCAATACAACAGTTAACCAACAGAACACCAATGCTGATCAGGTAATCTCCCAGGACGCACAGATTGCCAACCCTTCCACACGCACAGCATTGTTGCTGGGTGTGGGTTACACGTTTCAGGTTGACTCACATGTCTTTGTGCAGCCACACATCACGTACAGCCACCCGCTGACGAACATTTCGAGTGATGCGGCGTTCACCCCCACGTCCATTGCACAGGTGCGCCTTGGAGTATCTGTGTTTTTGGGCTTTGCATCAAAAGCATCTGTTGCCGACTCCAAGACGCCCCTTACCGGATCGATGGAAAAGATCACGGGCATCGACAACGAAAACCGCGAAATGCTGGTCTCATCGATCAATGTTGAGGATGTCCGCTACAACGAGATGTTCCCTCTCGTGCCTTATGTCTTTTGCAACGAAGGCAGCTTGCCGGATGAAACACAGCAGTATGCGAACTACAATACACTCAGTGGCAACTTCGCTGTCGAGTCTCTCCCACTTGATGCATTCGAAGTGAATAAGAACCTGCTGAACATCGTAGCGCAGCGCATGAAGAAGTATCCGCAAGCCGCACTCACAATCACCGGTACGACAGATGGCAAAAAGGAGTCGGCCGACAAGGGGCTTGCCATAACGCGTGCAGAGTGGGCAAAGACCTACCTAACTGAGCAGTGCGGGATAGAACAGGCTCGTATCCTTGTCAAGTCAACCAACGTTCCGGCGCGTCCATCGTCATTCAACGATCCCGATGGCATCGTCGAGAACAGACGCGTAGAGCTCTCATCCAATGTGCCAGACGTTATGGCGCCCGTTCTTCTGAATGCAGAGAACCAGCGTGTTGCCAACTACGATGTGATCGTGTTCTACCCGTCGGTTAGCGATGAGAACATTCAGTCCTGGTCGCTGAATGTCATGCAAGCCGGACGAAACCTGCGCACACTCAACGGCAACGGAAAGCCACAACCTATTCGCTGGGCAATGCGTGCCAATGAACTTTCGGCAGCACAAGTGCCGGTTGACTATGATCTGACCGTGCGCCGAGCTGATGATGACTCTGTGGTCATTGCTGGGTCTATCCCCGTAGACTACATCTCAAGTGTGCGCAAAAAGACAGAAAATCTACCCGACAAGACCGTGGATAAGTATTCGCTCATTCTCTTCGACTTCGACAAAGCAACGCTAGGGGAAGAAAATCAGCGTATTCTTGAACAGATGGTTCTTCCGAGCATTTCTGCACTGTCGAAGGTAAGCATCGTTGGCTATTCTGATAGGATAGGCAACGACGACTACAACATGAAGCTCTCTCGGGAACGCGCGGAGTCAGTTCGAGCGTTTCTCCAAAGTCGGGCGCGCGATGCGCGGTTCTATACCATGGGTGTTGGCGAGACCACAGAAGTGTTTTCAAATACATCCCCCATCGGACGTCAGCTATCACGCACGGTGCAAGTCATCGTGGAAACGCCACGACGATAACCTTTTATCCATCTGCACTAAACTAGGCTCGTTGTGGACTACAAGTATTTGATGAACATCGATTCTCCGGAAGATCTCCGCAAGCTTCCAGAGACGGAACTGCGTACTGTGAGCGATGAGGTGCGCGAGTATCTCGTCGATACCATCACAAAAGTGGGCGGTCACTTCGGTGCGGGCCTGGGTACAGTGGAACTTACTGTTGCTCTGCATTACGTGTTCAACACTCCCCACGATAAGATCGTTATCGATACGGGGCACCAAGCATATCCCCACAAGATTCTCACCGGCCGCAGAGACACGCTTCATACGATACGTCAGAAAGATGGTCTTTCGGGCTTTTTGAAGCGCAGCGAGAGTATGTTCGACGACTTCGGTGCAGGCCATGCAACAACGTCGATCTCCGCCGCCCTCGGTATGGCTGCTGCTCGTGACCAACTCCAAGAAGATTATCGAGTTGTTGCCGTTATCGGTGATGGCGCCATGACTGGGGGCTTGGCATACGAAGCAATGAACAACTGCGGTGTGATCAAGAGCGATATTCTCGTTGTCCTGAACGATAACAACATGTCGATCGCCCCAAACGTGTGGGCGCTTTCAAACTACTTCTCAGAACTCTTTGCTTCGGAAAGGGGCAAGCGACTGCGCGAGACGATCGGTTCGATGACGGACAAGATGGATGGCTTCGGCGATCGCATCAAGTCGTTGGCTCATCGCATCGAGGGTGGCATGAAGGCCGTCATCACACCAGGCATGCTTTTTGAAGCACTGGGCTTCCGGTACTTTGGTCCAGTAAACGGACACAACGTAAACCAACTTGTCACGATGCTCCAGGGCATCCGCGATATGAAGGGCCCGATCCTGCTTCACACGATCACGCAAAAGGGCAAGGGGTATGGTCCAGCCGAGCGCGATAAGCAGTTTCTACATGCTATCGGCAAGGTAGACAAGATCACGGGCAAGGCTGTGCAAGCTGCCAAACCGGCAGTTGCGCCCCCTCCTACCTACCAAAAAGTCTTTGGCGATGCGATGGTCGAGATCATGTCGACCAACCCTAAGATTGTAGGCATCACAGCTGCCATGCCTGATGGCACGGGGCTCGACATTGTCCAGAAGAGCTTCCCATCGCGAGTGTACGATGTAGGCATTGCTGAAGGCCATGGCGTAACGTTTGCTGCCGGGCTTGCAACTCAAGGTGTTGTTCCTGTTGTTGCGATCTACAGCTCCTTCCTGCAGCGTGCGTTTGATCATATTGCTCACGACGTGGCTCTGCAGCATTTGCATGTGGTCTTTGCTCTCGACCGTTCAGGTCTTGTTGGTGCCGATGGACCAACTCACCATGGCGTGCTGGACCTTGCATACCTGCGCATCATCCAAGGCATGGTTGTGATGGCTCCAAAGGACGAACAGGAACTTCGCGACATGCTCTACACGAGCATTCACTCGTACACATCGGGTCCACTTGCTATTCGTTACCCACGCGGCAACTCCGTGGGTGTTCCAATGCGACCAATGCAGTCAATTGAGATCGGAAAGAGCGAGACACTGCGCACAGGTTCAGACGTTGCTCTCATTGCCATCGGCAACATGGTTACAAAGGTAGAACAGGCTGCAGAACTGCTGGCTGCTGACGGTATCTCTGCAGAAGTAGTCAATGCGCGGTTTGTAAAGCCCCTTGACACCGCCATGATCGACGATATTGCCAAGCGCGTTGGACGCATCATCACCATCGAGGACGGTCAGATTCAAGGTGGATTTGGAAGCGCCGTTGCAGAGCACATCGCGCAACATCACCATGAAGGCGTTGACCTACTCATGCACGGCATTCCTGACATTTATGTAGACCACGGAACACAAGACGAACTCTACGCAGAACTGCGCCTCGATGCAAAGGGCATCGCAGACGTTGCGAAGGACTTTCTTGGTTCGGTTGTCATCCGCACAGTGGTGACCGATTACTGATGACAAATGACTGATGACGAGAGATGATTGAGAGTCATTCCCGCTTTCGCGGTAAAGACGATATCCGATACGTCATTGGTAATTCGTAATTAGCAAATAGTAATTCGTCATTGGTCATTCGTCATTGGTTATTCGTAATTAGTAATTCGTAATTCGTAACTTTGCGCCTCCCGATCCCGTAGCTCAGCTGGTAGAGCATTTGACTTTTAATCAAAGGGCCTTGGGTTCGAGTCCCAACGGGATCACAGAAGCCCCGTCGTATACAGCGATGGGGCTTTTTGTTTTATAGGGGGCATCCCACGATGCATAGTCAGTTGTTGCTACGAAAGACCTTAGTCCTTCACGCAACGTACAGAGAGCCCCTTTGTTTTGTGCAGACTGTAGCGGTTGACATCGTAATCCGCACTTGCCATATTTCTAGCCCACGCATATGTCGAGTCGTCAGCAGTCGCACTCCACCAGTTTCCGAACGAGCCGAAGTAGCTAAAGTTGCCGTCATAACGACGACTTCCCCCCGGCATGGCAAAGAACCCACTGCTATTTGTGCCGTTTCCATTGTTACTCCAACCATACGAACTTTTCAAGCTCCCCCCAGCATCCTGATCTCCGCCAAGAAAAACTACTAACGCTTGCCACTCTGCATCAGAAGGCACATGATATCCAGTTGGCGCAAGACCACGTGGATCAGTGACTGCGTACCAGTTGTAGAGACGTCCAAATGATGCTGCGTTTGATGCATCGTTATTGTAGTAGCACCAAACTGGTTCTCCCCTGTGGGTTGCCGAATCCCATTCAGCATCCGTCGTCGCATGTCGCAGTGTATCGCCATTTCGAAATACACCTACGTCAAGATTTTGTGTCATCCATACCTGATCACCAATCTTCACGTCGACCTGCGTCGGCCCGGCTGGTGTGTCCGAACTAACGGAGTTGGTGCAACTCACTAATACTTGTAGAGCCAACAGCATCAACAAACCAAATACCTTCATGAGAACTAGCTCCGTTGTCGTGGTATAATGAGGAAAAAGTAAGCCATTATCAGCCGGTAGGCGCGGCGTAATCTTCAGTCTTGGACGCATCGCACCGAATACCCATTCCCTTTGAATTTATGGTAGGTGCTCGTTGAAGCATCCTCAGCATTGATCAGAACCATCTCTGCCCGAGCTGAATCATCCTCGGTACTCGTCCACCAGATACCGAATGCCCCCTTGTGACTGAAGTCATCCTCATCGCGCGCGCCAGCTGGCATGGCCCAAAAGCCGATGCTGTTCGTGCCATTGCCCGAGATCCAGCCGGTGGGCGATCGCAGCGCAGCGCCAGCATTCTGATACCCTCCGACCTCGTCAATCAATGACTCCCACTCTGCACTAGAAGCCACATGGTAACCATCTGGTGCAAGTCCTCGCGGGTCATTGACAGCAAACCAATTATATAGTTTACCGTATGATGGTCCGTTCGCTGGGTCGTGGTCATAATAGCACCAGGCCGGCTGTGATGCTAGCCCAGAAGCAATCCATTCGGCTACAGTTTCAGCCTCTGGAATTGAGTCTCCGTTGCGGAACCTGGAAACATTCAAATTCTTCGTCATCCAAACTTGCTTTCCGATTTTCACTGTTGCAACGCTCGGCTCTTGCGGTACTGTGGCACTATCAGTAGCACAGCCCAAGATGACGTACGAAACAACTGAAAGACATAGATACAGTGCTTTCATTCAGGCATCCTTTAATGCTTTGTAATTGTGACACGGTAAAATATGTGATTCACCTTTCAATAAAGAAAGCATGTTTCGTATAACGGATCGGGATGGAATATCACTAGCAGTGGAATGGGCTGAAAACATAGGAACAGTCGGAACTTGAGGAGTTCACCTTTCGTGGGCCGTTACGGATGCCTAACCCCGCACGGAACAGTCTAATCACCTCTCATCATCAAACATTAGTTTAAGGCGTTGAAGTGTCCGTGCCCATGATCACTTAACCCACGCTACAACTCGTCGGACAGGGACACCATTGATCAGGGCTTCGACGGCGTATGATCCGGTGGGGGCTGACGAGAGATCAGCCGTGAGCTGTGGAGCAACACCGCGTGTCTGAGCAATTAGACATCCGTCGACTGCATAGACATTGAGCGATGAGATGTCGCGCTGCGATGAAACATGCAGTCGTCCGTCGTGAGTGAGCACTAAGCTGAGATCTGAATCCGTTGGTCGATCCTGCCCTTGCCAGATGCCCACGATATCGTCCGTACGTATACGCGCATAACCGTCCGACGTCGCCAGGTGTGCGTAGCCATCAGGCGTGAATACGACGTCATTGATTACCGGATTACCAATGTTGAGCGGATCGCCAACTGCCCAGCGGACGCCATCATCACGGCTGATTGCAACGCCGAACTGTGGATGCAGCGCCATCACCCGTCCGTCAGGCATTTCGATAAAGCGAATTTCTGTGGCACCTAAGGATTCACGGTCAGGAAAGATGAAGACCTTCGTCCACGAGCGACCATTATCTGTTGATCGGTAGATGTATGATTGGTCAAGCTGATAATCTTGGTTGGCGTCATTGAGTGTAAGGCTTGAGCCTCGAATGTATTCACCATTCAACGGATTGATTACCCACGGATCGATGTTCAATTCGGCTGCCAGACACAGCAATGTGCCCGTAGGAGTCTTGTACAACGATGTGATATAGAGAGAGGTGTCGATCGTGTTTGAGATACGCTCCCATCTATCGCCACCATTTGTACTGATGACGATCCCACCGGGTGTGGTATCACGAGGAACACGCTGACCATTACTGTCGAGATCATAGATGCGCATTCCGCGCAGACCGGCTATGATTGACCCATCATTGGCTACAACCATGTCTCCGATTGCGGCCCGTGTTGTGTCCTTCCCCTGCACCAGCTCCGGCATCGTCCTGCTTACGTACACCCACTCCTTGCCCTGATTAAACGAGAAGTACACCGAGTCCATCGCTGATACGATGATGCTCGGCGATAGTTGCTTGATGAATCGTGACTTCCGTGGAAGAACTGTGTCAATCAACTGTCCTTTAGATGCATAGCGTGTTACGACATCACCCGAGACCCACATTGTGTCCGGATGAGCAAAGTGAAGCACTGATGGACCGTACCGATGTCGATACTGTCCGTAGTTATCCGGTCCGATCAAGAGTGCCCCTCGAGTGATCTGCTGCGATGCTCCAGGCCAGAGTTTGATCTTGTGGAGGAACGGGCCCGAGACAACAACTTCCCACGAATCAACTCCGGGCTCATTGAGCATCACACGTCCGTGTTCGCTTAACAGCGCCATTGAACCATCACCTCGCGGATAGAGACGCGACACACCGATATAGCGCTCACCCCATTGAGGATCAGGAACAATGTTCGATACGAGCTTCCATGTAATGCCGGCATTGGTTGTCATCAGTAGCTCGCCCGACTGAAACCCACCGTACCAGACACTATCACTCACAGGTACGATCTGATACCGATCTAGCGAAGCGATAAACGCGACATATTCTAGGCTGGTGGGACGCTTGTGTATCGTGGTCGTTCCCGTTACCGTGTTGATCAGCGTATAGACAGTACCCGCGGCAGCATTACCCTCGGGGATATAGGTCTTCACGAGAAGTCGATCACCGAACGAACCAACCGCCGTAACCTGCTGATATGCTGTGTACCGTTTCGGCAGGTAATGCGCCTTGAGTGCTGCATCATGTCCAACAGTCCACACTTCGCCATATCGACCAACAACGAGTGCTAGTGAGTCATTGATCAGACCGACGTATTGACAGACGATCGTGCGCGCGACAGTGTCATCGGGAGCTGTGTATGCTGTGTCGGTCTTAAAGGCAAGCGTGCTGCGCGGTCCAATCGATACACCGCTACGTTTGCCGATCTGAACAACCGTACCATTCCGCAGTTGCACCCATTGAGACCTACTATCGATCGCTGTCAGTGTTTGTTCGCCAGTACACGCATCAACCTCGATCGTCCTAAACTGGTCGTCCTCCAGCGCGAAGTAACCCGGACGCGTGGGCGCAAGCATCATCACGTTATACTGAATCGATGACCGTTTGACGTTCTTCCACGTTTCACCAGCATCACATGTGATGTTTACACCATCAAATGGATGATTATTGTCGAGTATGTCAAATATGACAGTGCTCGGTTGGATGTATTTCGGTCGAGTTTCATAACGCCCATTAAAACCTACATCACTCGTATCCTTGACGAGGTAGCGAATTGTGTTGCCTCCATCTTCCGACACCAGGTTGACGGGCAGCTTCAAGTAGAGGTTGGCCAAGTAATGCCATCGGCCGGACCAGTCTATGGTCCATTGACTCGCAAAGTCGATAAAGAACATCTTGCTATCGAAGATCGTCCGCCATGTTTGGCCGCCATCCGACGTTGCATACGTGTCATAGGAACCACCGTCGAAGAGAATTGTCGATCGTGTACGATCAACACTCAACATTCCAGTGCCCACTTTCAGTCGACCATACTTTGGTATCTGAAACAGCCACTCCGGCTGTTGAGCACAGATGTGCGTCGCTGCTAGTACAATGCATAACAGAAATCCCAGAATGCGGCTGTGCATGGCAGGACCCTTGTTGATGGTGAAGATGAAATTTGGGTAGAACAGATGAACCTCGTGTAAGTTGTTTAGTTTCAACCGCGTTTCTTCGTGGCGTCAGCCGTTCTCGTGTACCCGTAGAAAACACGGAAATAATTCCACGATCGAATTCTGATTTGCGCGCACTGGTGCATTTTCCCAATCTGGAAACAACCTTGCCTGGGCAACCACAACGTGCCGCCCAGAATCCTTATCCCAGTCGCTTCTTTAAAGCTTCGTACATGGCCGGTACCTTGGTACAGCTCAGATCATCGATGTAAAAGATCCACCCTTGCACGTAGTCGCCATCAGGGCGTTTCATTGGGCCATAGTAGGCCAGCTTGACTCCATAACGCGAGTACAGCTTATAGTTACTCTCAACTCCTGTGCATCCTATCATGACTGCGTCGTGTCGCGTGATCATATTGCCCAGGATATGTAGCGAAACTTCAAGCTTCTCACGTCCATTGCGCCAGTTTTCGGCAACCCAAATCGTTCCGAGTTCGTATGTCTTCACTCCGCTTGCCTGCCCACGAAAATGTGCTGCTAACTCCGCTGGAATGAAGCTGAGTGTCCGATATGCCTGCTTCGTATTGATCGTATACCCGCCAACTGGCGTTCCTTCTTCATCACGAAACAGATAGACATCCTCGCATTCCCTCGCAAAGTCAAGAGTCAGGATGGACTTTCCGTAAACTCTCTCGTAACATTCTACAAAGGTCTTCAGATCTTCCTCGGATGTAATCTTCTCTGCTCTTGTGCACATAGTGCTCATACCATTCACCGTTCGAATACTCAAATAGACGCCGGCCAAAATTAGCGTGCGTGCCTGAAGTTGAAATGGCGATGTAACAAGATCTCTCTAAGCGGTTACCATATGGCCCCCTATCCTCGCTCCACGAGCTCATTCGTATAGAGATTCTGTTCGACGATCAAAGACGATTCTAGACCTGCATCAACGAGCCAACGAAGGAAGGCTTGCACTCTGTGTGCTTCCATAACACCGCATGTCTGTCGGTTTCCGAAGTGCGGCGACGTAATTGCGATAGAACGGTCGAGATCAATGTTAGCACGCTCCTCGGCTGACACATAAGAGGCAAGAATTTCTCGTGACTCCGACTGATGATCCTGCACATAGAGATATCCATCCTTGGTAGCTTCGATGAAGGACCGATACATCTCTCTGTTCTGCTCAATACTCTCACCCGTAGCCAGGATGACTGGCGAATAGCCATACGGGATGCCATAGTCACGCATGGCAAATCGTGTGAGAGCTACGTTCCTGGACTCGGCCTCGATGCCCTCCCAGTTGTCGAAGATCCAGGTGGAATCAGCCTTACCCTCCAGAAGGGTGCCCCAGATTCCAAGCTTGTCCGGATACACGATGTGCAGATCGCCGTTTCCACCATCATTGGTGATCATGGCCTTGACGATGTGGTCTTCGTATCGTGCCTTGTAGGAGGCATAGCTTTTGCCGTCGAGATCTCGTGGTGAGCTCACGCCTGATGATGCCAACATGGCAATACTGCTTAAGTCCTGCTGCAGAATGGCATAGACCGCTCTTGCATCTACACGATGCTCTTTATTGTTGAGACTGATCACCGTCTCGAAAGGGGCTATCGCGAAATCGGCTTCACCTAATTCCAATCGCTTGCCAGGAGTGACTGCATAGTTATCGTTTCTCGGATCGATGATCTCCAGCGATATCCCACGCTGCTCATAGAAGCCAAGATCCTTCCCTATCAAAAAACCAATGTGGTTAACGTTCGGTGTCCAATCAAGCGCTAGGCGTAGTGTTTTCATGTGATAGCCCTAGTTAATGTTGAGTCCGTAGTACATGTCGAAAGCGTTTTCGCATTACTGTTACGCACAACTGACTACTATGTTGTTCGGTAAACAGAACAACTTGAGTCTATGCATGAATTCCCAGTTGCCCTTTGCATTATCGGGTGACTTTCTGGGAACGACCACCCGAGGTTACCTCTGCACGAGACGTCCTTCGTCCCCATGTGTTCATGTACCCAAGTCCCTACGTCCCTACGTCCCTTTGTCCCTTTGTCCCTTTGTCCCTTTGTCCCTATACACCCAACTACCCATACAAGACGTCGCTGCTTAACTTGCGCGATGCGTATTGTAACCTTTAATGTCTTTCCCCCGGCCTATGATGTTGTGAGCTCATGGGCAGCAGAGAGTGGGCACGAACTCGCTCTTGTTGTAACCACCC
>CANGZU010000054.1 GCA_947458785.1 Ignavibacteria bacterium
GATTCAGCGCTAGTTTCGCCCCTTGATGAACATTCCAGCTCTCACAGGCATCCGCGCAATAGCGGCAGGCATCGTCTTTCTTGGTCACATGATTGAGTCACACCGTCATGAGATTCCAGACACACTTGAGTATGGTTGGACTGGCGTGAGCATGTTCTTTGCATTGTCGGGATATCTGTTCACATGGCGCTACGCAGATGCGCTTCTTGATGGTTCTTTCCGATGGGGACGTTACATCAAACGAAGGCTTGTGCGTATCTACCCCCTGACAACGATCATCATTCTGATCTCGGTTCTCACGCAGTTCGGTCGCTATCAATGGGCAGACATTGCGCTGCACCTAGCGCTTCTCCATTCATGGGTCCCCTCGTTTCGATTTACTATCAATAGTCCGATGTGGACCCTTACCCTTGAAGAAAACTATTACCTCCTAGCCCCTTTTCTGATAACGCTATTTACGAAGCTGCAGATACGCTTGAAGGAATTTCAGCCAGTCCTGCTGATGGTCGTTGGTGCATGGATTACGACGATGTTTGTCTCGACAACCTCAACAACGTTCTACATCAATGCTCTTGAAATGCTGACGGGCATTCGAGACAACGAAGCCTGGACATTTACCGTTCTTGGCAGAGTACCTGACTTTGCCAGCGGAATGTTTGCGGCAATTGTAGCTCGCACGTATCTGGCAAGGGGCAAGCACAGCGGCGACCTCGTCGTGCTTGGGGGAGTATTGCTCTACGTGATCTGCATCAACCTGATCATCGCACACGGTGGACCGCGCATCGCTGGCCACGAGCTTCTTGGCACACTAGGTTTTCGTGGAATAGCTATCGCCTCTGCGATCATCTTCTACGGTCTTCACGCTGGCGGCTATGTGGCACGCTTTCTCTCGACATCCACAATGCTACGCCTAGGCGAATGCTCGTTCGCACTCTACCTCATCCAATTCCTCCCTGTTGGTGCGATCAGGAACATCGGCATGTTCACGCAGCGCACCCTCGAAACACAAGGCATACACTTTGTCGTGGCAGCTGGAATCAGTTATGTGCTGTTTACAATTCTTGCCTATGGTGTGTATCGACTTATCGAGCGACCTATCTCGTCATACCTGCGTCGCTTTGCTGACTAGGGGGCATACACACTCCTACCCCAGATATGCCGAGTACATCCAAACCAGCTTTTCTTGGGCACGGATATAATCGCTCATCAATGCATTCGTGCCTTCATCATCGGCATCCGACGACAACGTGAGTAGGCTGCGCTGAATCTCGATCACGACCTTGAACGAATCCACGACATTCATCACAGCTGAGCGTCCGTCTGACACATTGGCAACCGCATGAATCGTTGCATGTTCTGTAAACCCGGTGAATGTATGCAGCGGCATACCACCCAGTGTGAGAACACGCTCGGCGATCTCGTCAATTTTGAGCTGCAGATCGGTATAGAGCTCCTCGAACTTCACATGAAGTTCAAAGAACTTCTCACCGCGAATGTTCCAATGGAATCCACGAACATTCTGGTAGAACACGGCGTAGTTGGAGAGTAGCGTATTGAGCGAATATGCTAGTTCGCTTGCACGAGCAGCATCGATTCCGATAGCATTGCGGGTGATCATTCCGATTCCCTTTCACAGATACATTTTATGGGCTGTTAACGAGTGAATGTGATGCAATAGTGTGTTGTAGATCTACTGTTTCTATACCCACCGCAAGTTATTGCTAAGAATAATAGTTGCTCAACGTATCGCCTGTCACTGTAACGTTGTCCATGCTTGTGGATTCATGAACGTTGGTGTCATCGCAGACAACTGAGAATCTTGTAACTCATTCAACAACAAGGGATTATATGATTTTCAAACTTGCTGCATCTGAGCTGAATGCGCCACCTATCCCAACTCTTGTTAGCCCTGCTTGTTGCTCTTGTCATGCTACCGCAGACCTCATTTGGTCACGCAGGTGGACATGGCAAGGGAAGGCTGCATTCATGGTACCTCCGTGATGGGAAACACCTGCGCGGCTCTCTTCACAGCTTTCGCAGCGAGTCGGTGATTGTCGAAGACGCACGTGGCAAGCTTCACGTTGTCGCTATGACCCGTCTCTTGGAGAGCGATCAGGCATATGCAGATGCGCGCTTTCTTGCAATTGCATCTCTGCACCCAGCGCCCGCACCGCAGAGCTCACCTACACTGGGAACGGAACCCCTACCATCAGAGCATCCGTCGCCGTATACATACATGGGGCTTGCATTGGCATTACTGGGAATGTCTGCCGCATATGTCATGATTCCGCGCCAACGTCGAGCATTAGGATACTCCATGGCTGTTCTCTTGGTTGCAGCCTCCGTCGTCTCTGTTCCGTCGTCCTACGCCTTTATGCGCAAGGTGCTTGCAGGCACTAGTCCCGAGAGAATCGACAGTAGCTTTGTTCCGTTTAAGCCCCTTGTAAAGACTCGTTGGGATAACACCTACTTCTACGTAGAAAGTACTGGCATGCCATCTGAAATGCCTGCCATGAAAGGCATCACAGCATGGCAGCAGCAAGTGCCGATACCGCAGCCATACTTTGGCAACAACGCATGGTCAATACCGCTTAACCCCGTAGTTGCGGAAGTTCCAGTGTCCCCAGATACGGCGCTGCACACTGGCGCTATTGCCATTGGCGCGAATGGTGTGCCGGTGTTCAACCCAGAGAACAACCGCGGAGAATTCTCACAAGACATTGGCGAACTCGATGCCTTTGGCGGACACTGCGGCAGGGCCGATGACTATCACTATCATATTGCACCCACACATCTAGCAAAGGTTCTTGGTCCAAGCTTGCCAGTTGCATGGGGCTTGGATGGCTATCCGCTCTTCGGCTACACAGAGCCTGATGGCTCTCATGTTAAGGCGCTTGATAAGTACCTTGGACACGAGTGGCATGGCGACTATCACTATCATGCCATCAATACGAAACCATACATGATGGCGCTTGTTCGTGGTAAGATCACCATCCAAAATGATCAAATCATGCCGCAACCACGTGCCAGTTCAGTACGCCCATTTCTGCAGGCTCTCAGAGGAGCAACAATCACAGATCTGCGCAAGTGCGACACCTCACACTATGCTCTTAGGTATAGCCTCAATGGTAAGACTCATTGGGTAAACTACCGCTGGGACAGCACAAAGAAGTTTACCTACATCTTTATCAAACCCGATACGGCACGTCGTACTGAAGTTTATCAGCGAAAGTAATCATCATGAAATCTGTACAACTGATACTTACTCTCGTGTTCATGGTGTTAATCTATGCATGCCCTCTGCTTGCGCAGAAACCCTACACGCAGACAATGAAGCGTCTACCAGGTGTTATTCCGTCTACCTTCGTCATCGAAAACGGCACCGGACTCGATACAGCTACGACATTAATGTGGCAGCTCACAGATGGTGGAGAGATGACGTGGGAGAATGCCCAGAAGTATGCCGATTCGCTAACTCTTGGTGGTTACTCAGATTGGCGTCTACCAACAGGTCATGAGCTTTTCAGTATTCATGATCTCACACGTAAAAATCCACCGTTGCCCGCATCTTTCACCTCAACCGGTGCCGAGTATTGGTGGTCCTCTGAAACATTGGCAGGAGACGCTGCACGTGCGTGGTGTACAAACACGGGTGGAGGGATCGGACCTCATCCAAAGTCAGAGACCATCGGCGCAGGAGGCACAAAGAAGTTCCATGTACGCACGGTGCGCGCCACGCAGGCAGCTGTGCAGCTCCCAACGCATTTTACTGACCTAGGCAACGACATCGTTAGGGACAACGCTACGGGTCTCATGTGGCAGCAGTACTGCCATGATACACCCATCACGCTTGACAAGGCTCTTTCAATTGCTGATACGCTTGCACTAGGCGGCTTTAGTGACTGGCGGGTTCCCAACATCAAGGAGCTTCACTCTCTTAGGGAAGTTGTTGAGCGAGACCCGTGTGTTGATCTTATGTACTTCCCATGCATCATGAGTGGCAAGTCAGTATGGTCATCTACAATTCTGTCCGCAAAGAACACTGATCAGGCATGGATCATTCAACCGGAACTGGGTGTGGTGACATATGCACCGAAAACTAATCTCCTCAAGCTTATATGCGTGCGAGGGGGCACTACTGATGTGACAGGGGTAGACGACGATGATTCCTCCGTGAGCTCCAATGTTCTGTTCTACCCGAATCCCACAACAGGTGCGATCACTGTCGATGGCTTTGTAGTTAAGATGTCCATCTACACGCTGGAAGGGCAGCTTCTCGAGTCCTACGGCACTACAGCTCAATTCTCCCTTGTGGAGTATCCATCTGGTGCCTACCTCATTGTCTACTCAACTGAAACAGCAACTTCTACTACTGTAATTGTGAAGCAATGATGAACATCAGAGCAACATTCTTTCTGGTACTGTTTGCAGTACTCTACAACCACTCTTTTGCTCAAACACACACTATCATTCTGGGACGTCCTACTGACGTGTCGATTACTGCAAGTGTTGTGTTTGACACGGATGTTGAACTGCAAGTCGAATACGGTACGACGAAGGGATCGTATTTGCAGACCACGAAGTCTATAAGTGCAAAGAAGGGCGTCCCTGTTCGACCTGTTTTGGATGGATTGTCGCCCGACACACGCTACTTCTATCGGCTACAATACCGGAGAACAGGGACCACAACCTTCACGAATAGTCCAGAGTACATGTTCCACACTCAGCGTGCAAAAGGGAAGAAGTTTACATTTCTTGTTGAGGCCGACGAACACCTGTATGACAAGAAGGGAATTCGTCAGATGTACAGCATTTGCCTTGATAATCAGGCAAAGGACAGTGCGGATTTTCTCTTCTCGCTTGGCGATACCTTTGGTGACGATCATACCCCTGAGACAACTACAAGTCAAGACATGGATGATCTGCACAGAGATTATCTCCAGTACCTAGGCAAGGTATGCCACTCAATGCCATTCTTCTTTTGTCTCGGCAATCATGAAGGTGAGACGGGATACTATCTCAAGCAGAACCCACCTAACAACATTGCTGTGTGGGGCACCCTATGGCGTAAATACTACTATCCGAATCCTGTGCCCGACAAGTTCTACAGCGGCAACACCATCGTTGAACCTCATGGTATGGAGCTTCCAGAAAACTACTATGCCTTTACATGGGGCGACGCACTGTTTGTAGTGCTCGATGTATATAGGCACTGCGACGTGAATGTAAAGCCGCAGAACTGGGATTGGACACTCGGTGAGGTCCAATACAAGTGGTTCAAGAATCAACTCGAATCAAGCAAGGCAAAGTACAAGTTTGTCTTTGCACACCACACGCGCGGACAGGGCCGTGGCGGGGTTGCAACTGCGTTGGGGGCTGAGTGGGGCGGCTATTCAAACAAGGGCACCTACGAGTTCGACAAAATGCGTCCAGGTTGGGGCGAGCCAATCCATCAGCTTATGGTTAAGAACGGCGTAACAATCTATTTCCAGGGTCATGATCACTTATACGCAAAGGAAGAACTCGACGGCCTAGTCTATCAGGAAGTTCCAATGCCAAGCGACTCTACCTACACGATTGGATACACCGATAATGGCGATGCTTACACAGACGTCAAGCTAGAGGGTGCTGGACATCTACGTGTAGACGTAGGTGATGACGGCGTCAATGTTGACTTTGTCCGTGCTTGGATGCCAAAGGATACTGTTGGCGGCAAGCACACGAACGGTGAAGTTGCCTACACATACACGGCAAAGGCTCGTCCAACTAGCGTTCACGACTACGCACCACGTATCGATGTCCAGATAACTCCAAATCCAGCATCGGACATGATCAACGTGCGCACTCCATACGAAGTGGCATCAGGTCACACACGCATCTACGACATCATGGGCAATCTCGTTATCGATTCCCACAGCGAACAAATAGCTGTTGATCACTTAGCAAGGGGCATTTACACCGTATCGGTTGACGTACATGGCAATCAATTCACAACGACGATGATTCTGGGTCACGAGTAAACAATGAAACTGCTTCTTACTCTGATGTTCTGTGCCGCTGCAACTATTAGTGCGCAGAACATAACACATTCGGAAATGGTTGGACGTCCAACCGATAAGAGCATCACCATTCAAGCGTTCTTTGATACCGACGTTGATGCCCGCATCAATTACGGCATCGACCGTGATGTGCTGACAATGTCAACCAAGGTTCAAACGTTCAAGGCTGGCGAGCCCGTAGAGTTTGTTGTTGACGGTCTGACACAAAACACGCGATACTACTATGCATTAGCTTATGCCTCCGTTGGCTCCAAAGAGTTTGTATCAAGACCTGTTCGCACGTTTGTAACAGCCCGGCCGAACGGTGTTCCGTTTGTCTTTACTATTCAAGCAGATCCGCACATGGATGAGCAGAGCGATTCACTCGTCTATGTTAACTGCCTGAAAAACCAACTGGCCGACCAGCCAGATTTTATGTTCGACCTTGGCGACATTTTGATGTCCGACAAGATGCAGACAGCATCAAAACAGATTCCCCGTGACACTGTTACGTACCGCGCTCGTATGATGCGCAGATACTATGAAAGCACGTGTCACTCTGTGCCCCTTTTCATTGCACTTGGTAATCACGAAGGGGAAACAGGCTGGCTCAATAACGGCACCGCCAACAACGTAGCCGTTTGGGGAACGTTAGATCGCAAGAAGTACTACCTAAATCCAGAGCCAAATGATTTCTACACAGGAGACACCACCAATCATGCCTTTGTTGGTCGTCGCGAGAACTATTATCGGTTTGAATGGGGCGATGCATTATTCATTGTGATAGATCCATACTGGTATACAAAGCCGAAACCAGACTCGCTCAACGGATGGCGATGGACGCTTGGCAAGGATCAATATGATTGGCTCATGCGTACTCTCGAAGAAAGCAAAGCAACATTCAAGTTTGTTTTTGCTCACCAGCTAGTAGGGGGCGACCCCCTCGGTCGTGGCGGAGTTGAGTTTGCAGATCGCTATGAATGGGGCGGTAGTAACCTCGATGGCACTCCTGGCTTTGTTCAGCAGCGTCCAGGTTGGTACAAACCAATCAAAGAACTCCTCAAAGAACACCGCGTTAATGTCTTCTTCCACGGACACGACCATTTCTTTGCAAAGCAAGAGAAGGACTGTCTGATCTACCAAGAGACGCAACAGCCAAGCCACTCTAACTTCTCAGGCACAAACACGGCAGCCAAGTACGGTTATCTCGAGGGACTCATCCTACCAAACTCGGGGCACCTGCGCGTGTCGGTAAACCCTGAATCTTTCAAAGTTGAATACGTCCGTGCATACAATCCTAAGAACGAAACTGCAGCTCGGAAGAACGGCGACATTGCTGCTACGTATGTCGTGGGTAGCAAGAACTGCTACGATTCGATCTCGACGAGTGTTCCAATCCTCTGGAACACCGACTACATTAATGAGCATATCGCACCAAATCCAATGCGCGATCAAACGTCAATTCGATTCACACTTCCTGA
The DNA here is from genome assembly GCA_947458785.1 of Ignavibacteria bacterium. Lineage (GTDB taxonomy): Bacteria > Bacteroidota > Ignavibacteria > Kapaibacteriales > Kapaibacteriaceae > UBA10438. The sequence goes on from CANGZU010000054.1 coordinate 7,520, forward strand.
ATCAGATATAATCTCAATACAGATCTTCAATATTCAAGGAAGTCCTGTACGTGCAGTATTACATGAAACTCCGGTTGATGCTGGATCCTATACGATTGTATGGGATGGTATGCTTGATAGCGGCGCAGATGGCCCGAGTGGGACGTATACGTATTGTATTCTGAGCAGAAGGTCTGCTGTTTCTACTGGAACGATTGTCCGCATAAAGTGATACTCATCATACCCTGTAGCAGATGATGTTGCGCGAATCATTCCACCGTTTGATGATATACGCAGTGCTGATCTTGTTGATGTTGCTGGACAACGCATGTCAGTTACACTACGTTCCGATGGCATGATAGATGTATCATCAATACCATCGGGATCGTACGTATTGCGGATTACTACATCGAACAACGTGTATCACGTGCAGATGATGTGCCGATAACACAGCAGCAATGATCTAGAACCTGCAACGCAGAGCAAGCATGATGTTGCGTCCTGGAGCAGATATCCCGGAGCCGGCGCTTCGATACTGCAAATCGAAGATGTTCTCGACAGATGCCTGAGCTATCAACCAGCGTGAGATATCGTATGACGCCCGAATGTTGCCAACAGTCCACGAAGGCAAGCCGATATCAGTGTAGTGAACTCCAAGCGTGAATTCGGCTGTTGGAATCATCGAACGAGTCCAAGCGGCAGACCAACGTGCTTCGCCAATCAACTGAGCTCCTTGAAAAGGACGCCATGTAAGCCGCACTTGCCCGAATGCAGGGACGATGTGCAGAAGCACTGCTCCGTTGTTGTCGCGTCCAGTTGCAACCGATGCCTGTAGATCAACGGTTACATCGGAACATGTTACTTGCGCACCCAGGCTCACTCCATCTATCCAGCCACCACCAACATTCTGGAGTGAAGTAACAGCACTCATAACACCATTGTATACAATCGAATCCGACCCGTCATACGTCGATGGCCCTACCTGCATGAGATCACGTAGCCAACTGTGATAATACGTTGCCGTGAGCGTAAGCCAAGAAAGGGGCGACGCATCCATCCCCACTTCGGCAGTTGTTACATACATCGGCGCAAGACTTGGATTCGGCACTATAAGTGAACCTGCTCTAGAATCAAACACTTTTCCGATGTCATCAATGTTTGGCGCGCGAAAACCACTAGCCACGTTCATGCGCACGGATGCCTTATCAAGACCCTTCCATACAAAACCCAATGAACCGGTAACTGCAGAAGGATTGGTCTCGATGGTTCGGTATGGCAAGACAAAGACCGATGAATCGGTGATCTTTGATCGCAACTGAACTGTTGTAGCGCGCAGGCCGCCAGAGACAATAAATGAAGGGGCAACCATCCATCGCAATTGTGAATATGCTGCATAGGAATTGTATGTGCTGCCGCCATCGGGGTATCGTGTAATACCACGTGAAGATTGGTTGGTAGCGATGTTGAGATTCTCTGCGGCTGATGTTGCGTCTTGAAGCGAAGTCTCGAAGCCGTAGTAGAGATCGCACTCTTCATCTTCAGGTAGTAGTCGTGTTCTGCCGTCGACATTAACATTAACAACTGAGATCGTCTCTGTCTGATCACGCCGTACATCCGATCCAAATGACCGTGAATGGCGCGACTCCCGATACCACTGATACGACGCCGTTGCTACCAGATCTTCGACAACCTTGCCGAGATTACTTCCTGCCAGTGAAGTAGTCGTCAAGAACCATGTTTGCGGCCCATAGTACCATTGAGCAAAACGGGGGGTCGTTAAGCCCTTTTGTTGCTCATAGAGACGATCGTATCTGGGAATATCACCGGTACTCGTGTACAACGTGGAAGCATTGATAGTCCATTGATCATCAACCTTGTAACTAAACTTCTTGAGGATGTTGTACTGATCGTATCCGCTCTGACGCTGTAGCAGGGGATCCGCACTTACAAGCTGTGTGTCCCTATCATTCATGCGCTCTACATACCAATATCGTGCACCAAACGTTGGTGCGGATGCGGGGAATGAACCTCCAGATAGAACGTCACCAAAACGTGATGCCGTTACGATGATTGAACTTGTAAATGATCTTGTAGCTAGCGAAGCATCAACGCTTGCTGTTTGTTGTGCAGTGGCTGCTGCACCTCGAAGAAGTCCCGACCCAGATATCTGCATCCCGCTATCAGATAAACTAGGCGCTTTTGTGTTGAAGACCATCACACCACCAAGAGCATCTGATCCATACTGCACCGAGCCTGGCCCGAGCAACACCTCTGCCTCCTGAAGCACTTCTGCGTCAATCATGATCAGGTTCTGCAGATTACCGGTACGATAGATGGCGTTATTGATACGAACGCCATCGATCACCATCAGGACATTGTTTGCGCCGAAGCCACGCAGACGCGGGCTTCCGCCCCCTGCCTGACTTCTCTGCATATATACTTCGCCGGTAGCTTCGAGCAGGTCCGCTGATGTACCTGGATTAAGGTTCCGGACATCTCTAGGCGTCAGTGAAATGATCTGGCGTGAACTGGTTGATGCGCGTTCCTCCCACCTACTGGCAGAAACAACGATACGCTCCGTTGTCTTGCTGACTATTGAATCGGCAGCTGTCGTATCAGTAGATGCCTGCGCCAACGCAGGCCAGAGCACTGCCATCACAGCAATGATTGTTTTGTTCATGATTGATGCATGCTATCTAACGTTGTGGTATGCTGATACACTTCTCAACATCCTTGACAGGTATGGCTACTCGTATCTCTCCCATTACGTAAGGAGCACATTCATAGGGATTGTAGATCAGTGTGATTGTATCATTGGACAGGAGAACATTCTCGCTCAGTCCAAATCCTTGATCAAACCAATAGCCCGCCTTTTTGAACGAGCGCTTTCCAGGGATCTTTCGCGCTTTACGAAACGCAGCCTCAGCTACCTTCTCAAATCCAGCTTGATCGATGATGATATCCTTCTCAAATGTGAGCGTTTTGCCTGAAGTCCTTGAGAATAGTGCGATAGTCATGAATGAGTTGCCATGCGCTCCACCGGTGAACTCATATCTCGATCGCACAACTTGAGCCAGATCAGTGAGCCTTCCAAGAATCGTGACGCTATCATAGATCATCGTTGAATCAATCAGGACCCACGGGGCTTCGTTGATGTCGTCGGCAGACGCGATATACTGCTGATAACGCGTGTTGAAGTCCTGTAGAACATCGCGAAAGAATGACTCAGACAGCACGCTACTACTTGGAGGAGCATCCTCATCACTCGCGCGAAATGGCACAAGAACAGAGGTAGCAACATTGATTGCACGCTGATACGCTGGCATACTACCGCCAACTTGGGGGTAGAACGTGTATGCAATCCTCGACTCAGCAGCCTGACCTTTGCTAGTGATTGTAGCCCGTACAACACCCGTTGAAACATCACCAGCAACGAGGCTCACAGCGAAAAGAAATGCGGACAAGACCGCAATCATGGCAGTGTTCATCTTGACTCTCCGATCCTGTTGATGGCAATTTGTTCGCGCTCTTTATGCAGGTACTTCGTCAAATTCACCATCAGGCCATACTTCTCATCCAGCGCCATGCCAGTGATGATAAACCCAGCTTTCAGCTTCGGTATAATTATGGCATTGTTTGATGCGTAATGTTTGGATGTCACAAGCTGAAATCCTTGAGCTGCTGCTACTGATAGAACATGTTGCAGCATAGCGCTATAGAGCCCCTTGCCCCGATGCTCCTGAGCAATAGCTGAGTTGCACATGTATAGTGTCTCATGATCTTGCTGATAAGAATACGTCCACCCAATAATATCACCATTGTACACAAGTGCCCACTGCATTCGCCATGCTGACGGAAATGCTGCTTTGCGTTGTTGGACAAGATCCAGCTCATCTGGAGTTAAATGGGACGATGTATCAACAATCAACGAGACAGAGAAATACTCTTCTTGCTTTCGAGCATAGATCTCGGAAAACTCTTCAACCGAGATCTCGTGTAGTGAGTATTCATCATTGATAGCGATGTTCAATGCATTCATACAAGCAATCTAACTGCTCCGCGATGAACGTGCACATGCAATGGGGTATAGCCTGCAAACTCTCCATCAATCTCAATCGGAAGGGGCTTATTGGATGTGATACTCACGCGGGTACTACGAAGGTATTGCATGCGTGAGTCAGAGATGGGTACACCTCTCATCAATTGCGGTAAGAACCGCAGATATGTCAAAACACCGACATTAGTGATTAACGTTAGATCGACAATTCCATCGTTTGGTGCTGCATGCGGGGCTATCCCAATTCCACTGCCGAACCATTTACTGTTGGCAACGGCAGCCATTAGCATAGGTGTGCTGATTACGGCATCATCGGTGGTCACGCTGATCTCATGAGCACGCGACGATGCAAATGATTGCAGTGTTGCGGCGATGTATGCTAGGCGTGCTGGAAGTTTCCGAAATGTCGTGTTGAATCGCCGGGCCACATCTCCGCCAAACCCCACGTCAAGTACATTTGTGCAGTAACGCGTGTGGCCTTCACTTCCGACAGCACACTGGAGGACGTCCCATTCCAGCAGTTGGAGCGCCGTAAGTCGTCGGCTAACGTCTGCTATTGTTGCCCTTACCCCAATCATTCGTGCTGTATCATTACCGGAGCCAAGGGGCAGAAGGAGAATTGGTGGGCGCGCCTCTTGGGGCAGCTGCATAAGTCCATCCACTACCTCATGAAGTGTACCATCGCCCCCTGCCACCATAAGCACATCGATCTCA
>CANGZU010000055.1 GCA_947458785.1 Ignavibacteria bacterium
ACATCCGACTCGTTACGCCACGTATTGGGTATTGCGTTGATAACGCAGCAATGATTGCCCATGTGGCACACATGCGCGCAAGCCACAACGTTGCGCCATCTCCAGCATCGTTTACGATCTCGCCCAAGGCAATTCGCGCGCTCTAAACGCAACCCGCCCAGCAGTCCAAACAACAGACCACTGGGCTAGGCGATACGTCAGGGAGTATGTGTGGCAGAAGATCAGGGTACAACGTCAATGACCACGGACCGGTTGTACATGCGACCTTCTGGAACGTCGTTCCCAAATGAAGGCTCGTCTTCACCAAAGGCACTCGACGATACGCGAACGCCCGAGATTCCGCGAGCATCGAGTTGCTCCTTGACAATTCCCATGACCTGATCGGCGCGCTTCATGGCAAGTTCGAGGTTGCCTTTGCCAACAGCATCCGTGTGGCCGTAAATGTAGACTTTGGAGTTGTTCTTGATTTGTGGGATAACATTGTTCACGAGAAAGTTGCGTGATCGCTCAACGGGATCGTCTTCATTGTATTCGAAGATGAGTCGATGGCTCGATGAAAGACCCTCGCGATCTGTGCGGACAAGAGTAATCGGCTCTGATTCTGTCCGCATGCTGCCGTTACGAAGCTTTGCATTCACGGTGAGGGTGAACTTCTGGGCACGCATATCGGAGCTAACCAGTCCAGTTGGGTCGATGTAGGCACTGCTGCCACGGAACGGTCCGTAGGACCTGCTCGCGCCGTTGCCAGAGATGGTGGCGCTCCACTGCTCTACGTCGCGCATTGAAGCCATATCAACATATACCTCGTGGTCGATCTCTGCAGTACGAATTGATGATACTGGCACGCGTGCGCCAAGCTGATCTGGTTTCATGTTGCGGAATTGCACTCGACGATTCTCATCAGCAATCAATGCCTGATCTGCGGCTGTTGTGCGCGCAGATCCTGATCGTGGCTCTGGATCTCCTGTTGCTATCGTGATCTGGTTAGGACTTACGCCCCAAGTGTCTACCAAGTAGTTCTTGACAGTCTCGGCATACGCCTGTGCGTTGCGCCCTCCCGGATCTGATGCATAGAGCTCAACGCTTGAGCCAGGAATCGATGAAAGTCGATAGCCCATGACGTTAAGGATGTTGTAGTAGATGTCTCGCTGTATCACCGGGCGAACGTCAGTATTGGCAAGATCGTCGGCAGTAAGCCCGGATGTTGTCGCGAACAAGCGCGTTTGTGATCGTGTGATCTTGTTGTATCTCGTCGGGATCTCCGAAGTGCCTTTATCGAAGAACACGAATGGTCGAAGAGGGAACTCAGCACGTTCGATGCGCTTCGAGTAGACGCCATCAAGGGGGTCGACCACAGAAAAGAGCTTCGTCGGAGCGGGCTCTGGAGCTCTAACAGGCTCTCGTGTTGAAGGTAGCGCAGTGGTTTCGAACATTTCCCCTAGGCCGAACGTAAGCGACACACCTGCCCGAATTGACATCGTGCTTAGTGCATCATCGAAGGCATTCTGGTTTGTAAAGTCAACGCCGCGCTGACTTACCATGTAGGATGTCTCAACAAATGGTGTGAGGATCCACTGGTTGCGGCTCCCAGGATCGGAGAGAAACACATCATACCCAACACCAGCAAAGCCCGACCCAGTGATCTTGTGCTTGATGGAGTCTGTCTGTGCAACCTCGAGGCCGTTCTGTGCAATACCGCCCTCGGGTGCATAATCAAATGTGTTGGTGAGAGCGAGTCCTACGCCAACACCAGCAGTGATGTGAAACTTAGAGCCGATGTAGTAGGTGAAGTAGGGCTCAAGTGTCAAGTAATCGGTATGAAATTTGTACTCATCGTTATAATACTGTCCGGTAGTTGTTGTGAGAATCGTTCCAGGCTTCGGGAACGACTTATCGTCATTTGCCGTCAGACTTCGGTTGTCATACGAGATCCGTGTGCCAAAGTGAAAGTTGTCTGTGATTGCGGTCTGGAAGTTGACGCCAGCGTAGAGGCCAGCGCCCTGGCCGTCATTGTAGACCAATTCAGAAAATTGTGGCCCACTGCGATTGGGGTCTTTGGCCCAGTTGCCAAAGCCTACGCCTGCAATGTTGTAGTTACCACCAAGATGGAGTCCCCATCGGGTGGACACCGTTGGCGATACCTGTGCAACAGCACCGGTGCTAAAGAGAAGAAGAACAGCGATACGAAAAATGAGACGTGTACAAGCATGCATGGTGGTGACTCCAGCTTGGTGAAACAACGTTTGCATGATGCATTGGAACATCATGTACGCTGCAATGCTAGAGATCAAAACGATGCGCTCAAGAGTGTCGTGATCTATACCGTACCGACTCACAAACGAGCCTGCGAATGGCTCAAAACGAATAAGCCCCTTACATCATTGGACATGTAAGGGGCTTGAGACTGCGTTCGTTGTAGTGCTCGTACGAGTCTATGTCGTCCTCAACGATGGATAGAGCGGGAACTGTCTGCAGAATGTCTGCACGTCGTTCTTGACCTGCTTATAGACATCATCGTTGCCGAAGTTACTGATCACGCGATCGATGAAACGTGCGATCTGACGCATGTCGTCTTCCATCATGCCGCGGCTTGTCATAGCGGCTGCACCAAGACGGATACCACTAGTAACCAATGGTGGCTGCGTGTCGTATGGCACCGCATTCTTGTTGCATGTGATACCGCTTGCATCGAGTGAATTCTCAGCCTGCTTACCAGTAACGTTCTTGTTACGCAGATCTATAAGCATCAGGTGATTCTCTGTTCCGCCCGAGACGATGTTGTAGTCCATCTTCATGAGCTCATCGGCCAATGCAGCTGCGTTGCGCACAACTTGCTTCGTGTATTCATCAAACTCGTCGGTGAGGCATTCACCAAAGGCAACAGCCTTTGCAGCGATCACATGCATCAGTGGACCGCCTTGAATACCAGGCATGACCATTGAATCGATCAGCTCGCCCATGAGCTTCTTACGTCCGCTCTTTGGAGCTACCTTGCCAAATGGATTTTCGTAGTTCTTACCCATGACAATCAGACCACCACGCGGACCGCGCAGCGTCTTATGGGTTGTCGATGTAACGATGTCGCAATAGGGCACTGGGCTCATAAGTCGCCCCTTAGCAATGAGGCCAGCCGGGTGTGCGATATCGGCAAGCAAAAATGCTCCGACCTTGTCGGCGATCTCACGGAACTTCGAGAAGTCAATCTCGCGCGAGTATGCGCTGGCACCAACCGTGATCATCTTCGGCTTGTGTTCTTTGGCAAGATCCTCAACAACGTTATAATCAATGCGTCCAGTTTCCTTGTCGAGACCGTAGCCAATGAAGTTGTAGAACATGCCTGAAAAATTCACCGGAGAACCATGGGTCAGGTGACCACCATGCGAGAGGTCCATTCCGAGTACGGTATCGCCGGGCTTGAGATAGGTGAAGTACACCGCCATGTTAGCGCCAGACCCTGAGTGAGGTTGGACGTTGGCGTACTCTGCTCCAAAGAGCTGCTTGAGGCGCTCAATGGCAATATTCTCTGCCACGTCAACCCATTCGCAGCCACCATAATAGCGCTTGCCGGGATAGCCTTCCGCGTACTTATTGGTCAGGATGCTCCCTTGGGCTTCCATCACACTCAATGAGGTAAAGTTCTCACTTGCGATCAGCTCGATCTTGTCGCGCTGGCGGTCAAACTCGCCTTGAACAGCGTTAAACACTTCTGGATCAGTTGACTGAAGGTGCTGGTACATAGTATGCGTTGATTTTCCTGGTGGTGATGGTGCGAGTTACGGTTATCGAACAACGGACATTGGAATGGCAATACTAGCTCCTTCTCGCTGGAGAAGTAGGGTGTACATTCCGGCTGGCATCGATGAAACATTGAGCGGAAGTGCAGGGCCGTCGAAACGAATGTTATCGCCCATCGGATAGATGCGCCCCGTCATATCGACGGCTGTGATCGTTGCGTGGGTTCCAATCCAAGAGCCTGGAACAGAGAGTGCTCCCATGTCGCTGGCAGGATTAGGGGCAACTGCGAATCCCTGCGAGAGAGCCTCATCGGCGATGCTTGTTACATCTGATGAGTCAAAGCAGAATGTCTCGCCTGTTGTAACGTTGTGGATACAGGTAAGACCTGGATCTGGTCCGTTGCCATTTGTGTCGATCTCCACGCTGTCAACAAAGCTGCTCCACGTTAACAGCCAGAACACATTGCCATCTCCAATGTTTAGTCCACCAGCGCCCCCTTCTGAGACGGAGAGAATTGCCAGCGATGCGTTGCTGTCTGGATAAGCGGTACGGAATCGCGAGAACTTCGCGTCTTTACCTAATGCAGTGATCAATGCTGCGCCTTGTGTAAAGTCTGCTGGCAGCGGAGTTGTGGGTGCATCAGCAGCATCAAAGGCGTCTGCTGGGATTGGAATTGGTGGCGGGTTACAGCTGCCGAGTAGGCGAATAAGGGGCACAAAGGCAACAGTGTCTTTTTCAGCACTTCGAACGAGATAAACCCACATCGTGGCTTTACCATCCTTGGCACTCATACCGATGTTGATCGGTGTGGCACCGAGCGGTACATCAACGCCAACAGCCACAATACCAACAACTTTGGCATCAGTTGCTCCGGTGATCGACCGCTGGGCTGCGGAGTAGCAATCCTTGGGGGCATAGGTCGGGAAACTGAACTGAGCAGATGCCGTCGCTGCGCCAAGAAGAGCCGCTACGAGCACCCATACGAACGAGAGTGGAGATTTCACGTGGACAACCTGGTTTGTGTGAATGAATTTGTCCTGCAAATCTACCACTCAGCGTAGTTTTGCAGCGAATACTTACCGTCAATTACCACAACTCAGTATGACCAAACACGAATGGTTCGACGTAGCTCGTACCGTACTCGCTTCTCGACTGATCGATCAGATAGAGGAAACAGAATTAGCGCCATCGGGAAAGGTCACCTACCAGTTCTCAGCTAGGGGCCATGAGCTTGCCCAAGCCATCCTGGGACAGTGCCTGCGTCAGGGACATGATGCTGCCACGGTCTACTACAGATCACGTCCACTTGTGCTTGCCGCAGGCATGACGTTCGAAGAAGCATTTGCTGGTCCACTTGCGCTTGCAGGAAGCCGCAATGGGGGACGCGACATCGGCGTTGTTCACCACCTGCCGAACCGCCACGGTGTTACCGTGCTGCCTGCTTCTGGTGACGTAGGAGCGCAGTACACACCATGCGTGGGATGGGCACAAGCGATTCGCTACCATGCCACTGTTCTGGGCAATGAATCTTGGCAGGGGGCAGTTGCTGTAGCACTTGGTGGCGATGGTTCAACGGCAACCAATGGTTTCTGGGCTGCCTTGAACATTGTAACAACGTTAAAGCTCCCGATGCTGTTTTTCATCGAGGACAATCAGTTTGGCATCAGTGTGCCCGGTACGATGCAGACACCTGGTGGTAACATCGCCGCAAACCTTGCATCGTTCAATGCTCTGCGCATTGTTGAGGTTGATGGTACAAACCCTGAAGAGGCCGAGCGGCTCATCTCCAAGACCATTGACCATGTTCGCGAGAAACAAGCGCCGGCCCTCTTACGCGTCCGTGTGCCGCGCATTTGCGGCCACAGCGGTGCAGACAATCAGTCGTATAAGACGCAGGAGCAGAAAGAGGACGATATCTCCCGCGACCCGGTTGAGAAGCTCAAAGCGATGTTCATCCGCAAGAAGTACACAACTGAAGAGGAATGGGCTAACCTTGTATCACGCGTCGAAGAAGAGGTCCGCGCAGCCTGTCAGGCAGCGCTCGCGCAGCCGCAGCCGGCTCCTGAGGATGCACTAGCTCTGCTGTTTGATAACGGAACACCAGCAAAGCATGGTGGCCTCGTGAGTGCCGGTATCGAGCCCCCTTCAGCAACGGGAGAGAAGCAAGAGGAAGGTCCTCGCGTTAACCTTATCGAAGCTGTGAAGCGAACCCTCGACTATGAACTCAAGCATAACGATCGGCTTCTGGTCTTTGGTGAGGATGTTGGAGTGAAAGGGGGCGTGCACGGCGCAACTGTTGATCTGCAAACCAAACACGGACCCGAGCGTGTTTTTGACACATCGCTCAGTGAAGAAGGGATCATCGGACGTGCCGTTGGCATGGCCATGGCAGGTCTTGTACCGGTCCCCGAGATCCAGTTCCGAAAGTATCTCGATCCTGCAACCGAGCAGATCAATGACTGCGGTACGATTCGCTGGAGAACCAATGGCGACTTCGCTGCACCAATGGTCGTGCGAATTCCTGTTGGGTTCTCGAAGCGTACAGGAGACCCATGGCACAGCGTAAGCGGCGAGGCGATCTTTGCACATACGCTGGGCTGGCGAATCGCCATGCCATCGAATGCCCAGGACGCCGTTGGCCTGCTGCGCACAGCCTTGCGCGGGAATGATCCAACGTTCTTCCTCGAGCACCGCGCAATCCAAGACACTGCGCCAGGACGTGGCGTGTATCCCGGTGATAACTACACCGTACCATTTGGTGTTGCATCAATCGCACGCCCCGGCACAAGGGCCACAATCGTGACATGGGGCGAAATGGTTCACCGTGCAAAATCTGCGGTCGAACAAACAGGCGAAGACATCGAGATCATCGATCTTCGTACAATCGTGCCGTGGGACAAGGATGCAGTTTTGTCATCCGTGCGCAAGACCAATCGCTGCATGGTGCTCCACGAGGACACAATCACGGCGGGCTTCGGTGCCGAGATCGCAGCCGTGATCATGCACGAGTGCTTCGCACACCTTGACGCACCCGTTGTGCGTCTTGCCAGCGCCGATGTCCCAATCCCATACAACAAGGGCATGATGGATGCGGTTATTCCGACAATCGAAAAGGTCGCATCGGAATTGCGGGCATTGATCGCGTATTGATTGCCCCATGAATGAGGGGCACGATTTATCGTGCCCGTGTGATGGGTATTATCGTTTGTGATGTTTGCGGTTGCGGCGTTGGATGTGGATGCGTGTATTATTCATCACGTATCGTTCAACACGGCGTAGGTAGTCCAGACTAAGCAGCACGCGCATGTGGTAGCCTCGCTGAAAGACCACAAGGCGAGGCGACGTGAGTCTTCGTCGTGCCTCGCGTGTGATAGCTGCCTTCAGCGTTCTGACAATCGTAGGAATGCTATTCTTTACAGGCCGCCCGAAGCTTTCGTATTCACTCCTGGTCTCTGGTAAGTAACGTAGCACGATCAAAATGTGAATGTGATTGGGCTGAATCGAGTACAGCACCCGAGTAATATTGGGGTGATGTTCCTGAAGCGCAAGCAAGCACTCCTCGGCTACTATCCCGAGAGTGCTCAGCTCAACACTGTTTGTGGTGTAATGGCCTAGCGTTGCATACCTATGCTTAGTGCTGATCGTAACGAAATAACTCGCTGCGCTCGTATAGGAGTAGTTACGCCACCGAGCTGATTTGCGATTGAGTTTAACAATTGAGACACGCATACTATTCATCGTGCTTCGTTGCAGATGGAACGTGACGCGTAAATTGCCCCATGAAGAAGATCGTGCTTCGTCCGGCGAGTCTTTCCCCGAGTGGGAAATCCTATCGCATTGATTACGCATCGGTCCTCAATGCTCAGCAGTACGAAGCTGTGATGCACAATGACGGACCCGCGCTGGTTCTGGCAGGGGCGGGCACAGGGAAGACGCGAACGCTTACCTATCGCGTTGCTCGGTTGGTCGAAGATGGTGTTGATCCGACGTCGATATTACTGTTGACGTTCACGCGCAAGGCCGCTGCAGAGATGCTACGTCGGGCCTCGCAGCTGCTCGATGGACGTTGTGAGAAGGTTTCCGGTGGGACGTTCCACGCGTTCGCGTTTCGTGTGCTCAAGTCATACGGAATTCCGAACAGCGAGCAACGAGCCGCATACTCGATCATTGATCAAGCCGATGCCCAAGATATCATGAGCCTGGTACGTAGCAAGTATGATCTTGCACAAAGGCGTAAGAGATTCCCACAGAAGGGAACACTGCATGATATGTACAGCAAGTCGGTAAATATGTCGATGCCGATTGATGATGTCATCTCTGAGCAATATCCGCAGTTTATCGATGATACCGAGACGATCCGTCAGATGATCCACGCATACAACGATTACAAACACCGAAATGGACTGTTCGACTACGACGACCTGCTGCTGTACTTACTTGCAATGACTCGACATGAAACCGTTGGCAACGCGCTGCGCGCGCAGTATCGACATGTCATGGTGGATGAATACCAGGATACCAACAACCTGCAGCATCAGATCGTTTTGGGTTTGTCCGGCCGATCTGGAAATGTGATGGTGGTTGGCGATGATGCACAGAGCATCTATTCCTTTCGTGGCGCTGATGTTCGGAACATTCACAACGTGCCAACTTCTTTTGACAGCTGCACCATCATTCGCCTAGAGCAGAACTATCGCAGTACACAACCGATTCTTGACGTCTGTAATGCGGTTCTTGAAGAAGCCCCATTCATGTTTGAAAAGAGGCTTCGCGCTCATCGGGAAGGGGGCGATCCGCCCATGCTGATCACAGCCCGCAGTGAACGTCAGCAGTCGCAGTTCATCGCTCAGCATGTGCTGGAGCTTCGTGAGCAGGGAGTTCCTCTTGCTGAGATTGCGGTGCTGGTGCGTAGTGGTTTTCTCTCATTTGATCTCGAGATCGAGCTTCAGAGGGCTAACATCCCATTTCGAAAGTTCGGCGGACTCAGGTTCGCAGAGGCCGCGCATGTGAAGGACATTCTTGCCAGGTTGAGAATCACGGAGAATGTCCGTGACGTTGTCTCTTGGTTTCGCGTGCTGCAGCAGCTTGAGGGGATCGGACAGAAAACAGCGCAGACGATACTTGATAACCTTCTTGAGCATACCGATCCACTAACCGAACCGGAGCGCACATTTGGTAGCTCAGGCAAGGCGGCAAACTCTCTTGCAAATCTGCTACACGAACTTGCTAAGGCACGTGTCGTGCGACATCCTCTCGACCGCTTGCAGTTCATCGCGGAGAACTACAAAGCAACGCTTGAGCGTCTGCACGATGATGCACAAAAGCGTTGGAAGGACATCGAGACCATCATTGGTATTGGCGGTCGATATGGGTCGTGTCAGGAGTTTCTTGATGACATAGCCCTAGAGCCCCCTACAGACGGACTCGATACCATCGACCCCGACGATGGAGAGTCAGAGTTTACGACGATCTCAACAATTCACTCAGCCAAGGGGCTTGAGTGGAGGGTGGTCTTTGTGCTATCTGTTAACGAGGGAAGAATACCATCGGCAAAGAGCGCGGATTCGGAACGCTCACTTGAAGAAGAACGCCGCCTGCTCTACGTTGCCTGTACGCGGGCAAAGGACATGCTCATTTTGTCCTACCCCGATGTAATGGCCGAGTGGCAGCATTCCGATGTCTTATCGCGTCCGTCACGCTTCCTCGACAACGTCACCACTGAACTCTGTCCACGCTATTTTCTTGCCGAAGAGAAGGAAGAATCACAAGGACGTCTCACATGAACAAAGCCCTATTTCTCGATCGTGACGGGGTAATCAACACCCGACTTGTTGGGCGTTATGTGCAGACGCCAGATCAGTTTTCGCTCATCACCGATATCGTGCCTCTGCTTCGGCATGCCCATGCCCGCGGCTACATGCTCATTCTAATCACCAATCAGCAGGGTGTTGGTAAGGGGCTCATGAGTTTGGAAGACCTCGACGTTGTCCACGAGCATATGCAGCAGTGCCTTCACCAAGTAGGTGCGCCCAGGATTGATGCGATCTATGTATGCACGGATCTGGACGGCCAGCAGAGTGCGCATCGAAAACCTGCGCCTGGAATGCTTCTCGATGCGATGCGTGATCATGGTATCAATCCGCTAGAGTCTTGGTTTGTGGGCGATTCGATTACAGATGCGCAAGCAGGCCGTGCCGCAGGCGTGAAGACAGCGCTCGTGGGCGATTTTCAACCAGAAGCCGCTGATCTCGTTCAGCCATCGCACGCAATGCTCGAGCTAGTGCTACAGAAGCTGTTATGAATAGACGACAAGGACGCTACATTGCTGGCTTGTCAGTGCTTGTGTTGTTCCAGCTAGCCCCATTGATGATCCCAGTCGTATGGTATACCAGCTGGTCGGTCTCTGCCAAGAGTATCGTGTCTGGCCTTTTAGCGTTGGGGATTCCAGAGATTGGTGTTGCTCTAGCGGTGCTGATCATCGGGCGCGCCGAAGTCAAACGCATTTGGCGAATCGTAAAGATCTATGCGAAACGGTGTTACAGGTAAGCCTCGAGCTCCGACTCGCTTTGTAGCAGTACGGGACGTCCACGCGAACCATCTGGTGGACCAACAATACCAGCCATTTCAAGTTCATCAACGATGCGGGCTGCACGCGCATAACCAACTTTGAGCCTACGCTGGAGCGTCGACGTGCTGGCTTGCTGAAGCTGCACAAAGATTCGTGCGGCTTCTTCAAACAGCGCATCGCGGTCGTCACTTCCACCGCCACCAGCGCCTGCACGTTTATTGATCGATGGCAGCATGTACGGTGTGGAATATCCCTTTTGTCCGCCGATCCATTCGCACAATGCTTCGACTTCTTCTGTTGAGATAAACGCATTCTGCATACGGATAGGCATTGGCGTGTTACCTGGTGCAAAGAGCATGTCTCCATTGCCGATCAGATGCTCAGCACCGGTGCCATCAAGGATTGTGCGCGAATCGATTCGCGATGAAACCTGGTAGGCGATACGCGCAGGGAAGTTGGCTTTGATAAGCCCCGTCACAACATCAACACTCGGTCGTTGAGTGGCAACGATACAGTGGATACCTACGGCGCGAGCAAGCTGTGCGAGTCGGCATATTGGCTCTTCAACTTCCTTTGATGCTGTCATCATAAGGTCGGCAAGTTCATCAATGATCACAACGATGAATGGCATTGGACGGTGCATGAAGCCACCCTTGTCCTTGATTTTGCCATCCTTGACCTTTTGATTGTAATCGGTGATGTTGCGCTGTCCAGCTGCCGCCAGAATGCTGAACCGCTGCTGCATCTCTTCTACAAGTGCCTTCAACACAACTACAGCATTCTGCGGTGATGTCACAATCGACTCATTGATATCTGGCGAGATCGCCAGATAGTGATCTCGCAGTGATGCATAGAGATTCATCTCTACGCGCTTCGGATCAACGATCACAAACTTGAGATCCTTCGGGTGAATGCGGTAGAGCAGCGATGCGATGATCGTGTTGATACCAACCGATTTCCCCTTACCTGTGGCACCGGCAATCAGAAGGTGCGGCATCTTGGTAAGGTCTGCACAGAACACTTCGCCTACGACGGTCTTACCCATGGCAAGGGGCAGGCGGATATCGGGGTCATGATACTTCGGACTCTTAATGATCGAGCTGAAGCGCACGATCGATGGACGCTGATTCGGAATCTCGATGCCAACGGTGCCCTTGCCGGGAATTGGCGCGATAATGCGCACGCCTTGCGCCTTGAGTGCGAGTGCGATATCGTCGGAGAGATTCTCGATTTGCGAGACCTTGATGCCAGAAGCCGGAACGAATTCGTATTGCGTAACGACAGGCCCAGGAGTAACCGTCAGATTCTCAATGCGCACCTTGAACGTCTCAAGCTTCTCCTGAAGGGTTCGGGCATTTGCCTCGAGCTCACGGTCATCAACAGCCCCTTCGTCCTTGACCTCGATCAATAACTTCGAAGGAGGCGGTTTGTAGGCAATCTCCTCATCGTAGAGAGTAACGTTTGAGAGTTTGACCTCGGGTTCAACGGGGAAGAGCGTGTCCTGAACGGTG
>CANGZU010000056.1 GCA_947458785.1 Ignavibacteria bacterium
AAACGGTTCAGGTAGTGCAACACTGCCGTGCCGATGTCTTCGTTGGCAGCTAATGCAACTACGCGGCGTTCAGCCCTGCGGCATACCGTGCGCGCTACATGCAGATGCGCGGCAGCGGATGTGCCCCCTGGCAGAATAAACGTCTTCAATGGTTCGAGTTCAGAATCGTACGTATCAATCCAGCGTTCAAGTTCTACTACGTGCTCTTCACTGACGCGAGGAATCTCGTATATCGGAGGCGGATCAAGTGGTGTGGCCAGATCAGCTCCAAGCGTGAAGAGGTCGGCAGAGATCACGCCCAGCTGTTGCTCAAGTTGCGCTGGAAGCGGGCACGTACGAACCACGCCGATCACAGCATTGAGTTCGTCTACTGTGCCGTAAGCTTCGATACGCAGGTGGTCCTTAGAGACCCTGCTCCCACCAAACAAGCCGGTCGTGCCGTCGTCGCCGGTTTTCGTGTAAATGCGAATTGACATAGGCACGAAGATACCCCTCGTTGGGGTTTTGTAGGTTTGCATCCATGCGCACCATGAACATTCTTTTTATTGGCGACGTAGTTGGGCATGTTGGCATGCGCGAACTTCTTCGCCGGTTACCCTCGCTAAAGTCGGAGTACGCTCCTGACTGCATCATTGTGAACGGCGAGAACATTGTTGATGGTAAGGGGCTTTCAGACGCCGAGGCTAAAGAGCTGTTCGACGCTGGAGTTCACTGCATCACCACAGGCAATCACATCTGGGAGAACTGGAAAGCTCGCCCCCTGCTTGCCTCAAACCCACTTGTGCTTCGTCCAATGAACTATCCTGCTGAGAATCCAGGACGCGGGTGGACGGTTGTAACGCTTCCTGGCGGACGTAAACTTGTTGTGATGCAGGCACAAGGACGCGCCTACATGCAGGCAATTGATTGCCCGTTCAAGGCCGTCGACGCTGCGTTGAACAAGGTGGCAATGGAATCGAAGATCGTTATCCTCGACTTCCATGCCGATGCTTCAGCCGAGAAAATCGCCATGGGATGGCACTGCGACGGACGTGCTACTGCTGTTTTAGGCACACACACACATACGCAGACCAACGATGGACAAATCCTTCCAAAGGGTACAGCGTTCATTTCTGATGTTGGTATGACGGGCCCGTACGACAGTGTCTTGGGTATGAACAAGGATATAGCCCTCAAGCGGTTATTGCTCCAAACAGCGCACAAATACGAGGTAGCCGAGAACGACATCCGCATTTGCGGCGTCCACCTTGTAGTTGATGAAACCACAGGAATGGCACAATCGATCACACCGTTTATGTCACCCAAACCGCGAACATCGCGTTAACCATACAAGAGTTTATCGTGAACACCACTCGCGTCATGCTCAATCAAAAGGCCAAGATCCTCTGCACGATGGGTCCGGCCATTGCCTCACGCGACAAGGTCATTGCCCTTGTCAAAGCTGGTGCAAATGCCTTCCGGCTCAACATGTCTCACGGATCTCACGAGTCGCACGCGCAGTACGTCGCTGCTATTCGCTCAGCCGAAGAGCTCCTCGATGTGCACCTGCCGATCATGGCAGACCTTCAGGGTCCGAAGATTCGCGTAGCTGATTTTAAACATGTTGATGTAATACCTCTCGTTAACGGCAAAGAGATCCGCATCGCGGATGTTGGTGCTCTTCGCGGCAAGAAGTTCACAAACAGCGATACGGTTGTTCCGGTGAATTATCCCACGATCGCTAAGGATGTAAAAAAGGGCGACGTACTCCTGTTTGATGACGGCCTCATCAAAGTTCAGGTCAAGGAAACCGATGGCACCATCATCAAGGCCATCGTTGTTCATGGTGGGAACCTCAAGCCCCGTAAGGGAATCAATCTGCCACACACAGCAGTCTCGCAACCATCGATGACGCCGAAAGACCGCGCCGATGTACGATTCGCGATATCGCAGGGCGTAGACTACATCGCACTGTCGTTTGTGCGCAAGGCAGAAGATGTTGAAGCTGTGCGCAAATACATCACCAAACATGGCGGGTCGCAGTGGGTGATCGCCAAGATTGAGAAGCCCGAAGCCCTCTCGAACATTGATGCCATCGTTGATGCATCTGATGCGATCATGGTGGCTCGGGGAGACCTAGGTGTAGAGATCGCAGCGGCGGCCGTTCCGTCCGTGCAGAAGCGGCTCATTAGGCTCTGTAACGAGAAGGCCAAGCCTGTCATCACGGCAACACAGATGCTGGAGTCGATGATCCAGAACCCACGTCCCACACGTGCAGAGGCAAGCGATGTTGCAAATGCAGTACTCGATGGGACAGACGCTGTTATGCTAAGTGCTGAGACGAGCGTTGGCGCTTATCCTGTTGAAACTGTGCATTACATGCGCACGATCTGTCAGGAAGCAGAGTCTATGCTGCTGAACGACGGACTACCACATCCACATCTGCAGATGCCGATTGGTATCAACCGCTCGAATACCGAATCGATAGCCGTTGCTGTCTATCACATAGCAGAAGAAAAACGGGTATCGGCGATCATTAGTCTCAGCTACAGCGGCGAGACATCACGATTGATCTCGAATCAGCGTCCACGCGCGCCAATCTTCTCTGTCACAACAGATCCAGCTGTGGCCCGCCGCATGGGGCTTCTCTGGGGAGTAACGGGCATCGTGATCGAGCAGCTCACCAATACCGACGAAACGATCGACTACATAAAAGCATCGCTGCTGAAGGAAAAACTTTTCCCTCCAACAGCGACCGTAGTGTTTACGATCGGGCGCCCCCTTGTTGGACGCGCCCGAACCAATATGCTTTCTCTTGAAGTGCTGGGTAAGTAACCCGCTTACTCTTTACCAGGTGTGCGCGACTTCGGTGCCTCACCTGCTTCATTCTTCTCTGCGTTTGGATCTGGCTTCAGCACGAACTCCGCAAAGTTGGTGCCTGTCAGGTACTGCTGTGCCGCTGCAAGAACTTGTGCTGGCGTCAGATTCTTGATCAGCTCATCGCGCAGGTAGACATTCTTGTACGGCTCGCCGTCAGCATCAAACTGCGACATTACTTGCAGCCAGAAACGGTTGGTCTTCATACCTGTTTCGCGTTCCTTTGTCTGGATTTCGCGAACCTTTGCTACGAGTGAATCCGGAACTGGCTTGGTACGAAGCGTGGCCATTTCCTTCTTGACCGTTTCAACCAGTTCATCAACACGGTCTGGATTGCAGCTAAAGATCACATTCACAGAGTACTCTGGCTCTGGTATGCGCTCAAATCCTGGCTGTACAGAAACGAAGTACACGCCACCCTTTTCTTCACGCATTTGCTCACGAAGCTGGATCTCCATCACTTCGCATGCTGCGATCAGATTGTATCGGTTTTCCGGGGTATAGACGAATGGACCAGTTGTTGAGAGTGCTACATAGCTCTTTGCATCAACTCCCTTATAGACGGTCTTCGTGTATTGTCCTTTACGTGAGCGCATGCCAACATCCTTCCATGTTTCCTTGGAAGGGGCCCCCGGGATCGACGCGATATACGTTTCGCAGAACTTCTTGAGTGTGTCCTCGTCAAAGTTGCCCACGAAGTAGAACGAGAATTCACCTGGATTGCTAAAGCGCTGCTTGTAGAACTCAAAGGCCTTGTTCAGGTCTACCTTGTCGACATCCTCGGCCGACATCATGCGGGAACGTGGGTGGTTGTTGGTAGCAACGGCCATCACGGTGTCGAAGAACGACCCTTCCGGACTCTTCTCCTTGTTCGCAAGGTCTGCCTTCATCTTCGCCTTCCACGAAGCAAAGGCTTCTGGATCTTTACGCGGGCTCACAAATCCAAGGTGAAGCAGTTCAAAGAACGTGCGAAGATCCTTTGGTGCGGCACCACCATTGATGCCTTCTGTTTCCATGCCAATGTTCGGACTGATGCTTACCTTCTTACCATTGAGCACCTTCATCAGATCGTTGGTGCTGAAGGAACCAATGCCCCCTTCATCCACTACATTGGCGGCAACCATGTTTGTGAAGTGGTCTGCTTCCGGAGCAAGGGATTGTCCACCCCAGCTACGCGCCGAAAAGATGATTTCATCATTCTTGAAATCTGTCTTCTTGTACACAACGCGCGCACCATTCGAAAGGATGATCTCCTTTGCGCCGATGTCTGCAAGGTCCTTGCTGCTTGTGATCTTACCCGGTGTTGGAACAGTTTCCATAAGGGGCTTAACAGGCACCGCGTCAACGTAGGCCTTGATGTCCTTGGCGTCGATGGCTGCGAGAAGATCCTTCACCTGCTGCTCTGTTGGCTTCATAAAGCCATTGCCTTCCGGCACAGAGATCATAACAACGCGATTTTCCTTGGTCATTACTCCCTTAGCAATCGCGTTTACGTCGTCGAGCGTGATCGCCGGAACAATCGCCTGATAGGTGGCCCATTCAGCTACGATACCCGAGACCGTTTCGGCGGTAAGCACGTGACGTGTGAGTTCATCAGCGAACTGACGTGACTCTGATTTATCGCGTTCGTTGTAATACGTTTCCATACGCGACATCGTTGATGTCCTCGCGCGCTCAAGTTCAGTTGCCGTAAAGCCGTGTCGCTTTGCGCGCTCGCACTCTGTGAGCAGCGCATTAACACTCTTCATGATGTTCTTATCGCTGGCTGTTGCAGCAGCATACGTAGCACGCGTTTGACGTGCAAGACTGAACTCGCCGATGACTGCTGATGAGAACGGTGGTGGGTTCTTGCGTGTAAGCTCTGCTAGGCGCTGGTTCAGCATTTCTGAAACCATTTGCTTGGCAATCATGGTCTTGTAGTCTGCATAGGTGCGCACGGTATCGGCTGCGCGCTTAACCATGATGGCTACTTCTGCTGCTGGGAGTTCAGGATCGGAAGCAATGGAGACAAACGTCTCTGGATGCGACGGCACAAGGATCGTTGGACGTGCCTGATACTTCTCACCAGATGAAGGGGGCGATGTAAAATGCTCCTTCAGCGCTGCTTCGATTGCCTTTGGATCTGCATCACCAACAGCGATGATGGAGAAGTTTAGTGGGTTGTACCACGTGCGGTAGAAACGGCGTAGGTTATCCTGTGGAGCACGCAACAGCACGTTTGTATCACCAATCACATCACGCTTGGCATACTTTGAGCCCCAGAACATGTACTGACGGTGTTTCTCTTGCACACGCTCGTTAGCACCACGACGAAGGCGCCACTCTTCCGTTACCACGCCACGTTCATCGTCGATGTCCTTGTCGCTGTAGTTCACGTATCCGGCCCAGTCGCGCAGGACCTGGATGGAGCGTGCCAGGTTGTCCTTCTTGTCGAGAGGTACCGTAAGCAGGTACACTGTTTCGTCGGCATTGGTGTAGGCATTAAGGTCGGCACCAAAGCGCACACCCATCGATTCAAGGAAATTCACCAGTTCCAGCTTCGGAAAGCTTGCTGTGCCGTTGAAGGCCATGTGCTCACAAAAGTGCGCCAGACCATTCTGATCATCATCTTCGAGAACAGCACCAGCGTTGACGACGAGCACGAGCTCGAGTCGGTTCGCTGGACGTGCATTCTTCATGATGTAATACGGAATACCATTCTCCAGCTTGCCCTTGACCACGTCTGGATTAAATGGCACCTTATCCGTGAGAGAAATTGGCTTCTGTGCACTGAGTTGCAGCGTGCAAAGCCCCATGAGGATCAGACCGAAAAACCGGCGGATCATAGAATCTCCTGAAACTAATCTTGTTGTGTTCACGTTCAGACCGCAAAGCTACGGTGAAGGTTTCTGATTCTTCCCGTAGGTTTGCCCTGATACTTTTCACCATCTGTACGTACTTCTATGTCGCACGACGTTACCGGCATCTCATTCGACCTTTCAGAAGAGCACGAGGCACTCCGTGCCCACATCAGGTCATTCGTTGCAGAAGAGATCACCCCTGTTGCATTGGAGTTCGATGAATCCCAAGAGTTTCCGCACGAGATTTTCCGCAAGCTCGGCGATCTGGGATACCTAGGCATCGTGATTCCGACGGAATACGGCGGCTCGGGCATGGGCTACATGGAGTACGCGCTGATCGTTGAAGAAGTTGCTCGTGGATGCCCAGCTATCGCCTTGGGCGTAGCAGCCCACAACGGACTCTGCACAAGCCACATCTTCCGATTTGGCAACGAAGAGCTGCGTCAGAAGTACGTCCCACGTCTTGCTGCTGGACAGACGATGGGCGCGTGGGGTCTCACAGAACCCAGTGCCGGCTCGGATGCCGGGGGCACGCAGACAACAGCTGTCCGCGATGGAGACCACTATATCATCAACGGCGCTAAGAACTTCATCACGCATGGCAACGTGGGCGACATCTGCGTTGTGATGGCCGTTACAGATAAGAGCGCCGGGAAAAAGGGTATATCTGCATTTGCCGTCGACAAGTCAATGACGGGCTATTACGGCTCAAAGAAGGAAAACAAATTGGGCATGCGTTGCTCCGACACCGCAGGTCTTACTTTCGACAACGTGCGCGTGCCGGCATCACACCTGATCGGCAGCGAAGGCGAAGGCTTTGTGCAGGCACTTCAAATCCTTGACGGCGGACGTATCTCGATCGCTGCATTGAGTGTTGGTCTTGCCCAGGGGGCTCTAGAAGCCGCTCTGAAGTACAGCAACGAACGCGTTCAGTTTGGTAAGCGTCTCAACGAGATGCAGGCCATTCAGATGAAGCTTGCCAAGATGGCCATGGAAGTTGATGCAGCACGCCTGCTCACCTACAAGGCAGCATGGATGCGCGATCAAGGCATGAACTTCACCGTTGCTGCATCACAAGCCAAGCTCTACGCCTCTGAGGTAGCTGTCCGCACAGCTGAAGAAGCCATCCAGATCCATGGCGGCTACGGCTATGTGAAGGAGTATCCTGTCGAGAAGTTCTGGCGCGACTCGAAGCTTCTAACCATCGGCGAAGGCACCAGCGAAGTCCAGAAGATGGTCATCGCTAGGAATCTAATCGCAGCACTATAGGCTCGGTAGACGCCCATCAAGGGCACGATACATCGTGCCCCAGATCGTGGCTCTATAGGCTAGGCTCCAGCGCTCTCCCGTCGATCCCCGGCATCTCAATCCCCAGCATCTTCCCAAGCGTGGGAGCGATGTCTACTGGTGCTACGCGCTCGTCTGATTCACGTTGTGTGATGCCCCCTCCCAACATCATGAGTGGGACCCACTGATCGTAGTCATGGGGCGTACCATGCGTAGCAACGTTGCCACCAATAATCCAGTAGCGCTTGGGATAGTAAACGATGTCGCCCGAGCGTCCTTCGTGGTAGCTCATGCGCACGTAATACCACGTTGAATCATCAACACCAGTAGGCTTTGTGTTTGACGCCAGTTCGTGCGAGCTGGCAGCGACGCCTACCCCTGGATACTGGCGCAGCGCCTCGACTACCTTTCCGATCACTTCGCGTCGGCGTGTCTCTTGGAGCTTTGACAGCTCAAGGTAGATCGATGGTTCGAATGCCTGACGGATGTGCGAGCCCCCTGATGTAGGAGGTCCGATAAGCGAGGTAATCACAGAGTCGACAAACGCCTTCATGTGTTTCTTCGAGATACGTCCCGCGTCGATCTCGGCGCGCTGCTGTGCTGGTTGCTTCTTGATAAGCTCAGGAATGGGCGCAACTCCGTGATCGGACGTCACGACCAGGACATACTTGTTACGTCCAACGCGCTTATCGAGATGGTTGATCAGACGCTCCATCGCCAGATCGGCATGCACATAGAGCTCTTGAATCTCACGACTATCCGGACCATAGACATGTCCAACATAGTCTGTGCTCGAAACACCGATGCACAGCACATCTGTGTGTCGATCCCTTCCCAGCTTCTCACGGTCTACTGCCTGTATTGCAGCATCGAAGAGCACATTCATGCTAAAGGGGCTAATCAAAAACGATGCAGCGAACTTCTCATGTGTACGTTGCGGAAGCACATGCGGAAACGTTGTTCCACCGGTAGGGTAAGCCCCTTCTTCTGGTACACTGTCGACCGCTGGATTCAAACCCACGAACTTGGTGGATCGCTCATGAATGATCGTTGTCCACGGACGATTCTCACATGCCGCAATCGAATCACGCACGCGAGCATTGAGCGCGCGCAACCACGATGGAGTGGGATATGCGGAACTGGTCTCGAACATCAACGACTGCGCATCAAACCATAGACAGGCATTGGCGCTGTGTCCCGACATCAAAATTGCCGCTCTGTCCTTGAGCGCAAGGCTAACCGTCTTCGACTTCGGGGAACGAACTCGCAGCGCATCGCTCAGCGTTGGCACCTTGAGATTTCGCGCACTAAAGGTAGTCGAATCATCGCTTACACAATACCCGCACGTAAGCTTAGCCCCATCGCAAAAGTCATTCCCCACAATCCCCGTCTTAGCTGGATAGCATCCCGTCAGCAATGTCGCATGCCCGGGTCCGGTAATGTTACTGGCGTGCCGATAGTAACACTGCTTATAATCGGCACCCTCGCGCTGCAACCGTGCAAAGCCCCCTCCCTTCTTCGACTGATAGAACGGCGCAAACCTCGTTGCGAAGTCGCCCCGCATTTGATCGAAGGAAACGACAACGATCAAAGAGGGAGCAGCGAGCAGCGAACAGCGAGCAGCGAATAGCGAAGAGGGAGCAGCGAGTAAGACGAGAAGGACGATAATCGCTTTGGTGCTGTTCATGCTCATAGAAGTTCTTTGTTCGCTGTTCGCTGTTCGCTGTTCGCTGCTCGCTGCTCGGCACTCTTTACAGCTGCCCCATTGCCCGCATCATATTTGCGACCTCGAAGGCCTGCTTCTGGTTAAAGTCGGACGTGAGCTTCTTGTGATTGATAAGATCAACGATCACACCAATTCCACAGAAGCCGAGAGTAAGGAAGTACACAATACCCATACCCATTTGACCGAGCACAAAGCGGTTGATACCGGCGATACCCAGAAATCCAACGAGTGTAAGCAGCAGGATCATGGTTGGTTCTTTACGGCGCGAGCGATACATCGAGGCGAACATGCCGGCCTGCATGTCGTTCATGGGTTCCATGAGCATGTGCAGATACATCATTTCGTCGGGTTCTGCATCAGGGATGAGTTGCAGTACGTTAGCCATTATTGTTCTCCCAGGTGTTATTGGCTCGTTCTTGGCGAGCAAGATGAATAATTCTTCCGATAAGGATTGCCACGGTTGGCACAGCCAGCGGATGGGCTAGCCACGATTCGACAAGTTCGCCCCGTACGAGGTGCCCGATCGAGGCGCCGAGTCCGCAACCGGGACAGAAATCTACCCCTAACGCCTTTGGAATACAAATACTTACAGTATTCTCCAGCGAGGGGGCAAGCAGGACTAAGGCCCCAAGGCCTATGATCCACATCCATGCTTCTCGAGAGCGTAACATTGCATCTTCCGTAGTAATGGGTCTTGTCAAATACGTCGTTTTGACTGTGAAAACCGACGCAAGGTTTCAGGTCAAACGACAGGTTCTTGTGGAAATCTCCCTAACCTATTTGATTCATCGCCCATTAACCCGTATATTGCGAGCCCTTTTTCTTACAACGTCAACAAAACGTATGTACGCAGTCGTAGAAATTTCAGGTCAGCAATACGCAGTCTCTCCAAAGCAGACGATTATCGTTCCGCTCATGGATAAGAACGTAGGCGACAAGGTAGAATTTACCAACATCTTACTTGCCAGCAACAACGGTAACGTTTCTGTTGGAGCCCCGTATATCAAGGGTTCTGTATCAGCTACGGTCGTGAATCATGGCAAGGGAGACAAAGTTCTCGTGTTTCACAAGAAGCGCCGCAAGGGTTATCAAAAGCTCAACGGCCATCGTCAGAAATTCACGAGAATCACGATCAACGACATTAAAATCTAAGCGAGTAGAAACATGGCACACAAAAAGGGCGGTGGTTCCACCAAGAACGGCCGCGATTCAAATGCAAAACGCCTTGGCGTTAAGAAGTTTGGTGGACAGCAAGTAATTGCTGGCAACATCATCATTCGTCAGAACGGCACAAATGTTCACCCTGGCAAGAACGTAGGTCTGGGTCGTGATTACACGATCTTTTCCCTCGTCGACGGCGTTGTGAAGTTTGAGCGCAAGGACAAGACACGTCTCAAGGTTTCTGTTTACCCAGAAGCAAACTGAGTTCGTGCAATGTCTTGAACATTGAACATTCCTAAACGCCTCCTTGTGGGGCGTTTTTTATTCACGCAATCATTTTCCCACAAGCCCCTTTACGTACAGACCTATGAAAGCTCCAGTTCGTGTTGCCGTTACCGGCGCCGCAGGCCAGATTGGCTACAGTTTGCTCTTCCGCATTGCAAGCGGTGAAATGCTTGGCAAGGATCAGCCAGTAATTCTTCAGCTTCTCGAACTTACACCAGCCCTTCAGGCGCTGCGTGGTGTTGCCATGGAGCTCGAAGATTGCGCATTCCCACTTCTGCATGGTATCGTGCAGAGCGACGACGCAATGGTAGCGTTCAAGGATGCAGACTATGCACTGCTCGTTGGCGCACGTCCACGTTCAAAGGGTATGGAGCGCAAGGACCTTCTAGAGGCAAACGCGCAGATCTTCACAGTTCAAGGCAAGGCCCTGAACGCAGTAGCAAGTCGCAACGTCAAGGTTGTGATCGTTGGCAACCCTGCCAACACGAATGCACTTATCACAGCAAAGTCTGCTCCGGATCTCGATCCGAAGAACATCACAGCGCTGATGCGTCTTGACCACAATCGCGCTCTTTCGCAGATCAGTGCAAAGACGGGTGTACACACCTCAAACCTCACGAAGATGACGGTATGGGGCAACCACTCTGTCACGCAGTATCCAGACATCCACCAAGTCGAAGCCAATGGTTCCAATGTATGGTCAACCATTAACGACCAACAGTGGCTCGAAGACAACTTCATCCCAACCGTTGCTAAACGCGGTGCAGCGATCATTGAAGCACGCGGCTTCTCATCAGCAGCATCAGCAGCTAACGCTGCCATCGAGCACATGCGCGACTGGGTACTTGGCACACCAGAAGGCGACTGGACAACGATGGGCATCCCTGTCGATGGCTCGTACGGCATCGAAGGCGACGTGATCTACGGTTACCCAGTTACTTGCAAGAACGGCATCTACACCATCGTGCAAGGCATAGACATCAGCGAATTCTCACGCGCCCGCATGCAAGCCACCCTTGACGAGCTCCTCGAAGAGCGCGCCGGTGTGCAGCATCTGTGGTGAGTGCCGAGCAGCGAGTGCCGAGTGCCGAACGTATTTCCCGCGGAAGCGGGAAACCAGGACTAAACAGAACGCAATGATTCAAAGGGCGAGCCGGTGGCTCGCCCTTTTTCGTAAGGGTCGCAGCATGCTGCGACCCAACGATCGATAGATAGCACGCACATCATCGCAAATACGTGAGATCCCTCGCGTGATTGCGTTCAATGCGGGCGAGCCACCGGCTCGCCCTTACATAC
>CANGZU010000057.1 GCA_947458785.1 Ignavibacteria bacterium
AATGCCTCGCCATCAGGGGGGAATGAGATGGCAAGGCATGCAGCATAAAGAGGAAGTGACGACTTGCGTCGTCGAGCGGGAAACGAGACTCGAACTCGCGACCCCAACCTTGGCAAGGTTGTGCTCTACCAACTGAGCTATTCCCGCATCAAAGAACAGTACAAAAGTACACGAAGGAGGCATACTTGTCAAACCCAAAATTTGCGCGTTGGGCTAAGCTCTTGTTTTTATCAGGGCTTAGAGCTATCCACACAGTTATCCACATCTCGCTGTTTTTGCTTTTAGTAGGCCTTGGCCATGCCGAGGCTTCTTTAAGTGCCATATTTGCCAAGCACTTACGATTCACAAGCTAAACTTGCTGCGGAAATGTCGTTCGATCACAGTTTGGACGCTTCCTGGGTCAATATTCGTTCCCTGAACCAGTTGCATCGACGTTACCCCTCGTTCGGTGATGCCACACGGAATAATCATCGAGAAGAGATCAAGGTTGTTTGCAACATTGAGTGCGAAACCATGAGAGGTGACCCATCGGCTACAGTGAATACCGATCGCGCAGATCTTTTTCTGTTGTTCAATCCAAACACCGGTGAGACCATCAACACGTCCGGCATGAATATCGAACTCCCCTAGCGCATCAATGATGCACTCCTCGATCGTGCGCAGGAACCAGTGTAGATCGGGTTTCGTGCGCTGGAGATGAAAGATCGGATATCCAACAAGCTGACCTGGGTTGTGAATCGTAGCTTCCCCGCCGCGATTGATCTCAATGATCTCGACGCCCATGGATCCAAGAAGTTCCTTGCTTGCTAGGACGCTACCTGATTGTGTGTTGCGTCCGAGCGTGATAACGGGCGGATGCTGACAGAACACAAGCGTGTCGGGATGATCATGATGTAAAATGGCGTCGGACAACTCTCGTTGCCGACGCCATGCTTCGTTGAAATCAATAAGTCCCCAATCTTCGACGATCATATGGGGCTTAGAAGTTTACACACTCATCGTAGGCAAGCGCAGCAGATTCCATGATCGCTTCGCTCAACGTTGGATGGGCGTGGATGGTCTTAAAGATCGTTGGACCTGTTGCACCGAGATTACGGGCGATACCCATCTCACCGATCATTTCCGTGACATCTGGACCGATCATGTGGGCACCGAGGATCTCACCGTACTTGGCATCGAAGACGAGTTTGACAAAGCCCTGTGCCTTGCCAATGCCGTGGGCCTTGCCGTTGGCTGTGAATGGGAACTTACCCACCTTGACCTCGTAGCCGGCCTCCTTAGCCTTCTTTTCTGTTAGACCAATGCTGGCCACTTGTGGCTGACAGTACGTACAGCCTGGGATGTTGTTATAGTCAACGCCATCGGTATGATGTCCGGCAATGTGCTCAGCTGCAACAAGACCTTCGGCAGATGCCTTGTGTGCCAACCAAGGTGCGCCTGCAACATCACCAATGGCGTAAATGTTTGGCACATTCGTGCGCATGTACTTGTCTACCTTCAGCCAGCCGCGCTCTGGAACAATACCAACGTTCTCGAGTCCGATATTCTCGATGTTACCCTGAACCCCGATTGCATTTAGTGCGAGGTCTGCCGTCAATGTTTCAACGGTTCCGTCCTTCTTTTCTACGATAATCTCAACGCCCTTGCCCTTCTTCTTGGCGGACTGAACCTTGGTCTCTGTAAGAATCTTCATACCGTCGCGCTCAAGCGACTTACGAAGTTCCTTGCAGACGTCTTCATCTTCTACAGGAAGGATACGGTCCTGCATTTCGATAACCGTAACAGCCGTTCCGAATGACTGATAAAAGTATGCGAACTCAATACCAATAGCACCGGCACCCATGATGATCATCGACTTCGGAGTCTTCTGCTGAAGCATCGCTTCGGTAGATGTGAGGATGTACTCACGATCAACTTCGATACCTGGGATCATGCGTGGGCGTGCGCCCGTTGCAATCATGATGTTCTTGCATGTGATCGAATCGGTAACGTTACCGTTCTCATCTTTGACTTCGACTGTCGTTGCATTCTTGATCGAGCCCCATCCCTTGACTTGGGTTACCTTGTACTTCTTGAACAGGAACGTCACGCCCCCGCTCATCTTATCGGCTACACCACGTGAACGCGCAATCACCTTTGGGAAATCGATATCAATGTTCTTGATGCCAAATCCGTAATCATCGGCATGCTTGAGGAAGTTCATGTACTCTGCGTTCTTCAGAAGCGACTTCGAAGGGATACATCCCCAGTTAAGACAGACGCCCCCTACTCGGTCGCGTTCTACGCAAGCAACCTTGAGTCCGAGCTGCGAAGCGCGGATAGCGGCAACGTATCCGCCGGGTCCTGAGCCAATTACTACGAGGTCAAACGTGTGCTGATTCATGTGGGTTATAATGAGGTGAATGATCGATGATCGACTAAAACGCGTTGCAAAGTTACGGAGTTTCGCAACGTTGCCATTAACGAAAAACGGCTCCCTTGCGTGTGCACAGAGAGCCGTTGAGATGTCGTGTTAGCGCAGCAGAAATCTTAGCTATGGTACTCAAGCGACTCTTGTAGAAGCGGGTCGTTGACAGCTACAGCGCTGTGCTTTTGGAAGTTCTTCATGGCAAGAATCAGGAAGATACCAGCGAAGAACAACCACCCCGTAAACTCCTGCCATCCGAAGGTTACTCCTTCAACCTTGAGGATGTGATGGCCAACAGCTGGCATCACAATCCAAACGATGTCGATGAAGTGAGAGATCAGAATAATGATGCCTGCTGCAATGAGGATGTTGGTCTTGCGCTTCACGTCCTGACGCAGCAGTACCATGAATGGTACCAAGAAGTGCGTGGCTACGAGAGCATACCCGACGTATTCCCAACCATGGCTGAGACGATGCGTAAAGTAGATGGTCTCTTCTGGCAGGTTGGCATACCAGATGATGAAATACTGTGAGAAAGCGATGTATGCCCAAAACACCGAGAACGCAAACATCAGCTTACCGAGATCATGAAAGTGTTCTGCTCTGATGTATTCACGAAGGTGCCCGTTGTTGTAAAGGACAACGACCGTTATGGCTACAATCGAGAGCGCAGCAACAAAGTGTCCTGCGAAGCTATAAACACCCCAGATCGTCGAGAACCAGTGCGGCTCAAGCGACATCAGAAGGTCGAATGCAGCGAATGTAATGGTTATGGCATAGAGCAGAATAAACGGAGCAGCACGCTTCCAGTTCTTGCGTGTTGGCGTGATATCACTGCCCGAGCTGTCTTGCTTGATCGAGTTGCCAATGATGAAACGATGCATCACAAACCAAACAAGCACATAGAACGCCATGCGGATAGCAAAAAACGTTGTGTTCAGGTAAGGGGCTTTCTTGATCAGAATTGGGTCTGTAGCCGCAGACTCATGTGTCCATTCATAGATCGAACCATGATGCATGAACACGTTGGCTACGAGTGGCAGGATAAGAATAGCAAGTACGGGCACCATGCCAGTATACATCTCGGCGATACGACGCACTGATGCGCTCCATCCAGCACGAGCCAGGTACTGGAGCGCCGAGAAGAACATCATCGTAACACTGATTCCAGCGAAATACCAGAATCCGATGAGATAGTCTGCAAAGAAGCGCTCAACACCGGCAGTTAGATACGTTGCAATGAGTCCAAGTGCTCCAACTGCAGCTAGCCCGAGACCAAGCTTATTGATCTTACCGATGACTGGGCTTGAACCAAGATTCACATGTGACATTTCAGTAAACTCCCCTCGTTCTTAGTTCTGAGCAGCGGTTGCTGCTGTTGGGTTACTTGCAATTCCTTCTACGCCTTGAAGCTTGCGCAGATAGCGGATGATGGCCCAACGGTCGATTGGATCGATCTTGTCAGCATAGCTCGGCATCAGGTTTTGGCCGGCGCTGATGATGTGAAAGATCCGTGCGTTGGACAGTCCGGCTGTTTCAGGGCGTGTGAGATTCGGAATACCAGCCCAGCCCTTTTTCGAGACTGCAGAATTTTCGCTCTCGCCGTTATAGTAGTGACATGGCGAGCAGAACGTATTGAAGCGGTTCTGACCACGTGCTAGCAGAAACTCTGAATCCTTAGGAAGATCAGCTGGCTCTACATTCGCTGTTTCGGCTGCATCAATGTCTCCAGGTCCAAGTGTATAGACCTGTGCGCCCCTTGCCACCGTGCCTTCTACAGGCTCGCGAAGGCTCTTACCATCTGCGAAGAATGTGTTGGGCGACTGTGGGATGGCCTTGAACTGGTGGTCCAAGTTTGGCTGGATCTCAATCGGTGGCGTCGTAGAGAACCACGTCTTTTGTCCTGTGAACAACATGACAAGCAATACTGCAATACCGAGGACGGCTGCGATTGCGAGAATTTGTGGTAGTCGGAGTTTCATGCGGATACGCTAGTGAAGTTCAACATTATTCAACAGAAGTATGCACAAGGTGCACGTTCTGAGCACCAAGGCCGGCAAGCAGAGCTGGTGTTTCTGTAGCTGAGAAACGATCATCATCTGCATCGATCGTCACAACGAATGTATCATCCGTTGCCTTTTGGAATGATGCATCGTCTTGGTAGCGGTTGTACCATGTTGGAATGCGCACGAGGTGGAACATTCCGAACACCGTAAACAGCGCTGTGCCGAGGATCGACAACTCGAAGTCAATCGGCATCGAGAACTGCCAGTCAAAGAAGCCCTTACCACCAATGTTGAGCTTGTAGTCAACGGCACCTGTCCAGAACTGAAGTCCAAGCGCAGTGGTGAGACCACCGCACAGACCGGCAAAAGAGATGTACGTCAGGATCGACCGCTTGATGCCCATAGCCTTGTCGAGTCCGTGCACAGGATACGGCGTGTAGATATCCCACTTGCGGAACCCTGCATCGCGAAGTTTCTCTGCGACCTGCATAATGACGTTGACATCGGTGAATTCGCCGATCACGCCTGTTGGTGTTGTACTCATAGTATCGTAGTCCTTGATGTCGATTCTAACTGTTCGGCCTCTTAGTGAGATCCATGGCCATCATGATGATGGTGCGAAGGCTGTGCACCAGGCATGATGCTCTTGATCTCAGCGATAGCGATAACAGGAACAAACTTTGCGAAGAGAAGGAACAGGCTCAGGAAGATTCCAAAGGTTCCGATGAAGATTGAGATCTCAACCCATGTTGGCGAGTAATATCCCCATGAAGCTGGGAGGAAATCGTGGTGAAGTGTTGTAGCGATAATCGTGAAACGCTCGAACCACATACCGATGTTAACGAAGATCGAGATCACGAACATGAGTGGGATGTTTCGACGAGCCTTCTTGAACCAGAACACCTGCGGCGAAACAACGTTGCATGTGAACATTGTCCAGTATGCCCACGCGTAATCACCAAATGCACGGTTCACGAAGATCCAACGCTCCCAATCGCTACCAGAATACCAAGCGATAAAGAACTCAAGGATATAGGCATAACCAACCATCATACCCGTTGCGAGCATGATCTTGTTCATGTTCTCGAAGTGCTTGAGCGTAATGAACTGCTTGAGATCGAGCACCTCACGTGTGATCACCAGCAGCGTCAGCACCATCGCAAAACCAGAGAAGATAGCGCCGGCAACGAAGTAAGGTGGGAAGATCGTTGTGTGCCATCCTGGAAGAACACCGACCGTAAAGTCAAAAGAAACCACAGAGTGCACCGACAACACGAGAGGTGTCGAGATACCAGCAAGGATCATGTAGGCGATTTCATAGTGGTGCCAAGCACGCGTTGAACCCGTCCAACCGAGCGAGAGAACACCATAGACTTTCTTAGCAACCTCGCTCTTGACGTAGTTGCGCAGTGTTGCAAGGTCAGGGATCAGACCAACGAACCAGAACAATGCCGAAACAGTGAAGTAGGTATTAACAGCGAACACGTCCCACATCAATGGAGATCGGAAGTTCACCCACATGTTCATCTGGTTCGGATACGGCAACAGCCAATAAAAGAGCCATGGACGACCCGTGTGGCTGAGCACCATTGTCAAGGCGCAAACAACAGCGAAAATCGTCATTGCCTCAGCCGAGCGGTTGATAGCCGTACGCCACTTCTGACGGAAGAGGAAGAGGATGGCCGAGATCAGTGTACCGGCGTGGCCGATACCGATCCAGAACACGAAATTGGTGATATCCCAGCCCCATCCAATAGGGTTGTTCAATCCCCACACACCGATACCGGTTGTGATCGTGTAATAGAGCGCGAATAAGCCCCATGCAGCCATTGCGCCTGTAATGGCCAACGTTGCAAGGTACTTCGTCGTGATCTTCGACTCCACGATGCTTGCGATACGTGCAGTGACATCTCGCATCGATGGATTGCCAAGGACGAGCTCTTCGCGGATCGGTTCTTCACCGAGCGCTGTCGCCTGCAATCGTTCATGTTCTTGGACCACCGTCATGTGTTGTTCCCGTCAGTGTTTTCGTTCGAAAGGAAAATTTCTAGGTAGATGTATTAGGCAACGTCGTTAACGACCTTGGCCAAATACGTAACAGATGGGCGTGTGTTGATTTCGGCCAAAACGTGGAATCCACGTTCGTTCTGACGTGCCACCGCAACGCGGCTCTTCGAATCGTTCATGTCGCCGAAGATGATCGCGCTCGCAGGGCATGCCTCTTGACATGCTGTAACCGCCTCGCCATCGAGAACACGGGAGCGTCCGTTGTCGCGCGCGTGCCACTTTGCCTCGTGCAAACGCTGCACACAGAACGTACACTTCTCCATGATACCACGCTGGCGTCCAGATACTTCTGGATTGAAGACGAGGTCCAGCGGCTGGCGCTCATCCTTGTAGTTCAAGAAGTTGAAGCGACGCACCTTATACGGACAGTTGTTCAAGCAGTATCGCGTACCAACACAACGGTTGTACGTCATTTCATTGAGGCCTTCCGGTGAGTGCGTTGTAGCGGCTACCGGACATACATTTTCACACGGTGCGTTTTCGCAATGCTGACACAGCATTGGCTCGAGGATCGCACCCGTTGGCTCATCAACAGAACCCGTGTAGTAACGATCGAGACGGATCCAGTGCATCTCACGACCAAGCACCACTTGATCCTTGCCAACGACCGGGATGTTGTTCTCGCTTTGGCAAGCCACGATACATGATGAGCAACCCGTGCAGGCACTCATATCGATGACCATGCCCCAACGATGCCCCTTGTATTCGTATTCGCTAACGATAGAAAGGGGCTTGTTGTAGCGACCATCCTTGCCTTCGCTGATGTACTCGTTTTCAACGGCTTCGAAGTTCCCCTTCATGACGTCGCTGAGCTTCATCGAGCGGGCTACGTTACGAGTATTCTCTTCGTCACCAGGACGCTCTGAAAGAGAGTGATGGCTTTGCGTTGTAGCGATCTTATGACGCTCTTCGGTCACCGTGATCGACCCGCTACGAAGAGCGATATATCCCGGCGTGCCAAGCGTAAATGCATTGGCACCTACGTTGTTGCCTACTGTTCCAGCGCCTGTTCGACCATAGCCCAACTGCGTAACAATCACGTTGTCAGCAAGACCTGGCTGCACAAGAACTGGAAGTTCGATGCTGCCGTTTGGAGTTGTGATCGAGATCACGCGCTCATTGGCCTTCACGAGAGAAGAAGGCTCGTTGCGATCGGCTGCAAGGCCAAGTTCTTCCGCCTTCTTCGGGCTGATGAGTGCCACGTTGTCCCATGTAACTTTTGTTACCGGGTCTGGAAGTTCCTGAAGCCAACCGTTGTTTGCATACTTACCATCGTAAAGAGCAGATGCTGGGACCGTCAGAAGGTAAAGATCAGAAGTTGCAGCACCAGGAAGCTTGTTTGGCGCATCAAGATCGACACCAATCACAAGGTCCGTGCGTGATGCAGGGGCGATAAAGCCATCCTGCATCGTTTGATTCCAATTGGCTGTCGGGAACACAGTAGCAACCATGTTCTTCACGTAGTCTGCATACGTTGCAGTCTCGCCGAGGAACGCTGCGTTGACCTTCTTCCCTACTGCGATCAACGTGTCCTGCATTGATGGGATTCCATCACACATAGGAGCGATGATCGGCTGCTGAACGCTGAATGTACCGTCAAACGCTACCGCTGTGCCCCATGACTCAAGCCAATGAGCCGCTGGGATGCTGACAGCACTCTGCGCTGCCGTTTCGTCGTCGTAAAGATTGATCGCCGCACGAACCTTGACCTTGTTGATCAGAGCCGTCTTGATCGCGCGCGACGCACTGTACTCAGGATTCACATCCATGAAGAGAGCAACGTGAACATTGCCAGCTTCGATGTCCGCGAGTGCAGCCTTGAGGGCTGTCCCCTTCTCGCCAGAGTTTGGAAGCATGTTCTTTGGATCGAGGATGCTACCAGTTCCGATGCAGCCAAGCTGCGCATTGATCGCTAGTGCAAGCGCTTGCGCCTTTGGAGAAAGGTGTGCGCCGGCGAGAACGACACCAGCAGTACCAGCTTTCTTGAGACGTGCGGCAGCTGATGCAGCGTTCTTGTTAGATGCGCTGCCACCCTTTACTGCAGTGTGAACGTCGTTCAAGAACGACTCAATTTCTGACGGCGATGTGCGCACGCGAACATCAGCATTCATGCCGGTTGTTGAGTACGTTGACTCAACGACCGTCAGATGCGACATCGCAGGTCCGCCCTTTGACGGACTGCGACGAGGTGCGAAACGGCTTGTGTGATACAGCGATAGAGGGTCAGATCCAAGGAAATCTGCTTCAACACTCAGGATGACTGACGCCTTGGCAAGATCCGGGACGACTTCACCATTGACACCAAGAACCGCGCTCGTTGCGATCGCTGTGTTATCGCGCGATATAGCTGGGAGGAAAACGACGCTAGCGTTTGGCACTGCTGCAACAAACTCATTCAAAAGCTGCGTGTATGATGGTGAACAGTGCTCGTCAATGAAGACCAACACCTTCTTACCGGCACCTTGCGCTTCTGTAATCGACGAAGAGATGCGCGTTACGGCTGCATCATAGGACACTTGCTGTCCTTCAATCTTCGCGCGACGAATTCTGTCCGGATCGTAGAGTGACAGCAACGATGCCTGCATCTCGGCATTCGCCGTACCGCAGTTCACCGGATGCTGCTCGTTGCCTTTAACCTTGATTGGCCTGCCTTCACGTGCCTTGATGACTGTGCCGTACGCAACGTTACGGTGGGCATACACAGACGCGTAGTACATCGGAAGACCCGGTGTAGCGTTTTGGAGCGACTTAACAGACGGTACAAGCTTTTGCTCTGGACGGCGGCATGCCGCTGCTGTGAGAGCCATCGAAGCCGAAACCAAGGCCATAAAGCCACGACGGCTTACCGTTGAATCTGTGATGGCATTCGACGTCGTCCCAGGTGTGAACTCGGAAGTTTCACTTGGCGCTTGAGCAAGACCATCTATGCTCTTCCACGGTGTGGTTGTTGAAGCGTGGAGTGAACGATCAGACATATGCGAACCTTAAAAGGAAGATCGTGTTTCGAATTGAGGGAGTGTCACAATTAATAGTGACATGCAGAACAGTTCTCAGGACCAATGCCCGCCTTCTTAGGATGTGGCACGCCAGCAACCTTCGTCTTTGGAATCTCTGAGTGATAACCGCCAAACTGCGGAACAGTGATCGGAGTAGATGTACCGACCTGCGCAGGAATTGGCGTAAAGATGTAGCTGCTATCGAGCAGGTCCTTCACATTGTGAAGCTTGCCTGTGAACACACCTGAAATCGGCCGGGCGCCAACGATGTGCTTCTCTGGTGCACGGTGACAATCAAGACACCATCCCATGGAAAGGGGCTTCTCTTGCGAAACAACACCCATCTGCTCAATAGGGCCGTGACATGACTTACAGTCGATCTGTGCGCGAATGTGACGACTGTGGTTGAAGTGTACATAGTCTGGAACCTTGTGGATGCGAATCCACTCAATCGGCTTGCCAGACTCGTACGAGTCACGCACACGCTGCAGCTTTGGTGATTCAGCCTGCACCGCAGTGTGGCAGTTCATACATGTCTGCGTTGTTGGTACTGGAGAATGTCCAGACTTCTCAACACCGGCATGACAGTACTGACAGCTGATCTGCAGCTGGCCGGCATGTAGCTTGTGCGAAAATGGAACAGGCTGTTCAGGACGGTAACCGACGTCAGCAAAACTGTTCCGGAAACCAAAGTAGCCCACAAGGAAGAGGACGGCAACGACGGCACCTAGTATTGCCCCGCCCGTCTTAACCCCCTTGTCAAACTTGCGTGAAAACATTCGCAATCCTCACATAGAAATGTCGTGCAAATATACCGCTCATCACGAACCTACATCACATGATTGTTCACATGAACCGACGCATCGTTTGGATTCTGTTTGATCTTACGCGTTATAACAACGATAAAAACCGTGAGAATCGTCAACGGTACACCGAGCATGAACATGATCGACCAGCTGTAGGCGTCACCAACACTAGCATTTGCCCCGTTCGAGCCAAAGCTGTCCTTACATGCGGGACATGCCATGAGCTCTTGTACGTGCGTGAGCATCAAACCAACAATGGTGATCATCAACTTCATTGTCATACTGTTTTTGCAAACCATTGGTACAACATAAAGTACACGATCACTCCTGTCACTGATACATACAGCCAGATTGGAAGCGTGATCTTGGCAATCTTTTTGTGCAATTCAACGCGCATGTTAAGCCCCCTACTGATCGTGATCAGGGCAAGCACTGGCACAGCGGCAGCAAGAGTAACATGCGTGACCAGGATAACCAGGTAGACGATACGCCAACTGCCTGGTCCCTGAAATGTGGTGTTGTACGCACCTGTAGATGTGTACAAATGCCACTTATGGAGCAGATAACAACCAAGGAAGATGATCGATACCACAAAGGCACTTACCATCACCTTGCGATGCTGTTGCACCTTTTTCGCTCGAATCAGCTTGTAGCCCCATACGAGAAGTATGGTGCTCAGAGCATTGAGCGTTGCGTTCAACGCGGGTAGTTGATCGAAATTCATCACAGCGCCTTGAGTATTCTACGAAGTTTAGCAACATCCGTCGTGTCAGCACTGTCATAAAATCCACGAACACGCATCGTTGAATCGATCAACACAAATCGTGTCGAGTG
>CANGZU010000058.1 GCA_947458785.1 Ignavibacteria bacterium
ATGCACCAGCCAGCCACACGGTTGTGCCCAAACATCCGAGAAGGAAGATTGAGTATATCAGCGGCGCAGCATGCGTGCCGAATGTTACCAAAAGGTGGTTCTTCCCCGTCTTGGCATCACCTTCTGTATCTGGCACCTGATTGATGAGCAGAATGTTCGTTGTGAGGAGTCCAGCAGGAATACCGAAATAGAACGCATCCCAGCTGTAAGCACCGGTGACAACGTAGTGCATACCCATGGTGATGAGCGGACCAAACGCCATGCCGATGACGATCTCACCCAGACCATGACGAGCAACCAAGCGCAGTGGCGGTGCTGTGTAGAAATATCCGAGGGCCAAACCTGAGAGACCGATCACAAGGATCCCTGTACCAACAGCCTGCCAGAGGAAGATGCCAATACCGAGTGCAATGAGCGAAAGCACAATTGCAACGTTCTTTGTCTTCTTGAATTCGATCAGCCCCATTTCAATAGAACGTGATCCGCCCGAATACTGCGTGAAGTACTTCGTGTTGCCTTGATCTGTTCCGCTCTTGTAGTCAAAGTAGTCGTTAAAGACATTACTCGCAAGGTGCAACAGCGCAACTCCTAGGATGGCGAGTGTTGCATAAAACCAGTTAAGTGGGAGTCCTTCTACACCTGCTGTATAGGCAAGGCCAATAAAGCATGGCGTAAGTGCTGCCGAGAGGAAGGGGGCTCGCGTGATCACAAGCCACGAGATGATCTTAGTGCTTCCCTTGATCGGTACGTCTGCGAGACGTTCGAGCTCTTCGGTTACTCCGCAGAAGCCTACCTGCTCTCCATTTTTGAACGTTGGCGTAATACGGATCTGCGCTCCAAACTTCTTTCCACCCTTACGGATGAAGTTTGTCTCTCCTACCCACTCACCTTCCTTGACCGCAGTTGCGAGCCAGCCTCCAAGGTTTTGGAGAACAACTTCGCCAGGTGAAAATGCGCTCACACGCATCTTGCCAACTGCCTCTTCCTTGCTGTATCCAAACATTGCCTCAGCACCGGGACTGAACGTCTCGATGATCCCCTCCATATCGCAGGTGATCACGGACTTATCAAGCGTGGTTGCCATGATGGCTCCTCAATAATTGTGATGAAGTACAAAAATACGTTTGGCCGACCCACTGGTCAACATCAAAAGGATAACTTTGCACACATGAACGTACTTCTTTCTGTGTCCGACAAAACGGGCATTGTGGACCTAGCCCAAGCGCTACACAATCTTGGCGCAACTCTTGTTTCAACTGGCGGAACCGCCAAGACCATCGCCCAGGCGGGCATCCCGGTCAAGAGTGTTTCCGACGTCACCGGCTTTCCCGAGATCATGGACGGACGCGTCAAAACGCTACACCCGAAGATTCACGGTGGCTTGCTGGCGCGCCTCGACCTAGAGGAGCACGTTCAGCAGATGCAACAGCACGACATTGAAAAGATCGATCTTGTTGTGATCAACC
Organism: Ignavibacteria bacterium; assembly: GCA_947458785.1. GTDB lineage: Bacteria > Bacteroidota > Ignavibacteria > Kapaibacteriales > Kapaibacteriaceae > UBA10438. Next base: position 1,467 of record CANGZU010000058.1, read on the forward strand.
TTTACCCATTCGAGCAGACGGTGGCCAATCCAGCTGCCACGCATGAGGATATTGTTGAGAACATCGACATCGGCGGACCAGCCATGGTGCGTGCTTCGGCCAAGAATTATGAACACACGACGATCGTCGTCAACCCTGCCCACTACGCAATGATCATCGAGCACCTTACAAGCACAGGCTCCGTGCCACTCGATGTGCGTGAGCAGCTTGCCATGGAGGCGTTCAGCCATACGGCCTATTACGACGCGCGCATCTCGCAGTACTTTTCCCATAAACGCAATGCCCCCTTCCTAGAAGAGACAGCTATTCCGTTGCGACGGGATCAATCACTGCGCTACGGAGAGAACCCTCACCAGCGCGCAATGCTCTATGGTTCGTTTACCTCGCAGTTCAAGCAGCTGCATGGCAAAGAGCTTTCCTACAACAACATTCTCGACATCGATGCCGCTGTAGGACTCTGCGCTGAGTTCGAAGAGCCTACCGTTGTTATCGTCAAGCACAACAACCCATGTGGCGTTGGGTCAGCAGACAACCTTGTTGACGCCTATCGCAAGGCCTTTGCAACCGATACCGTAAGCCCCTTCGGTGGAATCATCTCCGTCAATCGTCCAATCGATATCGATTTTGCGCAAGAGGTCCACAGCCTCTTTGCCGAAGTACTCATCGCACCATCCTTTAGCGAGGAAGCCCTTGAGCTTCTGCGCAAGAAGAAGGATCGCAGGCTGGTGGAAAATCCGGCCGGGGCATCATCACGGGCACGATATATCGTGCCCGTGAACATCCGCTCCATCTCAGGGGGCTTCTTGGTCCAAGACGCAGATTCGATCTTGTTCGACGCGAATGATCTACGCGTCGTAACACAGCGCACGCCTACCGATGATGAACAGAAGGCGATGCTCTACGCATGGAAGATTGCAAAGCACGTTAAGAGTAACGCGATCATCTACGCATTGTCAGATAGATCACTTGCTATCGGCGCTGGTCAAATGTCCCGCATTGATTCGGCACGTATCGCTGTGCGCAAAGCGCAAGACGCAGGCATCGACCTTTCCGGCTGCGCTGTTGCTTCCGATGCCTTCTTCCCTTTTGCCGACGGACTCCTGCAGGCTGCCGAAGCCGGCGCATCATGCATAATCCAACCGGGTGGCTCCATCCGCGACGAAGAAGTCATCGCTGCAGCCAACGAAAAGGGGCTCGCAATGATGTTCACAGGGACGAGGCATTTTAGACACTAATTCAATTACCAATTACGAATTACCAATTACGAATTACCAATTACGAATTACCAATTACGAGTTACCAATTGCGAGTTACCGATTACGAATTACCAATTGCGAATTACCGATTACAAGATGCGTCATTGGCAAGTCGAAATAGGTCGTTAGTCATTAGTCATTAGTCATTGGTCATTGGTCATTGGTCATTGGTAATTAGTAATTAGTAATTCGTCTTCGACGCTTCATGAAGCACATCCAGGTTATGCTGCACTTTCGCGAAGACAGTGTCTGGAGCGAATTGGCCTGATTTCATGTGTACTCCGGCGGGATGATTCATCATGATCTCGATGGCCTGCTCGATGCGTGAGACAGCATAGATTCTAAACTTCTTGGCTTTTACTGCTTCGATGATCTCTCCGGGCAGCATCAGGTCCCGCACGTTTTGGGCAGGCAGAATAACGCCTTGGGTGCCTGTAAAGCCCTTGTCCTTGCAGATCTCGAAGAAGCCCGTGATCTTTTCATTAACACCGCCCACGGTCTGGATATCACCTTTTTGATTGATCGAGCCGGTTATGCCGATATCCTGCCGTACGGGGATGTTGGAGATCGCACTGAGCAGAGCCACCACCTCGGCGGCCGAGGCACTGTCGCCATCGACGCCACCATATGACTGTTCAAATGCAATGCTGGCCGTGAACGAGATGGGCTGTGCACGCGAGAACAGAGAGCGCACGAGTCCTGAGAGGATGTAGACGCCCTTGGAGTGTATCGGACCACTCATCTGGACTTCGCGTTCGATATTGATGATGCCTGAGTTCCCTGCGCTTACGGTTGCTGTGATGCGAGCAGGCTTGCCAAACGAGACGATACCGCTACTGTAAACCGTAAGGCCGTTGATCTGACCAACGCGAGCCCCCTTCACGTCAATGAGAAGTACGTCCTTTTTGATACTCTCGCGAATCTCCATGTCGGCGCGGTTGCTGCGCTGTTGTCGCATCTCGAGGGCATGTTTGACATGCTCTGCTCGTATCGAGCGCGCGTTGCGCATACGAGCGTAGTGTGAAGCCTCGCGAAGCAAGTCTGCCGCATAACTGAATTGCAACGTGATTTTTTCTTGAGAGTCTGTAAACGCAACAGCCCACTCGATAATGGCACCGGCAGCCCCTTTATCGCAGTGCAGGAGGTTTTCCTCGTTAGACATCATCGATAAGAACGAGCAGTAGTGCCGTATCATCTCAGCAGTTCTCTGCGTATAGGCATCGAACTCTGCATGCACTTTAAACATCTTGTGGAAGTCTTCGTCGGCGGCCCACAAAGCGAGATACATTGCTGGGTCGCCCAGTAAAATCACTTTGACGTCGACATTGATATGGTCCGGCTTTAGCGTGTTCAACTGGAACTGGTTGTCAGGGGGCTGAATCTCCAACCTACCATAGAGCAGCACTTTTTTGAGTGTTGTCCAGATCGCAGGATCAGACAGCACGTCAATGGCGTTCATGACCACGAAGCCACCATCGGCCCTAAGTAGCGAGCCAGCCCGAATGTGCGAAAAGTCGCTCATCACAAAGCCGCGTGCGTCCATACGCTTCTCGATGGCACCAAAGAGCGACGCATACGTCGGGGACGTCTCGATAGAGATCGGCGCAGTTTTCGTATCGTAATTGTCAACGATCAAATTGATCGATGTAACCAACTCCAATGCACGAGCCGCTTCTTCGACTGCCTCATCAGCAGCACCAGCATGCTTCGCCTGATAGACGCGCACATAATCATCGAGGTGCTCAAGGATATGCGCAGAAACACCATCCAAGAACTCACGCACCCTGTTGCGCGGGAAACTCTGTTGTATGTCATTCAAAAACGACGTCACAAGAATGCCGACGGCTGATTGGTCGTGTTTGTTAAGTTCCTTGCGAAAGTCCACGATCACACGCATCGAGACGCGGCCGATGTCGGCCAATTCTGCCTGGTACGTGGCATAGGCATCTGATATCGCTGTTGCCTGCTCAAGTGCAAGCTTGCCGTCCTGCACAAGCTGATCTACATCATCAATTGTCACAGGCTTGCCGTCGAAGATCGGAAAGATCTCCGGTCGGGATGAGCCATCCTCGTGTTGCAGCTGACCAACCACAAAGCCTGACGGCCGGATCTTGGCGTCGAACTCCGACAGCACCGCCCGCTCGCGCTCTTGGAACCGTTGGATAATCTCATTACGGGTAGACTGGAATTGTTCCTCCTCGAAGAGCTGCGGTATGCGCCGACGTATCACCGAGAGACACTCATCCATCATGCGTTTGAAGACACGTCCTTCTCCTGCCTCAAAGCGCAATAGCACAGGCGCTTCAGGCTGACGGAAATTATGTACGTAGACGAAGTCATAGAGCGTTGGCTTCTTCGTTTTTATGTCGTCTAGGATCTGCCGTATCGTAGTCATTCGGCCAGTACCAATAACACCTGAGGCCCAGATGTTGTACCCCTGACTTCGAATACGAGCACCAAGCTCGAGAGCCTCAACAGCTCGCGGCTGCCCTACGATTTTCTTGAGCGGTTTGAGCTCTTTCGTGCTGGTCTTGAACGGAAGTGCAGACGCTGGACATGTCCAACGCAGCTGCTTTACAGCAACTTCCTGTATCCTTGGTTGTCTCATCCGTTGCCCCATTGTTCTATTCGACACAACTCTTGCACATCACATGTTCTACATGCATCAGTACCAGCAGGCCTAACAGCGTATAGGCCTGCATGAAGTCCGGATGCAATCTCCCCTACAACTTCGAGGATGAGGTGATTCTGCTCCACAAGGGGCTTTTCAAGAAACTCTTTTGAAGCCGTTGTAGGCTTCAACGTCTTGATGCCCACCGCATCCTTCGGCACGTCAAATGACGGATCCACGAGTGCTATCTTGTTCACAGGATCGTCGGTCACATGCAGTGCCTTCCCAAATGAACGATACACCGCCGCTGCCGGCGAAGCCCTAATGCCGTGATGTTCCAGCCAGAGACGCGTGGCCTCAAGGTAGATAGGCATTTGCGAAAGCTGTCCGGATTGTATCTCTGCAAGACCATATCCAGTGCTTGCCGTTGCCTTGTAGTCGTTTACCACAAATGTCACGCAACCATCCCGAAACCCAACATCGATTCGATCAACACGCGTCGAGACACGCAGGGTTCCTGAACCGGCCATTGAGGGCATTACGAGATCTTCATCAATTGCGATCTCGAGCAGGGTTGGATAATGACCTGTTGCCTGCTGATAGGCGATCTCCAGATGCAGCCACTGCAAGAGTAGTCCAGGCCGCTCGTCTGTGCCAAAGAGTGCATGCCTGTCAAGCATAGCATAAGCGTGCTGCCACTCCTGCGTACCCATGCGCTGATGCGCAATCATCTGCAGCTGCTGCCAATATGCGTTTACGTTTGCTGGATCAAGGCGTACCGAGAGCGACAACAGCTCATCCACCGATGAGATGCTGTCATACTGCACGGCTGGTTGCAGCGACCGAAAGAACTCGGCAGCTACATCATGCAGCATCGTTCCGCGCTCAAGTGGCGAGAGCTTAGCGTCATGGATGTCTACCTGTCGCAGGCGAAGGATCTTCTCGGCATAAAATCGATACGGACACTGTGAGTAGAGATCTAACCGTGACGGACTCAGCGGACGCGATCGCTCCTGCTCAATGCGCTCACGAAGTTCAGGGATTGCTATGCCATTGATAGTTGCGCATTGTGGAGCGCGGTAGACGTCACGATTTATTGGTGGCAGTTCATGCGAATGAACCGCTATGCGATGTTGCACATCGAGCATAGGCGGTATCGTGACCGATGGCGTACGTCCAAGCACATCGATCAATGACGATGGCAATGTCACTGCCCGGTCAACGTGCTTCGGCCTGGTAATAACAAGACGTCCTCCCGACTGCACAGCATAGGCGATGTCGGTCATGGCCTGCGCATACATGCGCTCGAGCACGCCCGGGATGATCTCTCGGTCGGTGATATGCTCATGTACCCGGGGGAACTCACCTTCGACCATGCCAAGAACATAGACGCGTTGCCATGGTCGGCACCGCAGCTCAGCGGGCGCAACTACTGGAACTCCAGCGCCTGAGGCTCTCTCAACCCTGCTCGCCGCCGATGCAACTAGTCTCCACCAGTGCTCTGCGTGCTGCTGAAATGTGAGCATCTGAAGTCCATGCCGTTCTGCAAGCCCCGTGTAAAGATCAAGACAGTTTACAAGCTGCTCGCACTCTTCTTGCTGACGAGCCGCAAGACCCATTCCATCGATCGCCGTGCGCACAGACAAGGCAAAGGCAGCAGCTGGAAGGGGCTCACTATCTCCAGAGGGAACAACGAGTGCGATACTGTTGATTGCCGTGGAGGCTCGCTCGGCACGACGGAGTCTACGTTCGATTGTTCTCTGCTCATCAGGATTGATCGCATCGTTCTTCAGCAACTCTGAGCAACTTGAAGCAATGGCATCAAGACGGATCTGCCATCCACGCACACCCTCACCACCAAGAATGCGCTCATTGCGAGCAACATGCAACAGGTCGGCATTGCCTCGTATCTCATGCATCACGGAACCGTGTGAGAGAAGTCGTTCGAGGTCATCGCGCAGCCATCGGCGGATAACGAGGTCGCAGATAGCGCGCACTGCCGTTGCTGCAGGAGTTGCTGCAAGAGTGATGTGGCGTTTCGCTTCAAGCGGCACCCCTGCTCGGCGTGCATGGTCATCAATGATCTGTCGATAGATCGATGCACCCGGCACGCAGATGGCAATGTCCCGCAGCGAGACTCCTTCCGCGACATCGTGTTTGATCGAAGCCATGATGCGACGCACCTCTTCCTCGCGACTTGGAAGAGTTGTCACAACAAGCTCATACTCTGGCAGCTGTTCCCCGCACCAGCCGTGATGCCAACCATTAGCAACATACCAGGCGGCATCAGTTGCAGATGCACTGATCATATCTGACACACCATCTACAGGTGCAAGCTCTGCAGCAAATCCAATTCCGACATCCCAGCCGAATTCGGCAAGTGCTGCCAAAAGCTCTTTATCTGCGGGAGTAACGCCGTGCGTAGCGATCATGACACATGCAGAGATCTCATCGCCAGATGCATTGCGAAGCGGACGCTCGGCAATGGTGCTCAGCGACTTCTGCACGAGAAGCTCGTAGGCACCCCGATCACAGGCGAGGCCGCTGTACAGTTCGTAGAGTCGCTTCCATGCAGCAGCGATCTCTGCCAAGAGCCTACCCCGTCGTGTATGAAGTCCGGCCTTGTCGGCAAGTTCATCAACCGCTGCAGGCGTCACACCGTACTGCGTCCACCGAACAAGCTTCTGTGCTTCGAGTCCGATCGACTGCAGCATCGAGCTATCTGCCACAACGTGTCGCAAAAGCACATCGACAAGGTCTTCATTGAGAATCGTGGTGCCATCCGTGAGAAGGTGCTGGCCAAGACGTCGGAGAAACGACGCCATGGTCTCGATGATCGGAGGCTCGCCGTGTCCGTTATGCTGTGCCCATGCGCGCAGAACGATCTCTGCCTGACGGGTCGTTGGTACAATGACAACACAGGGCTGACTTGGCAGATGACGAATCCCATCAACGATATCTGCATGCTCAAGTAGCGGCAGAAATGCCGACTCACTCCGCGACGTTACCCAAAGCCCCATAGCATCATTTGATTAGGTGCGAAGCTATCTTCGCACTGGAATAGAAAGAGTTACAATATGACCCACGACGTTCGAGGAAGCAAATCAGTGGCTAGGGTTTCGACGCTCGCTCTGATAGTATTAATCATAGCAAGCTGCAGCAGCGTGCAACCGGTGCGTGTGCTCGAGAAAGACACCTATGTGGCTACGGGCTCTATGGGTGGAGCATTCATCCCGGAGAAGTCACCGGCGGGGATTCTTCCCTACCTCACGGTAGGGGGCGCTCACGGCGTAACAGAAGACCTAACGATGCATGGCCACATTCATGCGCTGCTTGCCGCCTTCGGTGTGGCCGGCATTGACTACGGTGCTAGCTATCGAGCGCTGCGCCAGGATGGTGCTGTGCCAGAGGTAACTGTGAGCGGACAGCTTTTGATGTTTGCCAAGCTTTCATCAGAACCAAACCCTCGCGTCTACCCCAACCTTAGCGCTAACGCTTCGTGGAAGGTGGGCGAGCAATCACTGGTTTATACCGGATCGCACGCTACCATTCAGTTCTCAAACGGCGATGTATTCGTGAGCCCCTTCGTCGGATATCAATTCCCGGTCAGCAAGACCTTTGACCTGCAGATCGAGGGTATCTGGCAAGCTGCGAATCGCAACACATCGGCTGGAGTGTTTGAAGGACTTTCCTCCATCAACGGAGTGGGCTCATATGGTTTCTACATTGGAGGGATCTACAAGCTATGATACAGCGCTTTCTCACAATTGCATGTGCAGCGTCCATCCTGTTGCTCAATGGCTGCACGATGGATGCGTTCCTGTTCAACAATCTGGCACTTACAGAGTACAGTCTCTCTGCTGCGGTGATTCCGGCCTCACAAGTTGAGGCAGTAACGTTACAAAGTGGCGCAGAAACGATCTATGGTTTTTACGTAAAGCAGCCAGACTCTCAGCGTGTTGAACCACATCAGGTGATCTTGTATTCGCACGGCAATAAATACAACATCGAAGAATACTGGAATCGTGTAGAACTATTCTATCGTGCAGGTTTCGATGTGTTCATTTATGATTACCGTGGCTATGGTAAGAGCACAGGCAAGAGCTCTGAACAGGGGCTCCACGAGGATGCCACCGCGGCACTCAATTACCTTCGTTCACGTAAGGATGTAGACACAACTCAGATTGTAGACTACGGCTATTCACTTGGCGGTGTGCCAACGATGTATCTGGCCGCCACACAACATCAACCGAAGTGCGTAATCACCGAGGCAATCTTTGCATCATCGGAAGCGCTTATCCAGACGGGAACAGTGCTCGATGTACCGGGTAATTACATCATGGAAGGCAAGTTCGACAATGTCAGCAACGCCCGCATCCGCAAAGCACCGCTTTTGATGTTGCACGGCACACGTGATTCCTTCGTGCCGTTTCAACCCCACGGCAGGCTTATCTACGAAGCTGCTCAACAGCCAAAGGTTCTGCGTCTGATTGACGGTGCCGATCACACCGAGGTACCCAGCACACTCGGCGAAGATGCCTACATCGAAGTTATTCGCACCTTTATCAAAGGCAACTAACGGTGTTTACCGGTTTAGTCGAGGAAAAGGGGGATGTGCTCCACGTAGAGCAAGGTGTAAACGGACGCAGGCTCGTGATTGGTTGTTCGCTCATCCTGAGTGATGTGCAGGTAGACCACAGCATCGCCGTCAATGGAGTATGCCTAACAGTCGTCGAGCACACAGAGTCGTCGTTCACCGTTGATGTTATCGAGGAGACTCTTCGCAAGACAACGATCGGCCAGCTTGAGGTTGGGTCGCCGGTTAACCTCGAGCGCGCCATGCAGCTTGGCGCACGCCTCGGTGGACACATCGTGCTGGGTCATGTTGATACCACAGGCGTGGTCGACGAGATCTCGGCCATTAACCTCGACTGGAACGTCTGGATCACCTTCCCTGCCGAGTACCGACGCTATTTGATCCCCGTTGGGTCGATCTGTCTGAACGGCGTTTCACTCACCGTTGCAGAGCTCGAGCCCACACGATTCAAAGTCTCGATCATCCCCCATACGTTGCACGTTACCACCATCGGCGAGCTTGCCGTTGGTGACCGCGTGAACTTGGAGTTTGATGTGCTGGCAAAGTATGCCGAAAGTGCTTCGCTTTACTCTGTCTCGAAACCAGCTGGAATGTAGGTCGTGCGCGGCTGATGCGCAGCACGCCACGCAACACGTGAAGCAAGACGTGTGATGGCCACAAGGTCCGGCATATTCAGCTTCGCGATCTCATCGGTCTGCTTGTGATAGTCCTTGTGCTCACCTGTAAAGTAGAATAGCACCGGCACCTTCTTCATCGCAAATGATGCTTGATCGCTACGGAAGAAGTACTGCTCAATATCGTAGGCCAGCGTAAAGGGGCGAGCAGCACTGGTGTTCTCTTCTTCGTTGATGCGTACCAAGTCTGGACACCGCTCGTTGCCCCCTATCGAGAGCTTGCCCTCTTCCGAGCGTCCGATCATATCCATGTTGATCATTGCAACGCAGTTCTTCATCGGAAGGGGCGTGTTCGCAACGTAGGCCTTTGATCCAAGGAGCCCCTTTTCTTCGGCTGAGAATGCAACAAAGACAATCGACCTTTCAGGACGAGTGACAGAGCTGGCTATGGCCTCTGATGCCAATAAGATGCCTGTGGTACCCGAGCCGTTGTCATCTGCGCCATTGAAGATGGAATCGCCTTG
>CANGZU010000059.1 GCA_947458785.1 Ignavibacteria bacterium
AAGGGGCCCTCGGAGTGATCGCAGGCGTCCTGGCCATGAGCATCATCGCGTCGATCATGTTTCCGGAGAAGCGCGAATCCTAAGGGGCACGATATATCGTGCCCGTGAGCATCGTGCCCGTGAGCATCGTGCCCGTGAGCATCGTGCCCGTGAGCATCGTGCACGTGAGCATCGTGCACGTGAGCATCGTGCACGTGAGCATCGTGCATGGGGCATCATGGGCACGATATATCCTGCCCTTATAGTAGCAGCGCTCCTTGCCTCCTGCTCCTCCTCCAGGGTGCGTACCACAGAGCCCCCTGCCATGCGAGCCGTTATCGAGCAGGCTATGGACCTCCTCGGCACTGATTACTGCTCCGCTGGGTCTACTCCCGATTGTTTCGATTGCTCGGGTTTCGTGATGTATTGCTTTCAAGCGCAAGGAATCTCGCTACCGAGGATCTCGGCCGATATGTTCAGCAACGGCAAACCTGTTGACAGAGCAGATATCCAGGGGGGCGATCTTGTCTTCTTTGCTATCAATGGCGGCAAGATCAATCATGTGGGAATTGCACTGAACGAGCGGCAGTTCATCCATAGCTCTTCGTCGAAGGGGGTGAGCATTGCCCCATTTGCCGATGCATACTGGTCTCCGCGCTACGCCGGCGCAAAGCGCCTACGTACGACAAAATGACATGTTGGCACGGGTTGCAACTGTCGACCTGACACTGACTTAACGTGCGTACCTGCCATTACGGCAGTTTTTCCAGTTTGGCACGATTTTCCAAGTGGTACGTCGAAAGCGATGTTCCACCAATGGCCATTGGGAGACAAAACAGATGTCAATCCTCATCACCACAAGGAGACCAGTCATGTCCCTGATCAAAGTTGATCCTTTTCGCGGTATCGATACCGTGTTTCGTCGTATGAATGAAGTTTTTGACGGTTTTCAAGACGGCGGCGTTCGTTTTGAGATCGGAGAGTTCACGCCACGCGTCGACATCTGCGACGAAGCAGAAGCCGTTACGTTCAATGCAGAACTGCCGGGTCTTGAAAAGAACGATGTCAAGATCACGATAACCGACAACAGCGTGCTTACAATCCGCGGCGAAAAGAAGCGCGAAGCAAAGTTGGAAGAAACGAACTACACCCGAATCGAACGTAACTACGGTTCGTTCTCGCGGTCGTTCTCACTTCCGAAGGACCTCAAGACAGAGGCAATCAGAGCAAACTTCAGAGACGGCGTGCTGTCCGTATCGATTCCGAAAAAGGAACCCTCGGCGCACAAGGAACTTGATGTTCGCATTTCGTAACCAGCACCATAACTCACATTTCTAGGTTGAAGGAAGCCCAATGGGTAAGATTATCGGAATTGACCTCGGCACGACGAACTCATGCGTAGCCGTCATGGAAGGAACAACACCAGTTGTGATCGCCAACACCGAGGGCATGCGCACAACGCCATCAGTTGTTGCATTTACAAAGAGCGGAGAACGCCTTGTTGGTCAAGCAGCAAAGCGTCAGGCAGTTACAAACCCAACGAATACGATCTACTCGATCAAGCGCTTCATGGGACGTCAGATGGGCGAAGTCTCCGACGAAGCCAAGAGCGTACCGTATGCAGTTGTCGCAGGCGATAACAATACAGCTCGCGTCGACATCGATGGACGTTTGTATTCGCCCCCTGAAATCTCAGCAATGGTGCTTCAGAAGATGAAGCAGACTGCTGAAGATTACTTGGGCGAGAAGATCACCGAAGCGGTAATCACGGTACCTGCCTATTTCAACGACGCTCAACGTCAAGCAACCAAGGATGCAGGCGAGATCGCTGGTCTCACCGTGCGCCGTATCATCAACGAACCAACGGCAGCAGCGCTAGCCTACGGACTCGATAAGAAGGGTCAGAACCAAACGGTTGCTGTTTATGACCTCGGTGGCGGTACATTCGATATCTCAATCCTTGAGATCGGTGATGGCGTGTTCGAAGTAAAGTCTACCAACGGCGATACACACCTTGGTGGCGATAATTTCGATCAGCGTCTCATCGACTTCCTCGCCGATGAATTCAACAAGCAAGAGAGCATCGACCTTCGCAAAGATCCAATGGCACTTCAACGTCTGCGTGAAGCAGCAGAGAAGGCCAAAATTGAGCTTTCTCAAATGCTCCAGACAGACGTAAACCTACCGTTCATCACGGCAACTGCTGATGGTCCAAAGCACCTAAACGTGAATATCACTCGCGCACGCTTCGAGCAACTCTGCACAGACCTGTTCGACAGGTCGCTTAAGCCATGCGAAGCAGCATTGCGTGATGCGAAGATGACACCATCGCAGATCGACGATGTGATCCTCGTAGGGGGCTCGACACGCATCCCGAAGATCCAGGAACTCGTCAAGAACTTCTTTGGCAAAGACCCCTCAAAGGGCGTTAACCCAGACGAAGTTGTTGCCGTAGGAGCTGCGATCCAAGGAGGCGTTCTTTCGGGCGACGTTAAGGATGTTCTTCTGCTCGACGTAACTCCGCTTTCGCTTGGTATCGAAACGATGGGTGGCGTGATGACGCCGATGATCCCATCGAACACTACGATCCCGCACCGTAAGACAGAGACATTCTCGACAGCTTCAGATAGTCAGCCTTCCGTTGAGATCCACATCCTTCAGGGTGAGCGCTCGATGGCCGCCGACAACAAGACGCTCGGCAAGTTCCACCTCGACGGAATTCCTCCGGCACCGCGTGGCGTTCCGCAGATCGAGGTCACCTTTGATATCGATGCCAACGGCATCCTGAGCGTAACGGCAAAGGACAAGGCAACGAGCAAGGAGCAGAACATCCGCATCACCGGCTCGAGTGGACTCGATAAGAACGAGGTAGAGCAGATGAAGCGCGATGCACAGGATCATGCCGCCGAAGACAAAAAGCGCAAGGAAGAGATCGAGCTGCGTAACCAGGCAGATCAATTGGTCTACAGCACCGAGAAGCAACTCAAGGAGTTTGATGAGAAGCTCGATGCAGACACAAAGGATCGCATTACCAAGGCTAAGGAACGTCTTGCTGATGCCTCCAAGAACAATGCTTCGGATATCCGTCCAGCTATGGATGCACTGAATCAGCTCTGGAGTGAAGCATCAACCAAGATGTATCAGGATGCTTCTGCCACACAACAGCAACCAACCGACAACGGCGGAGCTGAGACAGGAGCCGATGGCAATAAGGTAGAAGACGCAGACTTTACGGTAGTCGACGAAAAGTAAGCTCGAAGGAGGGGTTCCTATCCCAGTCCCTCGATGTCGCAGGCCCGCACCGAATCACCACCGGTGCGGGCTTGCTGTTTCTGTACTGTTCTCGTGCTGCTGTTGAGTAATTTTCCTCCATGAAACACAGCCTTCTTATCGCCTCCCTGTTGTCCACTATTGTACAGCTTGCATTCGGACAAGAAAACATACACGAACGCCATATGGAGCGCGCTCATCCAACACCAGCGGTATCAAGCCAGCCTCCTGTTGCGATGGTGCCATTCGTGCAAGAGACGCAACTACCAACGCTGTTCCTAAACGCGAATATGATTCAGGCGGAAACAGATCAACTGCCAGCACAAAACGAATCTTCGATCGCCGTCAATCCACGAAATCCTGCTAACCTTCTCGGATCTGCAGTTGACTATCGTGGGAGCTCCTCCACATGGGCATACTACTCGACCGATGCCGGACGCACATGGACAAACATCACACTCGGGACTGCACGCCCAGGCTGGACATCCTCAAACGACCCCTCCGTGTGCTTTGACCACAACGGCAAAGGCTATCTGATGTATGGTGGCTTTCGCAGAACAGGCAATGTGCAGTTTGGAGAGAATGGCGTGTTTGTAAGCTCAACAACCGACGGCGGTAAGACGTGGGGTATGAAGCACACTGCAGTAATCATCCATACTGGTGCTCAGACAGCAGACTCATCGTTCGAAGACAAGTATTACATCCACGCAGATACAGCTGCGACGTCTCCGCACAGGGGCACGCTGTATACGCCATGGAAGCGCGTGATCAATAGTGATTCATCTACGCAGATCGTGTTTTCAAAGAGTACCGACGAGGGGGCTACATGGTCTGCTCCAGTAGCTGTGAGCGACCGGTTCCCAGGCACAAGCGAAGCCACAACGTTTGGTCAGAGCTTCCCTCTGATTCGCACCGGTCCCGATGGCAGTGTTCATGTGGTGTGGAATAGCGGAACAGAAAGCTCACTCAGGTATGCCCGCTCTACAGACGGAGGCAAGACGTTTTCGCCGCCACGCATCATACAGACGTACAATCCTTTTGGTATCAAGAGTACAATCAACGGACAGTCCAACTCTCGGGTTAAGAAGGTTGTTCGCGCGGAATGTTATCCAAGCCTTACGATCGACAACACTCGAGGTATGCGCAACGGCAATCTCTACCTGACATGGGCCGCTGATAACTATCCCAATGTTTACTTCTCGAGATCAACCGACAATGGCACCACATGGTCGGTCGCCAAGATCGTGCATTCCGATACAACAAATGATCAGTTCTGGTCGTGGATTGCAACGGACCCAACTTCCGGCGAGATCGCCGTGATGTATAGCGACAGTCGCGACGACACTACCAACATCGATGTACGCACTTATGTGAGCTGGTCTGCTGACGGAGGCGACACCTGGGTGGACAGACGCGTTGGCGATGGCAACAATGATCTTCGCAACAATCCATTCACGGGCAACACCTTTGCCGGTGATTACTCAGGATGTGATTTCTACAATGGCATCGTGTACCCGTCTTGGGTAGACATGCGAAACACAAGTATCAATAGAGCTGATAACGACGTGTACACAGCGATTGTTCGCACGCGCGCTCCGCAGGCGCCCCTTGGCTTCGATGCCCGCACGATACCCAATGCACCAACAACAATCGCCTGCTCCTGGCAACCAGTTACAACACGTGCATTTGGTCAGCCGATTTCAACAACTGATTTCCGCTATCATCTCTACCGCGACGGAAGCCCCCTTGCAACACTTGGGGCCGATGCTGCATCATACATCGACACTGGACTTGTCAAGTATAAGCAGTATCGCTATGCACTTGTTGCGGTAACAACAGACGGACGCGACTCCAGCACCGTTCAGCTTGATTCTGCTTTTGCAGGGGGCTCGCGAGAACCCGCCCCTCCTCTTGCCCTTTCAGCCCTGGGTAACGAAGAGCCGATGGCTGTAGTTGTGAGTTTTACTACGCCAAGACAGCGTCTGGACTCTGTGAACCCACTCGTCAATTTTTCAGCACTTCGCTATGTAGCCAGTGAGACTTCGATCGCGAAGCCATATGCACCGACAGATACAGGAAGAGTAGTTACTGAGACTCTGTCCGTTGCTGAACAGGGATGGTATAAGGTGTCGGCTATAGCAGTAGATAGCGACAACAATATCAGTCCGCCAAGTGACACACTCGTAGCTTTCGCGGGATCGTTGTCTACAACGTCTCTTTCATTCCTCAATGACCCGAGGTTCTATGTTCTGTCTGGACCGTGGGGCCGCACAACGGCGTTCTACCGCACAGCGCCTGCAGCATTTGCTTATGCACCAACTTCTGTCTATCAGCCAAACCGACGAGACTCATGCGTTATGTATCCCTTTAGCCAGCCTTCGGCAGCAGGCATGGCGCTACGCTTGCAAATGGATGTTGCAGCTTTTGTTGATGCATCAGATACGATGTTCCTTGAGTCTGCGTCAAGCCTGAACGGGCCATGGACGCAACGAGCATGGTGGAACGCAGGTAAGGACGCACGCTGGGCTGATACAAACAAGACTGATGATGCGTGGAGACGCCAGATCATAGAATTCAATGACTACAACGGAGACACGATCTTTACCCGGCTGCGCTTCCGCAGCAATGCCTCACGTCAGTCCGACGGCTTCTACATCGATGACATCACGTGGGGCGTTGTCTCGAGTGTCGATGCCGATCTCGAACGGATCACGGTAGAGATTGCACCACAACCAGCACATGAACACATCAACATGACGCTCGAGCGTGATGTGCCAGTTGACGCGGTTCGTATCTACAACACTGCTGGACAACTTGTTAACGCTACTTGGCATCAGCACGGACGCAATCTGATTGTTGAGGCAACCACGCTAGACTCAGGCTTCTATGTTGTGGTTGCAACTCGCGGCAACATCAGCATCAGCGCACCGGTAACGGTACTGCATTGATACAGCTGGTTAGAGTTAGGCCTCGTTGTTGGCGCGTAGCGTAAACTCTATGCAAGTTCCGTTGCCCGACTCAGAACTAATTCCGGGCTCTGCGTCATGAGCCTCGAGGATATGCTTGACGATAGCCAGGCCAAGACCTGTGCCTCCGACCGCACGAGAGCGGTCTTTATCGACGCGATAGAACCGTTCAAAGATTCGCTCCAGATGCTCTGCAGGGATTCCGATACCGGTATCACGGACTGAAACAGTTATCCCCTTCGTTGTGGAGGATGTCGTAATGATTACCGCCCCCCCCTCGACATTGTATTTGATCGCATTGTCGATAAGGTTGGTAAGAACTTGCGATAGCCGCTCCTTATCACCGTAAACCACGGCGGAAGAAGTCAGCTGAAGATCAACATGCACAGAGCGCTGCTCAGCGCGGATCTGCATGGTTTGAACGAGCTCATGGATCAATTCATTGATATCGAAAAAGCGAAACGAAAACTTCAACTCGCCGCTTTCAATCCGTGAGATATCAATCAGATCATTGAGCAGCACATTGAGCCGCATCGCATTCTGATACGCTTTTTCAAGAAACTGCATGGAGACATTGGGATCATCCATTGCCCCATCGAGTAAGGTCTCGAGATAACCCTGCACACTAAAGATCGGCGTGCGCAGTTCATGGGAAACATTGGCAATAAACTCCGATCGAACACGCTCTAACCGCTGCATCTCCTCAATATCCTTGGATGCGCGTTCAGCAAGACGATTGATGCTTGCGGCGATCTGCCTTAGCTCATTCTGAGCTTGCGGGAGTTCTTCTATTCGTAGGCTTGTGGCTCCCTCTGTAATGGCAGACGTAACATCGACAATCCGCTTCGCCGGCTCACGCAGCTCACGGCGCAGTCGTACACGACTGGTGTAGTACACCCCAAGACCACCGAGTGCCGCACCAAGTGCAATCAAAACGAGTTCATCCATCATGAACAAAGTTAGACCTGTTCCGTGAAACGGTAGCCAACGCCCTTCACGGTTTCTATCCAATGTCCGTATGGCCCGAGTTTCTCACGAATTTTACTAACATGAACATCCACCGTACGATCGATCACGTACACGCTCTCGCCCCATATTCGGCGCAGAAGAGACTCACGGGAGAAGACCTTCCCACGGTTTGATGCCAGAAATGCCAGTAGTTCAAACTCCTTCTTTGGGAAGAAGATCTCCTTACCATCAACCCGCACCGTATAATTCTGCCGATTGATCTCTACGTTTCCGACACGCAGAAGCTCGGGTGCTGCAATCATCTCGGTCTTGATATTGTCACTGCCGCGGCGCAGCATGGTTTTGACACGCGCAAGAAGTACCCGAGGCGAGATCGGCTTTTGGATGTAGTCATCAGCGCCCAGCTCTAAGCCTAGAATCTGATCGATCTCTCCCGACTTGGCCGTGAGGAACATGATGGCTGTCGAACTAAAGGATGGGTCTTGGCGCAGGGAGCGGCAGACCTCAAATCCGTCTTTGCCAGGCATCATGATATCCAAAATCACAAGATCTGGCTTACATGTCTTGGCGGTCTCTAGGCCTTGAATACCATCAGCGGCCGTAAACACCTTGAACCCCTCTTTCGAGAGGTTGTACGAGATCAGGTCCAGGATGTCCTGCTCGTCGTCGACTACCAGGATTTTTTTTTCCATACGACCACAATGGTGAGAGATTTATGACGCTTCGAAATTACGCCTCGAGTAGGTGCGGAAATGTTAAAATCAGG
Organism: Ignavibacteria bacterium; assembly: GCA_947458785.1. Taxonomy (GTDB): domain Bacteria; phylum Bacteroidota; class Ignavibacteria; order Kapaibacteriales; family Kapaibacteriaceae; genus UBA10438. Next base: position 7,951 of record CANGZU010000059.1, read on the forward strand.
TAATAGTGCTTATGCCGAAAGGGGCTTGTTTTTACCTATTTTGACCACGCATGAACTGATGCTCTGCAATCAACGATACTGCGTTGTTTTCGACGTGCCCATTGCGCGCGGTAGCCTGCGCATGCTCCTTGTGATCTTTTGTGTAGTGCTCATGCAGAATGCTGCACTAGCACAGCCGAAGGCATCGCAACATTGGTACTTCGGACAGTACGCAGGACTGTCGTTCAAGAATGGAAATGCAGAGCCCCTTGATGATGGAAGACTCTCAACAAGCGAGGGCTGTGCTACGATTTCAGACCCTACTACTGGCGAGCTGCTGTTCTATACAGACGGCATCACGGTATGGAATCGTCTTCACGATGTGATGCCTAATGGACGTGGTCTCTTTGGAGATCCCTCGACGAGTCAAAGCGCGCTGATTGTTCCAGCTCCAGGCAGACCAAACATCTACTACATCTTCAACGCTGCACCTGTCACGGCAACGAATGCAAGCTCGAGGTGTCTCTGCTTGTATTATAGCATCGTGGACATGCGTCAGGACGATGGCTTCGGCGATGTTTCAACAAAGAACGAGCTGTTACTCAGCGATATCACCGAGCATCTAACCGCTGGCGCTGATTGTCGAGGTGAGGGTTGGTGGATCATCACGCGCAGCCGATTGTCTCGACATTTCTACAGCATACACCTTACGCGTGATGAGCTCCGCTCACTGCCTGTTGTTTCCAATGTTGGCAACCCGTTGTTGACAGTCAAGGATGCTGGACAAATGCATGTATCGCCTGACAACAGAAAGCTTGTTCTTACTTCGATCGCAGGGCATACTCAAGTCTTTGATTTCGATGGAGAATCAGGCAAGGTCTCCAACGCAACAACTGTTATGCAGTCTGGAAGCGGCATAGCCCATTATGGCTCTGCGTTTTCGATGGACGGCAGAATGCTCTATGTGGCAACATCTCCTGAATCTGCAGCCGCCTCAGCGTTGATCTACCAGTTCGACATAACACGTGCAACAGCCGAACAGATCGCAGCATCCGGTATCGTCGTGGGAGAAGTACGCGGCATCAACAGCTGGATTGCAATGCAGCTTGGACCAGATGGCAAGATCTATGTTGGCCGTCCAGGAGAGTCTTCTCTAAGCATCATCAACGCACCACATGTTTCTGGACTGTCCGCTCAGTACATCGACAATGCACTCCGCTTGAACGGTGTGATGAGACTAGGGTTACCCAATGTCATCGGCCCAATGTTGATCGAGCCCTCACAACGTGCAGCACAATGTGCGCTTCCCAATGCCAACTTCGAGCAGCCACGTGTTTTGTGTGCTGGATCGTGCGTCAGCTTCCAGGATCTCAGCACAGGCTCGATCGACTCGTGGTCTTGGAGTTTTGAGGGCGGTACACCTGCCTTTTCCAATGAGCGCAGTCCAGCCCGGATATGCTATGCCATTCCAGGACGATACAACGTCCAACTCGTTACATCGAACATGTATGGGGCTGACACCATCGCCACCACGATTCGCATTGAGGCAGCTCCAAACGTAACTGTTGATTCAGCAATCACGGTCTGTCCGGGAACACCGTTCACGTTGCGTGCTCAGGGGGCACAATCCTACGAGTGGATTCCTGCTCAGCCCCTTTCAAATGCTCGAATTGCCTCCCCCACTGCTTCCATTAACGTAACAACGCGGTTTACGGTGATTGGCACAACACCAAATGGATGTGCTGATACCGCTACAGTTTTGGTGCGTGTGCCGTCGATGACGGCAGGTGGTGATGCAACGATCTGTGCTGGAGCAAGTGCCCCTCTACGTGCTCAGGGGGCAACTGGCTACCAATGGAGCCCAACCACTGGCCTTGATGATCCAACGTCACCCAATCCGACTGCCCGTCCAGATCGCTCAACAGTCTATACCGTGCGCCTTTCATCAGGTTCATGCGTGGTCGTAGATACGGTTACGATCAACGTTTTGGATTCCTTTGCCGTTGAGATCATGGCGCCGGAGCTTATTTGCTCGTCGGATACTGTTACACTCACTGCATCAACCGGCACGATGCACGAATGGAGTGGCTATGGAGTACTTGATAAGTATTCTACATCAACCCGAGTGATCGTTGGTGATGCACCCATCAACATTACACTGGTTGCCAAAAGCGGCGATTGCATTGCCTACGATACACTTCGAATACTACCGAAGCCGTCGCCAACAGTTTCTGCAGGGACAGATCAACGTATCTGTCAGGGAGTGCCTGTATCATTGTCGGCCTTCTCAACTGCCGAAGCAATCCAATGGCTTACGATTGGCGGAACGGTCATCGATACTGGTGCAGTGCTGGTAACATCGCCACAGCTCACTACGTCCTATATCGCAGCGGGCATCAGCAGCAATGGATGTGTTTCGTTCGATACCGTCGTTGTGAACGTGACGCGCACCCCCCTGATCAATGCAGGAGCCGACATTTCACTATGCCAGGGAGCTAGCAAACGCCTTCTCAGCGATGGGGCTGCTGAAACAATCTCATGGTCACCGGTCGATGGGCTCGATGATCCAAACACAACGTCCCCTGTTGCGGCTCCGTTGGTTACAACAACCTACATCATGCGTGCCCGGACAGGCGATTGTGAGGTAGAAGACACCGTCACGGTCTATGTGTCTCGCATCAATCTGAGCACAACAGGGAATGCTTCCATCTGCAGAGGTGATGTAACCCAACTCAAGTGCTTTGGCGCGATCACCTACCGATGGACTCCAAGCACGGGGCTCAGCGATTCAACATCTCCATCACCGTACGCACGTCCAGATGCCACCACCACCTATCGCGTTGTCGGCTATGATGCTCTCGGCTGTACTCAGACAGCAGAGGTAACCGTTGCTGTTCGTGATACGATTCCGATACGTCTGATTGCTGGGAGCATCACGGCATCAGCCGGAGAAGACAGCATCGGCATCCCC
>CANGZU010000060.1 GCA_947458785.1 Ignavibacteria bacterium
ACAGCGTCAAGGCAACACGTAGCATCACAGAAGACGTATGGAAAACCTCAATCCCCTGAGGTTATTCGGTATTGTTCAACGACCTGTCCACCTATAACATGCTCTTGGATGATGCGCTCAAGAACATCAGGTGTGCATGAGTGATACCATACGTTGTCTGGATGTACGACTGCGATGGGCCCCATGATACAAATTCGGAGACAGTCTGCTTTTGTGCGGCAAATGCCCCCTTCGGCATCAAGTCCGAGTTCAGAGATTCGATCCTTGAGATAGTCCCACGACTCTTTCCCCTTTTCGGGTGCACAGCACTTCGGTGTTGAAGGTGTTGCGCAAAGAAAGATATGGCGTTTATGTGTTCCAGGATGGCGCTGCTGTGCTTTACGATGCAGCCGTTCTTCTTCTGCTGTCATGTTGTTGTTCCATGATGGTCGACAACAGGTGAATAGTCCCCGCGAATCATTGCACCGTGAGCCTGCATTGCCGTTAGTATACCCATGTTCAAGCGATGCAGAACAACGGGCTCGGGATTGTCGCCGTCAACATTGTACCAGCTGATGACCGTTACCACCACTCCATGCTCTGTGATTGCACTTACATTCACCAGCAGCTTCTTTGCAGAGACAGTCTTCGCATCGCTGCTGATCACGCGACGAATATCTTCAAGAAGCTTCTGGAGTGCTTCAGGGCTCGTTGCGATGTCTACATTGATCGTAGTCTTGAACCTGCGCACATTTCGCATATCCATGTTTTCAATGGTCGAATCAGCGAGCTTCGCATTCGAAAGAAAGATCACGGTGTCGGAAAACGTGCGAATTCGTGTGCTTCGAAATCCAATCTCTTCAACAACGCCTTCTACACCTTGCGTCGTGATCCAGTCCCCAACCACAAAGGGTCGCTCCGATAAAATCACAACCGAACCGAAGAGATTCTTGACGGTATCCTGCGAGGCCAGTGCTAATGCTGCACCACCGATGGATAAACCAGTAATGATTGCGGCAATGTTAACTCCAAGCATGCCAAGCGCCGATGAAACGCCAACGATGACAATAAGAAACTTCAACGTTGAAGCGATCAACGGGGCCAGTGTTGCGGCAATGTCTCGTGCATGCTCACGGTTACGCAAGACGTGAGCAACTACACGTGTGCATACCAATTCGATGAACTGGTAGATGGCAATTGTCACGAACACAATCGCAGCTGTGTCAAGGATCATCTCGATCTTTGCCGTAGCCTTAGCCGACAGCTCAATGAACTCTAATGCAGCCCCATCCAATGCGGTAACGACCACCAAGGCCATGCTGCGTGCTACCGATTGAACAAGATTCGGGTGCGGAACATGATCATAGGCCTTTCGGAGGAGTCGTCGAATGAGCGATGCAAAAACTGCACGTAGCACCAAGGCAACGATTACACTACCAGCCAGCATGGTAGCAACCAGCAACCATTGCCATGTAGACAGACCTAGAATCATAGCACTCCCTATCGAGACTTACTCTTCACCAGGTGTGTTGAGTCGCATGAACAGGCTCTTTATTTCAGAGATCTTCATCTGGCCTTTGTCCCCCTGACCATGGATACGTACAGCTGCAGCATCCTGCTCGATCTCTTTGTTGCCGATCACGAGTGCATACGGGATCTTCTTCTGTTCACTCTCAGCTACCTTACGATTGATCTTCTCATTTCGCACGTCTAGGTTTACCCGCAGCCCCATTGCTTCGAACTCCGCCGCCAGATCGCGCGCAAACGATTGATGCGCGTCGGCAATCGGCAGAATACTTACCTGTGTTGGAGAAATCCAGAATGGGAAATTACCGGCATAATGCTCGATCAGAATCGATATGAATCGCTCCATAGAGCCGAAGGGGGCTCGGTGGATGATTACCGGACGATGCTTCTGGTTATCGGCACCAACGTACTCGAGGTTGAAACGATCTGGCATGACGTAGTCTACCTGCACCGTACCGAGCTGCCACTTTCTGCCAATCGCGTCACGCACAATGAAGTCAATTTTCGGACCATAGAACGCAGCTTCACCTTCACCGATGAAGTACTCGAGCTCCATTTCATCGGCAACAGCCTTGATCTCTGCTTGTGCGCGCTCCCAGTAATCAAGATCGCCACCGTACTTGGCTGCATTATCATCTCGGAATGAAAGTCTCGTTGAGACGTCCATGCCGAATGTTGTAAAGACCTTCTGCGTGAGCTCAACAACGTTCTTTATCTCATCCTTGAGCTGATCATGGGTGCAGTAGATGTGAGCATCGTCCTGGGTAAACCCTCGCACGCGCGACAAACCGTTGAGCTCGCCTGATTGCTCATAGCGATACACTGTTCCAAACTCCGAGATACGATATGGCAAGTCCCGATATGAACGGGGCTTGTTGGCATAGATCTGATGGTGGTGCGGACAGTTCATCGGCTTGAGCAGATACTGCTCATCCTCGACTGTGATTGGGTCGTACTGCGAATCAGCGTAGTACGGGTAGTGTCCTGATGTCTTGTAAAGTTCAAGATTGCCGATGTGCGGTGTGATCACTTCGTGATACCCACGCTTGACTTGTTCATCCCGTAGGAAGGCCTCGAGCCTACGGCGAAGGGTTGTTCCATTGGGTAGCCATACTGGCAAGCCCCCTCCAACCATTGGCGTGATCATGTAGAGTTCCAGTTCGCGCCCTAGCTTACGGTGATCACGGCGCTCTGCTTCCTCGCGTTGCTTAATGAAGTCTTCGAGTTGCTGCTTCTTTGGAAACGCGATGCCATAGATACGAGTGAGCATCTTACGCTTTTCATCACCGCGCCAGTATGCGCCAGCCACGGAGAGAAGCTTCGGATACTTGATGTGACCCGTTGATGGCACGTGTGTGCCGCGACATAGGTCTGTGAACTCGCCTTGTTGGTAGAACGTAATCTCAGAATCCTTGAGTCCCTCAAGAAGCTCGAGCTTGTACTCGTCGCCCTTTTCGGTGAAGTAGGCAACAGCATTGTCCCACGTTGTCTCGACCCGTTGATATGGCACATCGCGCTTAGCGAGTTCCATCATCTTGGCTTCGATCTTCGGAAGATCTTCGATGCTGAGCTTGTGTCCACCGGGCAGGTCTACATCGTAGTAAAATCCCTGTTCAATCGGCGGACCGATACCAAACTTCACACCCGGATAGAGTGCCTCCAAAGCCTCTGCCATGAGGTGAGCCGTCGAATGCCAAAAGATCTCTTTCCCTTCGTCGTTGTCGAAGGTTACGATCCGAATAGAGGCATCAGACGTGATCTCGCGCGACAGGTCATATGGTGCGTCATTGACGTAAATACCAACGGCAACACGTGCAAGACCGTCGGAGATACTCTTTGCGATATCCATGCCAGTGGTCCCTTGCGGGTACTCGCGTCTATCGCCATTGGGGAGGGTAATGGTAATCATACCCCCGAAAATACGGCTCAATCGTCGGATGATTGCTGTTTCTTCCGCGAACCCTCATAGAGCTCGAATTCGAGCAGACGACATTCGATATCCGCACTCCAGAATGGGATACGACGTTTCGAACGCAGACCGATCTCCTTGGCAAGCGACATGTTGCCAGTAAATACGTAACCCGTGTATCCTTTGCAGTGCTGCTTCATGAAATCACCGATCATGCGGTAGGTTTCTGTGAGTTGGTACTCATCGCCAAGCCGCAATCCGTATTCGGGGTTGTAGACGATCACGGGCGTATGCGCCGAATGCTCGTCTATGCCCGTTGATATCGGCACAGATACCTGCATAAAGTCCATCGTCGAGAAGTCTACGCGAACACCAGCTCTGCGGGCGTTATCCTTGGCCTGCAGCACGACGCGACCATCAATATCCGATGCAATGATCGGAGCAGGGGGCTGCTGGAGCTCCGCATCAAATGTTGCATTGCGCATTGACGTCCACTCGCGAGTATCGAAGGGCAACAAGTGCAGGAATCCGAAGTTGTCTCTGTGAGCGCCCGGAGCAATGTTCTGCGCAATCATTGCGGCTTCGATGGCAACCGTACCACTGCCGCACATAGGGTTTACGAATGGGTATTCTGGAGACCATTTCGTTGATAACACCACGGCTGCGGCAAGTGTCTCACGCATAGGCGCTTTTGCAGGATGTACTCGGTAGCCTCGGTCTGAAAGGGGCTGACCAGATGTATCAACATACATCATCAGGTCTTCATCGTGCCAGTAGAGGAACACAACTGATTTATCAGTCGACGAACCACTGTTTGGACGCACATTCTTCTTGTCGCGAATACGGTCAACAATGGCGTCCTTACAACGCATGTTAGCATACATGTCATTGTCGATGCTTGGCGTATCAACAGAACTAACAACACTCACGTAGCCATTGGCAGGAATCCAATCCTCCCAGGCTACCGATGCCACGGCCTCGTACATCTGATCTGCAGTACGAGCCTGCCAAGATCCAAGTCGCAGCAACACCCGGTGTGCCGTCCGCAACCAGAGGTTGAGCCGCAGACAATCATGCAGTGTACCTTCGAGTTCAACTCCAGCTGGCAGCTCTTGTGTAATCGAATAACCTAATGCTTCGATCTCACGACGAAGAATTGGTGGGAACTCACGTGGACATGTAACAAGCAGTGGGTAGGTTTCAGCCACGCTGCACGCTCATGACTGTGCGTAGTGCACGGAGAAGCTCGTCAACATCATCATTGGTAATCACAAACGGTGGCACGAGACGAATGACATTTCCAGCCGTTGCGTTAGCGATCACACCGTTTCTGAGAAGGTCCTGCACATATGGCGCCGCATCGGTATTCAAGACAACTCCCTGCATACAACCACGTCCGCGTATCTCGCGTATCTGTTCGGGGAACTCTGTCATGAGCACTTGTAGCTGCTCGTACAGATACACACCGATGTTCTGCACATGATCCATCAGGCCGCTACAGACTTCATCGACAACAACACTCCCAGCAACGCATGCAACGGGATTGCCTCCATACGTTGTGCCATGCATCCCCTTGTCGAGCAGCGCAGCAGCTTCCTCTGTTGCGAGTATCGCACCGAGCGGCAAGCCCCCTCCCATCGCCTTGGCAACCGTCACGATATCTGGACGGACACCGTAGGCCTCGAACGAAAAGAAGTCGCCCGTGCGACCTATCCCACTTTGTACTTCGTCGGCAATGATGAGGAATCCGTAGGTCTCTTTGAGTGCGAAGAGTGCGTCGACAAACTCCTGTGTTGCAGACTGTATGCCCCCTTCCCCTTGGAGGAATTCGATCATGACGGCGCAAGTATTCTCGTCTACACGAGATTCAAGTGCGTCGACATCGTTGAACGGGAGGACCAACGTATTCGGAAGAAACGGCCCCATGCCATCCTTGTAAAGGGGCTTGTCCATCAACGACAACGCTCCATACGTGCGGCCATGAAAACCACCGGTGAAACCAATCACATCGTAGCGTCCGCGAGCACTTCCGTACCTACGGGCAAGCTTCAGCGCGCCATCTGTTGACTCAGCTCCCGAGTTGGTAAAGAATACACGCGGATATCCGCTTGCCTTTACAAGTTGCTCAGCAAGTGCCACCTGTGGCTCTTGGTAGAACACATTCGATACGTGCATGTATCTGGTGATTTGCTGCTCGATGGCAGATATGATCCGTGGATGCGAATGACCAAGCGCATTGACGGCGATTCCACCAAGCATGTCAAGGTAGGATCGTCCATCCACATCGATGATGCGAGCCCCCTCTGCGCGTTCAATAGCAACTGGGATTCGACGATAGGTCTGGAACACAACAGCATGTTCGCGTTCCATAAGTGCCGCACTGGCGGCAAGGGTTGTCTCTGACATTACTTTTCTAGGATGGTAAGTTCAACTCGACGATTCAGCGCACGGCCTTCGTCGGTATCGTTCGTCGCAACAGGCTTTGTCTCGCCATATCCAATGGCCTTCAATCGTGAAGGATCGACCTTGCCCTCGGCAATGAGATACGTGCGCACAGACTGCGCTCTGTCGTTTGATAGTGTGAGATTATCAGCGTCCTTGCCCATAGCGTCCGTATGACCACTGATCTCGATCTTTAGTGTTGGATTGTCATTCATAAGCTGAACAAGTCGTCGAAGTTCAGCAAATGAGGCAGGTTGAAGTGTTGCAAGCTTGCGATCGAAAAAGATGTTCTTGAGCTCAACGGTTGTCCCTTTTTCGATCGGTACAAGGTAAAGATCCTTGGACAGCTCAGTGTAGTCATTGAAAGCGGTAAAGTCGAGATTCTCATTCACCGAAAGGTATCCCACAGCATCTGCACGTAGGGCGTAGGCTTCTCCCGCCGGCAGAGTAACCTTGTACTCACCAGTCGACGGCGTTGAGCGCGCTCTACCAACTTCCACACCTGATGCCAGGTTGTCGTAGATAATATCTGTCTCTACGGGCTGCTGCGTTTTCCGGTTTATGACCTTTCCTGAGAGCAGCACTACTGGTTTTGGACGTGCCTTCTCAGGGAGTTTGATCTGAAAGATATCGGCTTCGCCGATCGAGTTGTTGTACGAGACGAAGTAGGCGTATCTGCCATCGGCAGGAATCGTATATGCCAAGTCCCAATCATCGGTGTTAACGGCGGGACCAAGATTTTCAGGGGGCGACCAGTTCGTCCATGTCGAGTCGAGACGTCGTGTAACGTAGATGTCGAACTCTCCGTAACCACCCGGCCGATTGGATGCGAAATAGAGCGATGCATTATCCGAGGCAAGAAACGGTGTTGCTTCCTGTCCAGCAGAATTGACCACACCGCCCAATGAGACTGGTCGTGTAAATCCACCATTCGGTTTCCGAAAGCTCACATAGAGATCGCGATCTCCGTATGATTCTTCGGTTTGAATGGCAGAGATGAGTGCTGCGTTGTCGTTGCTGAGTGCGAACTCGCTGTATTTTGACGCGTTGCCATACTGCTCAATGACGATTGGTTCAGGTGTAGACCACCCCTTGGCTGTTCGTCGCGATATCGCAACCGTGCGAATGCGCTCGGAAGGATCACTGTAGGCGTCGACCACGAGCATGGTGTTTCCATCTGGCGTGATCGAGCATACTCCATTGTTGCCACGATTGTTGAGCACAGAGCCCATGTTAACGGCACTGCCCCAGGTGCCATCAGCACTGCGGGAACTGATCCAGATATCCTCGTTCTTTTCACCAGCCCCAATGTTCTCTGGCGAACCTTTGCGAACGAAATACAATGTCTGGCCATCTGGCGAGATCACCGGCTTGAGGTCGTCGTACCGACTATTGACGCCGGAACCAAGATTCTGCGGCGCAACAAGGGCCGAGTCGATAGAAACAGCCTTGGCTGTCTGCAGGAAAAGCAAACAGCCAAGGACTGAGATGATGACGTTGCGATACAAGGTCTTACTTATTCTTGGTGATGTTCATGGAGATCTTCTCCAGTGGATTGTCGCGGCTATCGCGTGGTGAGTTCACGATTGCATCTGCAACTTCCATACCACTGAGAACTTCACCAAAAGCCGTGTACTGGTTATCGAGCCATGGCGAGTCTGCAACGCAGAGGAAGAACTGTCCACCAAAGCTGTTTGGATCCTGCGTGCGAGCAGCAGAAAGTACGCCACGCACATGCTTTACACTTGAGAACTCTGCTGGCACCTTATCTGGGTGTCCACCGGAGCCCCATGAATTGCGGTCCCCATTGATTGAGTTCGGATCGCCCCCTTGGATCATAAAGTTCGGTATCACGCGGTGGAATGCTGAACCGTTATAAAATCCTTCTGCTACACGTGCTTCGAAGAATGCTGCATGCTTTGGTGCGATGTTGTCCCAAAGACCGATCACGATCTTACCGAGTTCTTTGTTGCCTTGAGTCACAGTTATCGTGTACTTCATCTTTTCGTTAACCTTTGGCGTTGTTGTCTGTGCGCAGGCCCCAATGGTGGTCGCGAGCAGAACGATGAGTGAAAGTGCGATGTGTCGCATGTATTTGATCTCCTGATAAGTGTTTACTGTTTGACTGCTTGTATTGACGTGATGCGAATGGGTTTCTTGGGAATTCCGTCGGCATCACCGAGGGGTCCCGGTTCTACATCAACAGCGCTCATGGCTTCAATAACCTCCAAACCATCGATGACGTTTCCAAAAATCGTAGATGTGTATGGCAAATTGATCGCTTGGTCCAGGCATACAAAGAACTGACTTGTCCCCGTACCACTTGTCTGCTTGCGAGCCATCGCAACAATGCCCTTACGATAGCCTTCCTGAGCAGAGGGCAATGTCTTATCAAGCTCCTCGGGCAACGGCGCTCCCGTGGCTGTCTCGCCACCCTTGCCCCATTCAGACTTTGACCGCAGATCTTTTGAAAGCGGATCGCCCATTTGGATGATAAAGTTCTTTGCCACACGATGAACATGTGTACCGTTGTAGACCTTGCGTCGGACCAACGCGAGAAAATTCTCTACCGTCTTGGGGGCATCTGTACCATAAAGCTCGACAGCAAAGCTCCCCATAGATGTCTTGACCACGACTGTATCCGTTGCGACAACTGATCGCCTCGTAGGTTGCTCTGGCGCTGCAAGTGTCTCGGCCGGCGGCTGAATCTTCTCGAGAACGCTCTCCTGTTTGGCAGGGGGCTGAGTGCACCCCGTAAGGAGAATGATGCTTCCGAGAACCACACGGTAGACGACAAACGAGAGTAGTGTTCGCGTCTTCAGGTAGTTCAGTAGGAATGATATTGACCAGTATCCGCTTATGAATGCGGCTGCTGTTGCAAGGGCCAACTGCATGCCACCGTTTTCCCACGAGATGTTCGAAGACTGCTCGTAGAACTCAAGTACGCCGGCAGCGAGGATTGCAGGTATTGAAAGCAGGAATGAGAAACGTGCAGCATGCTCACGGGTCATTCCGCGTAGCAATGCAGCGAGCATGGTTGTTCCACTACGCGAAGAGCCTGGAATGAGCGCCAGACACTGCGCTGTGCCGATCACTATGGCATCGAGCACGCCGAGGTCGGAAGTTGACCTTGTAAACCTGGCTGTTCGCTCAACGAGCAGGAGCAGCAAGCCAATGCCGATCAGTGAAAACGCGATGATTGAGAGATCCTTCGTAAGGCTACCCTCAATGATGTCTTTGAGTGCTAATCCAACAACCACGATGGGAACCGTCCCGACCACGACCAGCCAGCCAAGGCGTGACTCGGGTGTCTGCTCTTTGAAGCTGCGCCGATCACGACCAAGATTTTCATGAAACCAGTGTTTGACCGTTCGCTGGATGTCATCGCGAAAGTACGCCAGCACGGCAGCGAGAGTCCCTAGTTGAATGGTTGCCATGAATGCCGTCCACTGTTCTGGGTGCTCAGGGTCGATTACACCGAACAACGAGCCTGCGATCGTCAGATGCGCCGTGCTCGAAATAGGTATGAATTCCGTGAGTCCCTGGACGAGACCAAGGACAAGTGCAACGAGGGTTGACATGATGCAAAACTACGCTTTCATCACGCCTAATGCGCTTCGTACCATGAAGCCCCCTGACCAGTTTCAACGATAACTGGCACTCCGTCGAGTGGTAAAGCCTGCTCCATCTCCCGTTTTACCATCTCGCGAAGCGCCGCTGCATCACCTTCGGCAACTTCAAAGAGAAGTTCATCGTGCACCTGCAGCATCATGATTGCAGACGAGCCATCGTGCCGCATGCGGTCGTGAACGCGAATCATCGCAAGCTTCATCATGTCTGCAGCTGTGCCCTGGATCGGCATGTTGATGGCCGCACGCTCTGCGGCCGTGCGGAGTCCTCTGTTCGACGCGTTGATGAGCGGAAAGTATCGACGACGTCCCAGTAGCGTGCTGGCATAGCCTCGATCTCGCGTTGAGGCGATCGTTGAATCGATATACTCCTTGATGCCGGGATACTTCGCGAAGTAGTTTTCGATGATTTGCTGACCTTCTGTTCGGGAGATACCAAGACGTTGGGCAAGTCCAAAGGCTCCCAGGCCATACATGATGCCGAAGTTAACGGTCTTTGCCACTCGACGCTGGTCCGAGGTCACATCCTCTATTGCCACATCATGCAGAATCGCCGCCGTGGCAGCATGAACGTCTGCACCCGAAGCAAATGCGGCAAGCAGATTTGGATCTCGTGAGATAGCCGCCATGATGCGCAGTTCGATCTGCGAATAGTCGGCAGAGACGATCACATGTCCCGGTCGCTGCGGAACAAAGGCCTTACGTATCTGCAAACCAAGCTCGGTGCGAATAGGAATGTTCTGCAGGTTCGGATCGGTCGATGACAAACGTCCAGTGGCGGCTACTGTCTGATTGAATGTTGTATGTACGCGACCCGTCGATGGATTGATGAGTCTTGGAAGCGATTCGACGTATGTTGACCGAAGCTTCTCTACCTGACGGTAGTCAAGTATCATTTGCGCAATTGGATAGGTCTCGGAGAGCTCCGTTAGCACGCTTGAGTCTGTCGAAAATCCAGTCTTGGTCTTCTTCGACGAAGGAAGCATAAGCCTTTCGAACAGGACCTCGGCCAACTG
>CANGZU010000061.1 GCA_947458785.1 Ignavibacteria bacterium
GCATTTCGCCGTCGATCGTGGGGCCATTGCCAAGAGCAAGATTTCTGGCAACGGTCAACGAGTAGTATCCGTCTTCCTGCAGCGGGTTGTTGGCAATGTAGGTATCCTGACGAAACGCAAGCGCAAGAAGCAGCGCGTATACAACGTATCGTGCAATGCGATACACTACCTTAGAAGAACTCTGCATCGAATGCTGAGGCATACGGAGCGGCGTACTTGCGAAGAACCTGGAGCGTGGCCGAGAAGTCCTTCGGTGGCTCGGCACTAAAGCTCATTTCTTCACCAGTTGTTGGATGCAAAAACGTGAGCTTTGCAGCGTGCAGCGTAAGGCGGTCGATGATCGGACGCTCGTCTTGCCCTTTGGCAAGGTTGAACTTGCGTTTAATGGACGAGAGCATGAACGCCTTTGATGTGCCATAGTCTGCGTCAACCAGGAGTGGATGTCCAATCGCCGAGCAGTGTACGCGGATCTGGTGCTGACGTCCGGTGATGAGATCGCATTCGACCAGCGTGGCTAAGCGGAACTTCTCGATCACGCGCATCACCGTGTGTGCCTCTTTACCGCGCGCAGATGGCTTCATAAGCCCTTTGCGACGTGGATCAGGCATGATCGGTATGTCGATGTTGATGGTGTCGCGGTCAACAATACCCGCAACAATCGCCATATAGGTCTTACGCACCGTGTGCTGTTCAAACTGCGTGTTGAGAGCACGGTGAGAATCAGGGTTAAGCGCAACGATCAAGACGCCCGAGGTCTCTCTGTCGAGACGGTGCACGGGATAGGATGATCCGAACTTTTCGCGGACGAGTGTTTTTACACTTGGCAGCGTTGCATCGTACCGATCAGGAATAGAGAGCAGTCCAGATGCCTTGTTAACAACCACGATGTCGGCATCGTGGTAGAGTACTTCGAGTTGCTGACGCTTCACTGCTTGCCCCCTACCCGTTGGGCTGATGTAAGCGTGTTGCGCAACAGCATCGCACGTGTCATGGGTCCAACACCACCAGGCACTGGCGTGATGGCCTGCGCGATGGGTTCTACTTCGTCGAACAACACATCGCCCACAAGCTTGGTTGTCCCGTCAGGCAATGTGATACGATTGATACCGACGTCGATCACAACGGCACCAGGCTTAACGTGATCCTTGGTAATCACACCGTGCGAACCAACGGCGCTGATAAGGATGTCGGCCGTGCGCGTGTACTCGGCAATGTTGGGCGTGCCGGTATGACAGATCGTTACGGTCGCATTTCCTGGACTGCGCTTTTGCGCAAGTAGGATGGAAAGGGGCTTACCAACGATGTTACTCCGCCCAACCACAACGGCATGCTTGCCGGAGGTTTCAATGTTATAGCGACGCAGCATCTCAAGCACGCCATACGGTGTGCATGGAATAAACCCGTCGAGTCCGATCATCACCTTGCCGGCATTTTCGGGATGGAATCCGTCGACATCCTTAAGCGGCGAAATAGCATTGATCACGCGGTGTTCATTGATGTGCTTCGGAAGCGGCAACTGCACAAGAATGCCATGTACGGATGCGTCATCATTCCATGTTCGCACGATATCGAGCACTTCTTGCTCTGTTGCGGTATCAGGCAGACGCAAGATTGTTGATGTGATCCCGACCTTTTCACAGTCCTTGCCCTTGTTGCGCACGTACACGGCGCTTGCTGGATCATCGCCCACAAGCAGAAGGTTTAGTCCAGGCACAACCCCTGAGCTATCTCGCAACTGGGCTACCTCTGCCTGCACCTCTTCACGTATCTGTGCTGCAAGCGAATTTCCGTCGATCAATACTGCCATGGCTGCAAAAGTACGGACTCTTGACTCACGCCGGGTTTTGTCCAGCTACTCGTGGCAATTCACACGCATACCCACGACACACAAGCACGCTGTTTTGGGGCGCAGTATCGAATGGATACGAAGCTCCGGAGAGCATTTCCCTACCCAGGTCGTCCTCTGGCCTGTGGGCGATCACTGCCGATGGATTGTAGGCCGATGTGTACTCGCGCATGAGCTCACTCATCGCGTGGACTGAAGCATCACCATTGAACACAATCTCCATTGGGTCGCTGGTGATCATATCCCACGCAGAGAGCAGCATGCAATATCCTGGCCCAAACTGCTGCAGCTGCGCGCCATAGGTATGCACGCATGTACGCGCAGCATCGCGGTAGCGCTGGTCGTTGCAGAGCGCGCCAAGGCCAGCAAAGAGCATGGCTGCCATGCTGTTACCGGAAGGATAGGCGCTATCAAAGCCACTCTTTTGACGAACGGGGATGTCGGTTACGTGTTGGTGAACGCCGTAGAGCGCACCTTGATCATCGGCGAATTCGTCCAGAATGCGGTCTGCGCTCTGCCGTGCATCGAACAAGTACGAGCTTGCACCGGTGGTTTGGTAAAGCTCAAAGGCTGCCCACCCCATCGATGCAACGTCGTCAAGCATGGGGTCTATAGCCATGTCGCCATTGCGCATGCGATGGCATGCAAGGGGCTGAGCAAACGCACCGTAGGCGGCAACTGCCATGTCGAGCAGGATCTCGTCATCGAATGCCCGTGCGGCCTTTGCCAATGCGCCGATCATGAGTCCGTTCCAGTCGGCCAGGACTTTGTCGTCGGTTAGCGGACGCACCCGCGTGAGCCTGCGCTGCAGCAATTGCGGACGCAAACGCGTCCACTCTTCTTTGGCAAGAAGTTCACGAAGCGTTGTTGGTGTTGCATGCAGGATGTTGGCTGGCATGGGGTTGCCAGTTGCCTCATCATGGAAGTTGCCATCGGGGCGCACGTGCAATAGCCCCTTGAGCTCTTGCGACATTTCCCCAAGCTCTTCATCTGTCCAGATGTAGTATTTGCCTTCTTCGCCCTCTGAATCAGCATCTTGAGCAGAGTAGAACGCCCCTTCATCGGACGTCATCTCGCGCATGAGAAACTGTGCGATCTCGATCACAACCGTCTTGTAGACATCATCGCGCGTAACCTGCCAGGCCTCTGTATAGGCCATCATGGCCATGGCCTGATCGTAGAGCATCTTCTCGAAGTGCGGCACCTTCCACTCCCGGTCGGTGCTATAGCGGTGCATGCCAAACCCAACGTGATCGTACATGCCCCCTGATCGCCAAGCATCTAGTGTGGAGCAAACCATGCTCAGGAGCCCCTTGTCACCCGTGCGATGAGCTATGCGAAGCAACAGCAGGATGTGATGGGGCGATGGGAACTTGGGACGTAATCCAAAGCCGCCGTACTCATCATCAAACGTCCGCTTGTGATGATCAGCTATGATCTCGAAGATGTTCAGCGGCACCTCACCATAGAAGCTTGCGCTTGCCTGATCGCGCAGAGCCTGCACGATCATCGAGGCCGTTTCAACAACCTTTTGGTGATCGAGCACCCAGACTTCTTTGAGACGCGAGAGCACGTCCATAAAGCCGAGGCGGTTTCCAACGGAGTATCGAGGGAAATACGTACCGGCAAAGAACGGACGCTTTTCTGGGTCCATGATGATGGTAAGGGGCCAGCCGCCGTGTCCGGTTAACGTCTGACACACATCCATGCACATTGCATCAACGTCGGGGCGTTCTTCGCGGTCTACCTTGATGCTGATGAAGTTGTTGTTCAGATACTCGGCAAGGGCATCGTCTTCAAACGACTCGCGCTCCATGACGTGACACCAGTGACACGTGGCATAGCCGATGCTGACGAAGACAGGCTTGTTCTCTGCACGAGCACGCTCGAATGCCTCGTCACACCATGGATACCAATCCACAGGATTATACGCATGCTGCAAGAGATACGGCGATTGCTCGCGTGCGAGCCGGTTCGGCGTCCGGTTATCCTGCATACACCTTGGAGATGATCGGGATCAGGTATTCGTTGAATGCCCTGTCCATATCATAGTCTGGCTTCCATCCCCAGTCACGCCGTGCTGCAGAGTCATTCACATCGCCGCACCATGAATCTACAATGGCCTGACGCTGTGGATGCGGTGCGTAGGTGATCTCGGCACTTGGAAAGGCCGACTTAACCTTGACTGCAATCTCTTCTGCTGATGGCGAGAATGCGCCGATGTTATAGACGCGCTGTGTAAGGTTCTCCATTGGAGCGGCTGCAAGATCCAACAGCGCCTTGACGCCATCGGGCATTGCCATGAACGGGATGCGCGCATCCGGACGCACAAAGCATGCATAGGCTTTGCCTTGTGCTGCTGCGTGGATCATCTCTGGAGCATAGTCGCTTGTGCCCCCTGTAGGGACCGTTGTGGCAGAGATAAGTCCTGGAAAGCGAAGCGCACGAAAGTCCAAAACTTTGGCGCCGCGCTCATCGGTAAGCTGACCAAACCGATCGCTCATGTATGCGCCAAGCTGCTCGCAGTAAACCTTGTTGATGCCATACATCGTGGTGGGCTGTAGGTGCTCGAACTCAGTTACCGCACCAGCATTGTTCTTCTCTTCGATGCTCTTCATTCCGTAGACGGCAATCGTGCTCGGGAACAAAAACTTGACGGCCTTGCCTGTGCGTGTTCCGATACGACGCGCCATCATTAGAAGGCCCATCGTGCCGTTCACGTTCACGTTGTGCGCGCGCTCAGGGTTTTTCTCAGAGCTTGTTGAAAGCAACGCTGCTAGGTGATAAATCTCATCAATGTCGTGCTGCTCAAGCTGAGCAACAACGCTGGGATCGGAGACATCTCCCTGTACCTGCACGTGCACATGCTTTGCGAGTGCTTCGCCAAGGGGCGCAAGGTCTAACGCAATGATCTTGCGATCTGGTTGTGAGGAAAGCGTCTCGAGGAGACTGTGTCCGATTTCGCCGTTGGCGCCAGTAATGAGTGTCGTATTCATAGGCACGCAAAATACACTTCGCCGTGTTTATGACGTATACACGGGAGAATACCAGCGGACATATTCCAGAAGTCCCTGTTGCTGCCACATATACGATTGGTCGTAGCCCGGGAAGCGCCTGCGCAGCGCTGCGTAATGATGAATCGATGGAACCGACCAGTACCATTGAAACAGCACAACGAGACGATCATTCGTTGCCATGGCGCAGCAAGAGGGAAAGATCACATTCATGAGGATCTCACGCCGGAGGGAGCGTCCTTCAAATGCAATGCGTTGTATCTCGGAAGTTCGCAGTGATTCGAGAATCTGGGCCGGAGTAAGTGTGTTGATGCCTGCTGCAAGCATGCCAAGGGGCGAGGCTGCTATTGCCTGACGGAGCTGACGCTGCACGTCGCTGGAAACGGGGTGGCTTTTGTGGGCAGACATGCGACCGAACCATTCATCGGTGAGCGCGCGAAGTCCCTCTCGAACACCGAGACGTGCGATCACCATGCGTGCATTGTCGGTGTGACGCTTCATGCGGGCACAAGCGGCTCGTTGCAGCTCCTCGACATGGTCGGCCGCGGGTACAATCGGATGGGGCACCGAACGTATGCACTTGAGCGCATCCGACATGGGCATCACAATTGTCCATGGTATAAGCGGCACAGGCTTGTCATCTTCCAGCACAACGTGCAGCGCTACGTCGTTGTAGCGCACATCTGCGCTGTGGCCGTGCATCCACCAGTCGGAGCTGCGTACGTGAAACTCGCCTGCGGCAACCGTAACAGCACCCTCGCATAACAGAGCCATGTTGGCGTAGTCGGGTCCTTCGTGCACATTCAGTGTGCCCGGCGAGAGCACCTGCACGTATTGTCCACATGTTGTGCGCCACCGGCGCCTGCTATCTGCCAACACGCGGTGCGCGGCGTGCTGCATCACACGCTCGGGAAATGCATCGATCTGCATGAGTGTATCCTCCGATACACTGTGTGTGTTGTCACATAAAACGTGACATTTACGGCGTCATCGTGGCGCTATACTCTGCTGCCAGGCGCGCGATGGTGTCCATGCACGTCTCTGTCGAGTCGGCATAGAGGAGTCCACGAGAAACATTGAACACTGCCGGCCCCTTCGCATTTGCTGCAACCGTCTGTTGGGCATCCCCACCCTGCGTTCCGATACCTGGTATTAGCAGCGGCACATCAGGATACTTCGTTCGGACCATCGCCAGCTCTTCTGCGTTCGTTGCACCGACAACAAATCCTGCATCACCAGCTCGCGGCCATGAGAGAACCGTGTTCATCACGAGCTCATAAAGGGGCGTCTCACCAACGAGCCGACGCTGAAAATCGTGCGAGCCAGGGTTGGAGGTAAGCGCCAACACATAGACCATCTTACCCGGAACGTCGAGGAATGGTCCCACAGAATCACGTCCCATGTATGGAGACACCGTGATTGCGTCTGCCTGCAAATCCTCAAACACCGCCTTTGCATAAGCAGCCGAGGTGTTTCCGATATCCCCACGCTTTGCATCGGCAATAACGTACGCATCACCAATCCGCTCGCGAATGGCATAGAGTGCGTCAATTCCAGCCCGTCCATATTGCTCATAGAAAGCAAGGTTCAGCTTATAGCACGAGGCAACGCCCTTTGTGGCATCTATCACATCACATCCAAATCGTTGCAGATCAACGACTTGCTTTTGATAAGGGGCTGGTAGCTTCTCGATATCGAGATCAAGCCCAACGCAGAGTCCGGTATGGGGTATCATTGGGCGCAAAGATAGGATGCAACAATTTTTGAAAGACAACGTTTCTGGATCTGTCCCCTCATAATATGACGTGTGGCTGGTCCCCCCCAGACCAAGCCCCCAAAGCGCAAGGCCACACGATCACCACAGATGCCCGAGCACAGCACTCCCCTCCCCAGCTGGCCGGGCATCTCTTTTTGAGTGCCGAGTGCCGAGTGCCGAACTGCAATGTCACGTTTTCTATCTGCAACCCTACTCAGAAGCAGAAGGAGGCGACAATGTTCCCGAATCGTGATTACGAAACAGTTCACTCGGAGATTGTTTCAATTCTAGAGACATCTCGACAGCAAGCGGCAAGAGCTGTCAACGCTACGATGACAACTGCCTATTGGCGGATTGGCCGAAGTATTGTCGAATGCGAACAGAGGGGCAAACAAAGGGCGGAGTATGGTGATGCGCTAGTTTCTCGCTTAGCAACGGACCTCGGTGTTCGTTTTGGCAGAGGGTTTAGTCAGCGTAATCTGAGGTTGATGCGAAAATTCTATCTGCAGTGGTCTGCGAAGGCAATTCGGCAGACGGTGTCTGCCAATTCCGATCTGGGGGGAATGCCCTCGTTCCCCCTACCATGGTCTGCTTACGTGCAGCTCATGTCAGTTTCAAACGACCATGCCCGCTTGTTCTATGAGGCTGAGGCGCTGCGTTGTGGCTGGTCTGTGAGGCAGTTGGATCGACAAATAAACAGTCAATACTACGAGCGAAGCGCATTGTCGCGCGACATTCAAGGTATGCTTTCTACAGGTACTGTTACCAGCCAGAATGAAGTCATGAAAGATCACTCTTTCAAAGAACCATTCATTCTCGAATTTCTTGGGCTACGCGATCAGTACTCAGAATCTGATCTCGAGGAAGCACTCATTAGTAATCTAAGTTCTTTTCTACTCGAGCTTGGTGACGATTTCGCTTTCGTAGGCAGACAACGTAGACTTCGGATAGATGACACATGGTTCCGTGTCGACCTCCTACTTTACCATCGGCGACTGCGATGTCTACTAGTTGTGGATCTTAAGCTTGGACAGTTTACACATGCAGATGCGGGTCAGATGCATGTGTATCTCAACTATGCAGCTGAACACTGGCAATTTGAGGGCGAGAACCGGCCGATAGGTTTGATTCTCTGCACCTCGAAAGGTGAGAACTTAGCTAGATACGCGCTAGAGGGGCTGCCGAACAAGGTCATTGCTGCAGAATACCGCACAGCGCTGCCCGATGAAGCAACGCTCGAAAAACACCTAGACGAGGCTCTTGAGGAGATAAGCCGGCGCCCCACCATCGAAACTTTCAAGAACGACCTTTAGCTTTTCCCTAGATTCGTAGCTCACGTTTCACGGCATTTTTACCTTATGAACAACGTTCGCCCCTTTCTCGCGATTTCTTTTGCCGCGGCTTTGCTTTTTGGCTGCGGATCGAGCACACCATCGCAGCAGTCGATGGCTGGTGCAGATAAGCCCTCGGACAAGGACAAGAAGATCAAGGCTTATGATAAGGTGATCACCAAGGAAGCAGTATCCGACTCAGGGATGTTCGTGGTGCATCGCATCGACGAGAAGTTCTTTTACGAGATTCCGAAGTCTATGCTTGGCAAGGAGCTGCTGCTTGTAAGCCGCATTGCCAAGACCCCGCAAGTAGGGTACGGTGGCGAAGAGAGCAACACCGAGGTGGTTCGTTGGGAGCGGAAGTACGATAAGATCCTTCTGCGCACGATCAGCTATGTAAACGTGGCAAGCGACTCAACCCCGATCTCTCGTGCAGTGAAGAATGCCAACTTCGAGGAGATCATCAAGGCCTTCCCGATTCAGGCCTACAACAAGGACTCGTCGAATGTTGTGATTGATGTTACCGACATGTTCGTTGGTGATGTTGGCATCCTTACTCCGAGCCGCAGTATTCGCACGCAGTACAAGATTGGTGGACTCGACAGAGACCGCTCATACGTGGAGTATATCAAGAGCTTTCCAACAAATGTTGAAGTAGAGAACGTCGTGACGTTCTCATCTGAGAGCCCGTCACAGAACTCGGCATCAAAGACGATGTCGTTTACCATGCACCACTCCATGGTAATGCTTCCAGAAAAGCCAATGATGCCGCGTCTTGCAGACCCGCGCGTTGGCTTCTTCTCGCTCGATCAGACAGACTTTTCACGTCCGGAACCAGAGGCCGTTAACCGCGAGTACATCCTGCGCTGGCGCCTTGAGCCAAAGGACACGGCTGCCTTTTTACGGGGCGAGCTGGTAGAGCCGATCAAGCCGATCACGTATTACATCGATCCAGCAACACCCGTGCAGTGGCGCAAGTGGCTCAAGAAGGGCGTTGAAGCATGGAATCCTGCTTTCGAAGCAGCTGGCTTCAAGAATGCCGTGCAGTGCCTCGAGCCCCCTACTCCTGAGCAGGATTCAGACTTCTCTCCAGAAGATGCTCGCTACAGTGTGATTCGTTACTATCCGTCGCCGATCGAGAACGCCTACGGACCAAACATTCACGACCCACGCACGGGCGAGATCATCGAGTCGGATATCGGCTGGTTCCACAACATCATGAAGCTACAGACAGGCTGGTTCTTTGCCCAAGCAGTCAGTGATCCAAAATCACGCGTACTGCCGTATTCTGACTCTCTCATGGGCGAGCTCATTTCATTTGTTGCCGCACACGAGTTTGGTCACACGATCGGTATGCCCCATAACATGAAGGCTTCGAGCGCCTACCCTGTTGATTCACTCCGTTCAAAGACCTTCTGCGCCAAGTACGGAACAGCACCAACGATCATGGACTACGCACGTTACAACTATATCGCTCAGCCGGGCGATGATGTAGACGTGATGCCAAAGGTTGGACCATACGACAACTGGGCTGTCAAGTGGGGCTATCGTCCGATCATCAGTGCGAAGACATCCGATGAAGAACTCGACACGCTCCGCGCCTGGGCCACAGAAGCAGAGAAAGATCCATACCTGCGCTTTGGCGCTCAGCAATGGATGGTGATGGATCCTACAGCACAGACAGAAGATCTTGGTGATGATGCCATCAAGGCAGGAGCGTATGGCATTGCGAACCTTAAGCGCGCGATGGGTTATGTCTACGATGCCACGTACAAGCCGGGTGAGGACTTCCGCATGCTCTCCGATGCCTATGACGATCTCATTGGCCAATGGTCGCGCGAGATGGGTCACGTGGCGAACATCCCCGGTGGTGTTGTGATCGAGCGTAAGGTGCACGGATCAAAGGGACCTCAGTACTCGATCGTGCCAAAGGGACGTCAGCGCGAGGCCATCAACTTCCTCCGCGACAATGTCTTTACCACGCCGATGTGGCTTCTTGATGAGCGCATTGCGCAACTGCTCACCCCAACGGATGTAGCACAGCGATTGTCTTCGCTACAGACACGTATGCTTCGCACGGTGATCTCGTCCGACAAACTCATGCGTCTCATGGACCAGCAAACGCGATTTGGTCTAGAGGCCTTCAGCGTTAGCGAACTCTTCGATGATGTTGAGTCGACGATCTTCACAGAGCTTGCAACAAAAGCCCCTTGCGATTTCTATCGTCGTGCCTTGCAGCGAACGTTCGTTCAGGAGCTCATTGACAAGTCATCAAAACCAGTTTCTTCTGGCGACGGGTTTATGATCTTCATGCGTGGACCAAACACGTACGGCACAGACGTACGCGCCATCTGCCGCGCACGCCTTCGCACGATGCTCAAGAAGATGCAGGGGGCTCGCAGCGCCGACGCAATGACGCAAGCGCATTATGATGACCTTGCGATGCAGATTAA
>CANGZU010000062.1 GCA_947458785.1 Ignavibacteria bacterium
ACGTCCTTGAGCGTTTGAAGAGATTTCATGATCCCATCAAACGTTGCTGTAAAGAGCCCTTGAGAGTTCTTCTTAAACTCTCGAAACTCCCGCAGCATTCGGGAGCTGTCGCCGGTGAGCGGGAATACTTCGGTAATGGTCTTGTGGTAACCAACGAGTGAGATGTTATCACAGGCACGCTTCATGCCGATAAAGAGCTCGGTGCCAAGATCAAGCGTTGGTTTAGCCCCCTTCATTGAGCCGGAGCAATCGATAGCAAGGGCAATGTTAGCTGGTATGGAGTCGAGTTCGCCGATCTCGCGCACACGGTAGTTGCGAACAACTGAGTCGCGCACGCGGCGACGCTCTCCGAGGCGCTCAATGAGGCGTGGAAAATAGTCTGGCGCGCCGGGAGACTTGTACGGCTCTGCCATGTGCGTTACAACGAACCCCGTTGTGTCGAGCACACGCACAAAGAGGCGAATCGAATCGGGGTAGGAGTAGTGTTCTAGCTTCCAAACATCAGTTCGCAGTGCGCCGATGTTGACTGAGTCGATGTGTTTTGTGGACGTTGCGCGAAACTCTACGGTCTTTTCTGAATCGTCACGCAGATCGAACGACTGATCGATGCGTCGTGTTGAGGAACACGATACGATGAGCAAAGCTATCAGGAGAAACAGCCACGACTTCATTGATCAGGGGGCGTGTGGTTACTTATGTCCGAGTCCAACGTTAACATTAACGCCGTCACGCTGGAATTGTTGGAGAATGCTCTTCAAAACGGTCAATGAAGAATCCAGCTGAGCGGAAAGTCCTTCGTCGTAGATGATCCGATTGAGCAGCCCCTTGTTGGCCTTGACCTCTGTGATCACTGTGTTGACCTCGACAACAAGGCTGTCTACCGAAATGAATGCTGCGTCTGCCTTGGTCAACGTATTGTCAAACGTTGAAAGTGTGCGCTCTAGGTGATCGATGAGTCCTGAGATCTTTGGTTCATTCTTATCGAGCGTCTTGCGCAGTGTCGAAGAAATCTGACGCAGATCCTTGACCATCGCGGTAAGATCAGACTTGTTCGCCTGCATCCAAGCACGAGCATCTGAGACCAAGATGGCACCATCAGATGCAAGTGTTTTGATGTTGTTAACAAACGTTCCGTCACGAGCCAGATCTGCAAGAGCTGCACTAAGGGTGTCAAGACGCTTGACTAAGGCTATAGCATTGTCGCTTACATCTCCGAGCGACGTCACGAGGCTTCCAATATCTGCGGCCACAATGCCTGGTATGTCTTTCGCTGGATCGAATGGAGTTTTCTGAAATCCCGGCTTGATCTCGATCTTCTTCCCTCCTGTGATCTCGAGGATAGAGACAACGGCCGAGGCGTCGCTATGAAGATCAGAAACATCGTCGAGCTGTCCTGTAACAAGGACGCCGCCGTTATGGTTTGAGACACTCACAACCTGACCACGCTTTACGCCGTGGACAACAATGGGGCTACCTGGTTCGAGACCTCCCGAAGACGCCAGGCGGAAACGAACTTCATGTTGATTCGTCGACCAACTTATGCCCTTGCCCAACATGATCCCGATGAGCAGCAACAGGATCGCTGAAATACTGACTATACCAACTCGAATCTCTGTCTTACGTGAAACGTCCAAGCGATCGACTCCAAAAAAACTCAGAATGGGATTACGTCAGTGCCGGAAGACGTATGGAGAGGCTGTTCAGTCTCATTTGCATTTGCCGGCTGTTCCTGACGCTTTGCATCCAGCACAAGAAGGCTGTCTGCGATGATTTCGGTAACATACTTCTTGTTACCATCACGGTCGTCAAATGATCGGGACTGGATCTTGCCTTCGACATACAATCGACTGCCACGGCGAACAAGACGTTCAACAACATCTGCAAGCCCCCTCCATGCAATGATGGTGTGCCAATCAGTATGCTCCTGGACGGCCCCGTCCTTGTCCTTCCATGTTTCCGACGTTGCCAATCGTAGCTGGGCAACCTTGACACCACTCGGTGTAAAATGCACCTCGGGGTCTTTACCGACGTTGCCAATAAGCATGACTTTGTTAAGTGTGCGAGACATGTATCACCTCACTCCATAAACCTGTGGACGATGTGTCCGGTCGTACGATTGGCTCGAATATACCAAGCATTACTCCGGCCTCTATGCCTTCGTGCGCATTTTCCTGCAAAACGTGACATCGTTTGGAATCTGATGTTGCCACAGAGAACTTTGCGCATGGCTATCCCCCGACCACAAATTGTGATATCCGTTGGAGCTCGTCGATACGACCTTTCAACGGCGCAGGATGTTTCGCTGCACATAAACCACGACCACGCTCCACATGCATTTGGACTACCACCTGCTAGGTTTGATCCCTTTAGAATCGGCAGCTTTGTTGGTAGTATCGAAGAAGGTGGTCCAGTACGTTGCGACGTCGTTACCGTTGCTCCGCACGGAAATGGGACACACACTGAATGCATCGGTCACATAGCAGGCAAAGGCTACACCATACCAGCGTTGATGAGCGACGTTATGGATGAGGCAACGCTTATCAGTGTTCCTACGTCCATGCTCGATGGTGACACTTTAGTCTCTGCGCATGACCTTGACGCAGCATGGACCGACCGCACTACATCAACGCTGATCATTCGCACACTCCCGAATGCCGATGCTAAACGCACGATGCACTGGTCGGGTGATAACCCACCATACATTCATATCGATGCGATGAAGCTTATCGTAGAGCATGGGGTGCGTCACCTTATGGTAGACCTCCCATCTGTTGATAGAGAAGAAGATCAAGGGGCGCTCGTTGCTCATCATCATTTCTGGCAATGGCCCCATGCCCCTCGCCTCGACTGCACGATCTCAGAACTTGTATACGTTCCCGACAATATCCCGGACGGACGCTACCTCGTTGTGTTCAACGTTGCCCCATTCGATGGAGATGCAGCGCCGTCGAGACCGATGCTGATTACTAATTACTAATGACCAATTACTAATTACTAATTACTAATTACTAATTACTAATGACCAATTACTAATGACCAATTACTAATTACGAATTACTGAAAGCAGATAGGTAGTTCGTGCATATGTCCGCGAAAGCGGGAATCTATCAATCTCGTCTATGTGGTTGCCCGCTTCCGCGGGAAAGACGAGTTCCACCCCACTAACCCGTAATTAGTAATTGGTAATTGGTAATTGGTAATTGGTAATTGTTAATTAGTAATTGGTAATTGGTAATTCGTCATTGGTCACTGCAACCCATACTCATCGATCTTGCGATAGAGTGTGCGTTCGCTAATGCCCAGCATCTTGGCTGATTCGCGTCGGTTGCCTTGTGTGCGTCGAAGCGCAGTTTCGATGGCGCGTTTTTCAATCGTGGCGAGGTTCATTTCATCATCACCAGCGTCGGGCACGGCATTGTTTACTGGGTGAAGGGGACGAATTGCAACGACTTCGCCAGAGGTCTGTTGATGCACAGGCCCGTGTGCGGGGAAGTCTACGTTGTGTTGGACATCGACAGACATACTGAGTAGATGGCGCAGTACGGATTTAACTTCGGCGACATCTGTAGAAAGTTGGAGCAGTGCTCGATAGAGCATCTGCACGTCCAACTCATTGTGTTGTCCGGTATGGGCAGACATCCTCATGAGTGCATGGGGCGAGAGCGGTTCTTGCTGATCACGCTCAGGCTCTGGTAGATAACGCAGGACCATTTCCGGGGTGATGCGGGCCCCCTGTTCGAGCGTCACCATGGTCTCAACAAGGTTGCGGAGCTCACGTACGTTGCCAGGCCACGATTGCTGTTCGAGAATTGCCAGAGCATCACGATCGATCCCCTGGAACTCATGAATGTTCTTGTCGGCTACTTTGTGCGCAAAGTGCTCCACCAAGGGCGCAATGTCGGCTGGGTGCTGTCTGAGAGGGGGCAAATGGATGTTAACGCTGTTCAGACGGAAGAACAGATCCTGGCGGAAGCGGCCTTGACGCACCTCGTAGGCAAGGTCGCGGTTAGTAGCTGCAACAACCCGCACATCAACCTTAAGCACGTCCGAAGATCCAAGGCGTGAATACTCACCGCTCTCAAGGATCCGTAAGAGTTTTACCTGTGTACCGATCGGCATCTCGCCGATCTCATCGAGAAAGATCGTGCCGCGATGAGCAGTCTCAAAGAATCCCTTTCGCTGTTCCACAGAACCAGTGAACGCCCCCTTTTCGGCGCCAAACAACTCACTTTCGAGAAGTGTCTCAGGTATGGCACCGCAGTTGACGCTAACAAACGGACCCTTTTTGCGTGTGCTGAGCTCGTGCACCGCATGGGCAAAGACCTCCTTGCCGGTCCCAGTTTCGCCGGTAATCATAACGGTAAGATCCGTGGGCGCAACCTGCAATAGGCGGGTCATCGCCTGCACTATTGCAGGAGATTCACCTATGAGGCCGAAACGAATGGCAAGCTGTCGGAGAAGCTGACGTGAAGCCTGGATCATAGCATTATTTACGTTTAGAGGTCCACTCTGCCCAGCCACCAGTGTAGATGAACACTGGTCCATAACCAAACTGCTTTAAGACGTCGGCTACATGATGCGAGAGCTCGCATTCTCCACCGTCGCAATAGATCAGGATCACTCTGTCGCGCGGTACGTTGGCAAGAAGATCGGGGATGCGAGACTGCACTTCGCCACCATAATAGTTTACCGCGCCATTGATGTGTCCTTGTGCAAACTTATCAGCACCACGAGCATCAATCAGATAGTTCTTGCTGCCTTGATACAGTCGCACGAACATATCATAGGTAATCTCGCGCACGACACCTGGTTCTGACGTGAATGTTTGTTCCGGGGCAACCTTGGTTGACGCGTCTGCCAAAGGCTGTGGTGACGGCAGCGCGGACGCGCCTGCCGTTGGTTTAGCATTCGTGGTTAAAGGTGTTGCTGACTGTTCCTGTGCAGGCGTCTGCTGAATCACTTCTTTGGGCTGTGAAGGGGCCGGTGTTGAAGGAGCCAGGTATTTGTCGATGTCGGTCTGTGTTGCCGTCTGACGTTCAAACTCGGGCTTGATCCAGGCGATCGCCTTAGGATTCATAGCATTGAAGCCGATGGCAAGTCCGATGGTAACTGCAAGTACAATGACAATGTCTCGTAATGTCGTCGAACGGACAAGCGCAGTGCTCGCCACTGCTGGCACGTGTGACATTGACGCACTGTTCATGCGGCCGAGTGGCTCGCCCCCTAGCAGATGAAAATGCAAGTGGAATACGGTCTGTCCACCATCGGCATTGCAGTTGGTAACAACACGATAGCCGTTCTCGGCGATGCCATACTTGCGGGCAAGATCACGGGCAACCAGGAAGACGCGACCAACGAGATCGGTGTCGGACTCAGCAAGCGCATCGACCGAGGTGATCACACGCTTCGGGATGATTAGCACATGAACAGGTGCCGCAGGTGCGATATCTCGAATGGCGATGATGTCGGCATCCTCGTATTCGATCGTCGCTGGTATCTCACACGCAATGATTCGTTCAAAGATTGTTCGTTCCATGGCGTTCTAACGAAAGTCGTAGTGGTTGCGAAGGGCTATGTACGCCGCATTGATCTCATGCGCTCGCGTATGTGCATGTTTCTGCTCATCCGGTGTAGCTGTTGCAAATCTATCAGGATGCCAAGTAGCAATTGAGCTGCGATAAGCCTTTTTTATCTGGTCTATGCTCGAGCCAACAGGAATATTAAGTGTGGTGTGTGCCCTAAGCACTTCTGGCGGCAGCGTCTGGCTCGATGAACGCTCACGCGTCTGAGATGTCCTTTCAGAGGTACGCGTACTTCTGCCCTCGGTATAGTCCTTGTGCAGTTCATCGATGATGCGCTTGAGTTCATCATCATCGTTGCCAACCATTCGTTCGGCCCACTGCAGGTCGGAGTCTGAAGATCGCGCGTGCGAGCGGGCAAAATTGCGTAGTCGATTGAAGAGTTGTCCCATGATGAAACCTATAGACGAACACCGATGGAAAAGTATGCAAGGGGCGTTCCAAGAAGTACTTTGTTCGGTCGCTCTTGGAAGGCAAATGCTCGACCAGCCGAAACTCTGGCTGGCCCGATTGGAGTGTCTACCCCCAGCGTTAGGCCCAGTCCGTGATTCATATCGGCAATACGGATAAACTCAGGCACTTCCCAGATGGCACCGATATCGTAACGCACAGACAGATATGTATCGAAGAAAATGCTGAAGGGCAGCTTAGTCCGCACTTCAAGATTTCCTACAACGATCTGGCGTCCTCGCTGTTGGTCTTCTCGCATGCCGAAGAACATGTCTTGTCCGCCGATGGAAAACAACTCTGACGAAGGAAGAGTCTTATCTGCAGCTCCGACTAACACCGACGGAATCACGCTGAACCATGTTGCATTGAATACCGAGCTAACACCTGCAACAAGCTTTGTGAATGAAAGCCCATTAGACAAGCTGAGTACGGATGTTTCGGCAGAAAGATCGATCGTGCGCCCCTTGACAGGGAAGGCAATGTTATCTCGATCGTCCCATCGAGCAACGGCACGGATCGTGGCAAGGGGCTGAAAGATCGGTCTGATTGAATCCTTGAGGTTGCGATAGCGCTGATTCTCATATCTAAGCTCGGCAAGCACAATTCCATTGCGCTCTAGCTGACGTCCGGCAGTGAATCGAACCCCGTATCGATCCTCGGAAAACTCGGATAGCCGGTTGGTGCCTGGTCTGCCGGGACGGTTGCTATACGTCCAGACATTTCGAAAGCTCGTGTAACCACGCAGCGATGTTGTCCAGAGTGAACCGGCGATACGGGGCACATCGAACCCTGCATGCACAGAGCCAATGCGCTCGCTGAGAACGCCGCTTGCGGTGAGTCGAAACGAGGGGAAGAGAATGTTGTCATACAACAGTTCAATGCTGCCTTGTGTGTAGCGCTCATTATCAACCCGTGCCCCGAGACGAACAGCCTGATTGCCGTTGCCGATGGCGGCAACCTCAACTGAGTTCCCGCCGGAGGCGAGTTGACCGATTGTGATGTTGGATTCAGCGAGTGCATCGGCAGCATGGAGATTCTGCCATGCTCGAGATAGGCGCTCAACGGAGAAGTTTGCACTGTCGGGGAATGCAGACTCCTTAGCAAGGGTAACAGAAGATCTTGAGCCCTTGAGTCTAAACGTGCGCGAGCTGATAAGCCCCTTATCAATGACGATGCGATAGCGTTCTCCTGATGCAGAGCGTGCGCCTTGTGCTACGAATCCGAGCTCGTAGCCTGCAGTGTGAAGTCTGCGCGAAACCTCACGATGAATATCTCGCTCTGAGAGCATGACACGCCCGCCTGCGAGCGACAACCTGATCTGACGGGCAAGCGAACTGTCGCCGTCGGCAGAGACGATATCAATCGTTGAAGTGTTGATCACAGGTGCATTCTTCTTGGCAACGGCGGCGCGGAGGCGCGGAAGAGCGCGCTCTGCGGCAATCTCGCCAAGGCGAATGAGTGAGTCGACGTTGCTGAAGGAGAACGTGTTCCACTGTTCGAGTTCAGGTTCAATGACAACGTCAGCGATCGATAGTCGCAGAGAATCCTTCTGCATCATTGCGGCCGAAAGGGATTGGTCGGCTACTGCCCATGGGGTCTGAATCTCATCAAGAGAGGATAGTCGACTGGTAGAGTTGACAAGCACGACGGTTGTCGCGCCCGATTGACGTGCAATCTCAGTCGGGATGTTTGCAACAAGTCCACCATCAACAAGCACGGTTGTGTCGTCCCAGCGGACGGGGGAGTATCGCAAGGGGAATGTGGCGCTGGCTCGTATCGCAGTTGCAAGGTTGCCAGCATTGAGAATCTTGGGACGTCCATCTGCCAAATTCGTAGCCACGACACGTAGGCGCGGCATCAGCTGGTCAAAGTTTGTTCGGTTGTTAAAGGGGCTTTCCCATAGCAACCGTTGAAGTAGGTACGAAAAACGCGTGTTGCCACCGATGGCTGTTGGCGGTACGAATGCGAAATCGTTGAATCGTAGGGTAAGAATGCTACGGTCGCCTTCATACTTCTGACTAAGAAACTGGTACTCACGTTGAGATGCCTCACGGATAGATGCCACATCATCCCAGTCTACTTGGCGGAAGATCGAATCAATCTCATGGGCGGAGTACCCGGCACAGTAGAGTCCGCCAACAATGCCGCCAAACGACGACCCAACGATGACATCGGGAACAATCCCCTCGCGCTCAAGAACCTTGAGCACACCCACCTGCGTAATGCACCGTGCACCCCCACCAGTAAGGACAAGCGCAAAATCCTGACCACGCAGCGTGGTGCCTGAGAAGACCAGCGCAAGCGCCAATATGGTAAGGAGGTTTGCCATGAAGGCTACTTCGACGAGCGTTGCTCTTCGTAGGTTTGATTCATCGCAATCCACAACGCTTCGAACTTGTCTTCTTGGGCACACCGATCCTGTGTGCTCAGCACAGCCAGCTCTCTGGTGCCGTTATGCGTGTAGACATCATCACTGCGTCCGGTGTCAACTGCATTCCAGATGATGTCTGAGCATTCTTTGGCAGTCATCATGCGTGAGAGTGGAGCCGTCTGCAGTCCCTGCTCGCGTGCAAGCACCCGTGAGCGTGGGATGGCAGCACCATACATGGTGCCAATGGATCCTCCCTCAGTTGCATCAGCCCATTCGGTGATGATACCAGCAGGACAGATCGTTGTTGCGTGAATGTTCGTTCCAACGAGTTCGGTTCGAAGCGCTGCAATGAACCCTACTACAGCATGCTTCGCCGCTACATAGGCTGCATTTAGGGGGTGCCCATAACGTCCAGCCACACTTGATATGGCAACAATGTGGCCCGCGTTTCGGGCACGCATCAATGGCAGCGCGCGTGCTGTAAGCCAGAAGATTGAGTCGACATTCACGGCAAACATCGACCGCCACTGCTCAGTCGGTGTGTCTTCGACGCGGGCCATATTGCCCCTTCCTGCATTGTTGAACAGGACGTCGATCTGGCCGTACTTGGACAGCGTGCTGTCGATAACACGATAGCACTCCTGCTCGAGCGACACATCGGCAACGATGACATCGGCCGTGCCCCCGAGCTCGGTTACCTGGCGGGCAACTTCTTCAAGTCTATCGCTACGGCGGGCTACCAAGACAACACGTGCGCCACGTCGAGCCGCCTCGTATGAAAGTTCAACACCAAGTCCGGATGATGCACCGGTAACGACAACGACGGAGGAGGAGATGGTCATGGGGAGTGTTTAATGACGAGTGTTGAATGACGAAAGACGAATTACCAATGACGAATGACCAATGACGAATGACGAATGACCAATGACGAATGACCAATGACGAATGACCAATGACGAATGACCAATGACGAATTACCAATGACGAATGACCAATGACGAATTACCAATGACGAATGACGAATGACCAATGACGAATGACCAATGACCAATGACCAATGACGAGGGACGGGAGGGACGAATCAGAGAATCCGAAAGGTTTTGTAGATGCGTGAGCCGCTGACTTCGGAGCATGTAACGGATGTTACGTTCGCGAATTGTGGTCCTTGACGCATAAGCATCTCAAACTCGGTCAGTGATGAGACGGAGCCTTGGGCAATACACTCCACGTCTCCGTCTTCGAGGTTTGTTGCAAAGCCCCGTAGATCTAACCTGTGAGC
Source organism: Ignavibacteria bacterium (assembly GCA_947458785.1). Classification (GTDB taxonomy): domain Bacteria; phylum Bacteroidota; class Ignavibacteria; order Kapaibacteriales; family Kapaibacteriaceae; genus UBA10438. The sequence continues at coordinate 9,680 of CANGZU010000062.1, forward strand.
ATGGTGCAGAGCAAAGCGGCGGAAGCCAACGCGTTGAACGCGACCCGAAATCAAGAATTGTACAGTTTCCATGTGATTACAGCTTCTTGTCTACAATCGAGACAGTAGCCTGTGCGGTAGGAGTGATGAGAATGTCTTGGATACTGACGTGAGCAGGCCGCGTTGCGGCAAAGAGCACGCATTCAGCGATGTCGTGTCCGGTAAGGGGCTGGTAGCCCTTGTAGACAGTTTGTGCTCGCTCGGCATCGCCACGGAACCGTACTTCTGAGAACTCAGTCTCGACCAAGCCGGGATCGATGTTACAAACGCGAACACCAGTGCCGTTGAGGTCGATTTGCAGAGAATCGGAGAACAACTTAACAGCGGCCTTGGTAGCTCCATAGACGTTGCCGCCACGGTAGGCCTGGCGTCCGGCGATGGACGCAATGTTTACAACAAGCCCCTTGCCTGCTCTGACCATGTGTGGCAGAAAAGCTCGAGTGACGTAGAGAAGTCCCTTGATGTTCGTGTCGATCATTTCTTCCCAGTCCTGCCGTTCCCCCTCGTGGAAAGGATGCAGGCCACGGGAGAGCCCGGCGTTGTTCACCAGCACATCCGGCTGCTGAAAATCTAGCGGTAGGTCTGCCACGGCATTATTGACAGCAGCATGATCGCGCACGTCCACGCTTTGCGTGATAACGTGGACGTTATGCT
>CANGZU010000063.1 GCA_947458785.1 Ignavibacteria bacterium
GCGATGAGCATCATACCCGCAACGGCTGATACCAACAAGGTATAGTATTCATCGAGCTCGGTGTCTTCTCTTTGCAGGTATGGCCGTGCTGCCAGCATCGACATAATACCGGCACCGCAGAATAGCACATCAAAGTAATTCGCGAAGCCCCCTACATTCACCATTCCTGAGAACGCGGTGGACTTATACCCGGCGTGCAGCATTGCAAGAAGACCAGTCAGGGCCAGAGTAAAGATGTAATACCCGAAGACGAGGCGCGTGTTATTGCGCACAAATGCCTGAATGGCAATACCGACGGCACCGAGTGCTAGCCAGATAACAACGAGCGGAAGCGAGCCGAGAAGATCCATGTTCATGCGGAATACCTTGGTGCCTTGAATCAGTGTTGTGCAAAGACGTTAACAATGGCTTTCACACTCTCTTCAGAGAGCATCATCAGCGGACGTGGTTGAACGCCCAACCATATGGCAAGCAGCGCCAAAGGCACAAGTTGCCAGTATTCTTTGGTGTTAAGATCGCGGAGATGGTGATTCTCGGCGTTATCGTTGGTTCCAAACATGACGCGCTGGAACATCCAAAGAAGGTATACAGCAGCGAAGATCACGCCGCTAGCGCTCACAATGGCATAGACTTTGGAGCCAAGGACATGGCTGTTGAACGCGCCGAGCAACGTGAGGAACTCACCCACGAAGCCGTTGAGACCAGGAAGTCCTACCGAGGCAAACATTGCGATCGCGAACAAGACGGCAAATCGCGGCATCACCTTTGTAATTCCACCATACTCACTGATCTCCCTCGTGTGACGACGCTCATACAGCACACCAACACACAAGAACAACATCGGAGTCGAGATGCCGTGATTGATCATCTGGATCACAGCGCCCTGCACGCCTTCAACGGTCATCGAAAAGATTCCGAGCACAACAAATCCCAAGTGGCTTACCGACGAATAGGCAACGAGCTTCTTGATATCAGTCTGCACCATTGCAACCAGCGCGCCATAGACAATACCAATAACAGCAAGTGTGCTGATAAGGCCTGCATAATGTTGGGAGGCTGCTGGGAACAGGTCAAGGTTGAAACGAATCAAGCCATAGGTACCAAGCTTGAGCAGCACACCAGCCAGGATCACAGAACCTGCCGTTGGGGCTTGAACGTGAGCATCAGGCAACCACGTGTGTAATGGGAACAATGGAACCTTAATCAGGAAGGAGATCGCAAAAGCCCAGAACAACCACTGCTGTACATCCATGCCAATCGCTGGACCAACTTGCTGCAGCTTCATGAGATCTGCCGTAAATCCAACACCAGCCCACTTGGCCTGAAGTCCGAGCCAAATGATCGCAACGAGCATCAGAAGCGAGCCAACAAGCGTGTAGAGGAAGAACTTGACCGCTGCATATATCCTGTCCTTTCCGCCCCAGATACCGATGATGAAATACATCGGGATCAGAATGAGCTCCCAGAACACGTAGAACAAGAAGGTGTCCCACGCCACAAAGACGCCCGTCATACCGAACTGCAGAAGCAGCATCAGCGCATAGTAGCCTTTCACGTTCTTTGAGATCGAGTCAAACGATGCGAGCATGGCAATAGGCATGATCAGCGCCGTCAACAAGACAAGGGGCAGAGAGATACCGTCAACACCGATACGGAATCCAGCGTCGATCGTTGAGATCCACGATTGGTTTACCACGTACTGCATGTCCGTGTTGCCCGACTGAAAATCAGGCAGCAAGAACAAGGAGGCAAGGAACGTTACAAGGGAGAATGCGAGCGCAGTGCGCTTAGCAGCAACGGCCTGATCCCGGTGAATGAACATGACGGCAATCGCACCCGCAAGGGGTACGAACAAGGTTGCAAGTAGCGCTGACACGCCCATATACCAATTGTTCCGTGTGTAGTGTCACTTATCGGCAAAATTTCCTCGCAATATAGCAAATGGGAAGCCTCCATAGGGGACTCTTAGGGTAGTTTTGCGCTATGTCTTCTCCACGTCCATCATATCTCATCGTAGGCCTTGGTAATCCTGGGCCCAAATACGCGAAAACTCGTCATAACATTGGATTCATGGTCGTCGATGCCTTTGCGGCCAAACATGGTCTAACCTGGACCACACATGGGGAGCTTTGCCAGACTGCGCAGGCGCGCGTTCGTGGCCGCACAATCGAGCTTGTAAAGCCCCTTACATACATGAATCTTTCCGGTAAGGCCGTGCGCAAGCGTATGCTTGCCTGCGGGCTTTCGGCAAGTCATGTGGTTGTGATCACAGATGAGTACAACTTCCCCACAGGCAGAATTCATCTCAAGTCAGGGGGCTCATCAGGCGGACACAACGGAATCAGCTCCGTGATGGAAGATCTTGACACTCCGACCTTCTGGAGGTTGCGCTGCGGTATCGATCGGAGATTCGGCCCAGGTGAGCTTGTTGATTACGTCCTGGCTGACTTCCCGCCTGATGAATCGCACGCCGTAGAAGATATGATCACGCGCGCTGCAGAGGTCATTGCCGATATAGCGAGTAGCGGACCCGACCTTGCCATGCAACGGGTAAATCGGCCAGGTCAAAATTCTACTACTTCTCCCGAGAAGGCATAGCGCGCATGTAACCGTCGCGCTGGATGAATTGCTGCACCTGCTCTGCACGTCGCATTGCCGGCAGTAGTTGTCCGAGATGCTTCTGCAAGAGTCGCAGTCGAGCATTCTCAGATTGTAGCGTAAGAAGCTGTTGTTTCTGTTCGTTGGCAAGACCACACTTTGGCGCCATGTCGTATGAGGGCGTGTCCGACAACTCATCATGGGTGAATGTTGGAGCTTGCGGTCCAAACACCATTGCCACGACAAGGTTATATGTTCCAAGGACATCCGCCAGGAGGTCACCGTCGAGCGATTCGGCAAGATCATCGTATACCTGCGTGATCTCTCCAACAGCATACGGTTGGTCTGTCTTGGCAAGCTCGACAAGTGCATAACGGTAATCACCCTCGACAATGATGTCCATTCTGCCATCATCGTACCTGTTCGTTATCTCAACGACACGGGCTGCACACCCAACAGTATGCATGTGGCCTTCGTCGATATAGGTAACGCCAAATTCAATACCCCGTTCAAAGCACTCGTTGATGAGTGCTTTGTAACGGGGCTCGAAAATGTGCAATGCGATTCTTGATTGTGGGAACAATACAAGATTCAACGGAAACAAACCAAGGGTCACGCGCTGTACTTCTTATAGCGTTCGTTAATCCGACCCCAGTGCAGGTTGTTCAGGAATGCATCGATGTACTTCACACGGCCCGGACCATCCTTGTGGTAGTATGCGTGCTCGAACACGTCGCATGAGATAATCGGCATACCGCCCCAGATTGCGCCATAGTGGTGCTCATCAACCAGAACATTCAGGAGTCGACCAGAATACAATGTGTCAAGGCAGAGAACACCCCACCCTGAGAGCTTTGCAGCTGTTGCCGTGGCCTTGAAGTCTGCCTTCCACGCATCAAACGAACCAAACTCCTTCTCAATGGCAGCAAGAATTTCTGGCCCCTTGGAAGGATCACCGTCGCCGCCCATCACATCCCAATAGATGTCGTGCAGTACCGTGCCACCATGGTTCCAGGTGAGGCGGCGCTTGAGCTCACCGAAGTCGCTCCAGTTGCCATTTGCAGCAGCTTTGTCTGCGTTCGGCAGTGCTGCTTCGATCTTGTTGAGGAATGTTACGTAGCCCTTGTGGTGCGTATTGTAGTGCCAATCCGTGGTCTCCGGAGAGATTACATCCTTGAGGAGCTCTTTGGCTTCTTCATCGGAGTACGGACGTCCGTTAAACTTCCATTCGTATGACATGGTGTAGACCTTTCTACTGATAAGTTGTTATCGAATTATACGCCGAAGCTGCTACCACAACCACATGTCTTCGTAGCATTCGGATTGTTGAACGTGAAGCCCTTACCCATGAGTCCATCGCTGAAATCCAGCGTCATTCCCATGAGGTAGAACATGCTCTTTGCATCAATAAAGATGCGCACGCCTTCGGCGTCAAGGACAAGATCGTTGTCGCGCGATGCCGCATCAAAGCCAAGTGTGTAAGACATACCTGAGCAGCCGCCACCCTTGACACCAAGTCGCAGGCCGAAATCGTCTGCAATGTTGTTTGATGCCTTGATATTCTTTACCTCGCTCAAGGCCTTCGAGGTGATGATGATATTGTCGTTCTCATCCGTACCGGTTACACTAGTAGGAATCGAGACGATGTCTTGACCGATCATAGCGACGCTCATGATACCTCCAATTGGACAAATGTTCGTGGTGAAGCAAGCTCAGCAACAGTCATCGATGCAAACGTTGCCTGGATGCGTTCTTGAAGAATGGTAAGGGGCTCACGTATTGTACAGGTCGAGTGAGCCGCACAGTCATGATGTTCCGCATGCTGGCAATCAACAATTGCCGTGGGCGAGCCCTCGATGATGCGAATAATTTCTGCGATTGTAATAGTGTGTGTTGGCTTGTCGAGCATATACCCACCGGTCACTCCAGCGTATGAGCGTGTAACTCCCTCGCGACCAAGTTGCTGGAGCACTTTTGCTACAAGCGATTGAGAAATTGAATGCCGCTCTGCGATCTCCGTGGCAGAGATCTTTTCCATCGGACGCAATGCCATTTCCTGCACTGCAAGAAGGGCATACTCGACTCGTTTGGAAAGCTTCAACATTCGTCTGTTCTCACTATTGGTCGTAATCCGCGAAACAACCGTCAGACGTTGGATGCGCCTGACACGTCAGAATATAGCCGTCCGCGATTTCATCATCAGACAGAGCTTCGCGCTCATCCATGATCGCCGAGCCCGTGACGAGCTTTGCCCGGCACGTACAGCAAGCACCGATCTGACAGGCATACGGCGGATCGAGATTTGCCCTTTGGGCGGCCGACAAAAATGTCTCGTCGGGTTGGACATCAAACTCGTGGTCCTGTCCGTAGAGCCGGATCTTGACTGTACGCGTAACGAGTTCTGCTGAGGATTCTGACATAGCTGTTTCTGAAGTTGTGGAGATCGAAAAATACTCTTGGTGAATACGCTCGATCGGCAAGCCATGGGCAAGCAAATAGGCACGAGCAACATTCATCAAGCCCTCAGGGCCACACAAAAATGCTTCAACGTCGTCGAATTTCTGCACAACCTCTTCCAGAAGCCCAGCAATCGAGTGCTCGTTTAACCGGCCTGTAATGTGGGCAATTCCGGCTCGATCTGCCTCCAAGACATGCACAACTGCGAACCTATCGGGGTACTGGTTACGCAGATGAGCAAGCTGCTCAGTAAACATGACCGAGGTGTCGCTTACGTTGGCAAACACCAACGTAACACGGCTGCTTGGTTCGACGACGAGTGTGGACTTGATAATCGAGAGGATTGGTGTGATACCGCTTCCACCTGCAAAGCATAGAATATGTCGAGCATTATCATGGCTAAGGGCAATTGTAAAATTCCCCATTGGCGCCATGACGTCCAGCATTGCCCCCTGGCGGACGTGTTCATTGAGCCACGTCGACATCTTACCATCGGACACTTTCTTGACGGCTATGGTAAGGGGCTCATCGAGATACGGCGACGAGCACAATGAGTATGCACGACGCTCATTCGCGCCATCGATATCCGTCTTGAGTGTGATGTACTGTCCGTGCTTATAGGTAAACACGTCACGCAGTGCTTCCGGCACATCAAATGAGATCGCCACAGCATCAGACGTTTCATTCCAAACGCGCTGAATTGGTAGTTGGTAGAACACGTTCGTTGATGACCTTAGAATAATCCGATTGAAAAAAGTGCAGCCTCAGACATCATCGTTTTGTCCCATGGCGGATCAAAGGTGATCTCGAGATGCACATCTGAAACTCCTTCCACCTCCCTAGCAACACGTTCAACCTCTGCTGGAAGTGACTGTGCAGACGGACAGTTCGGCGTTGTGAGTGTCATGACAACGTTCACAGACGATCCATCGGTGATGCGAACCTCATAGATCAGCCCAAGCTCATAGATATCGACAGGGATCTCTGGGTCGTAGACCGTACGAATGGCAGTGATAACTCTGTCACGAAGTGATTCCTGCATCGGCTCAGAGGATTGTTGCGGTTGGTCCATTATGCTTTAACCAGTGAATACGCCAGTGCGTAAAGACGAATCTGTTTCATCATGCTTGCAAGACCGTTTGCACGGTTCGGAGACAAGTGCTGCTCCAATGAAAGTTGTTGAGCAAGATCGTCCTTGCTGTTCAGAATCTCTGCTGGCGTGCGTTCGTTATATACCTTCATCAGGAGTGCTACAAGCCCCTTTACGATGAGTGCATCCGAGTCGGCATCAAAGTAGATGGTGCCGTTACGCAGCGTTGGATGCAGCCATACCTGTGACTGACATCCTTTGACCTTGAACTGTTCTGTGCGATGTTCTTCAGGGTACTGCGCAAGCCCCTTGCCCATAGCAATGATAGCACCGTAGCGCTCTTCCCAATCAGGCAACGCATCAAGGGTCTTGGCAATCTCTTCGATCGTCTGTGAAATCATCATATCCTGTTACCCCAGCATCCGGCATGATTTCGAAAACGCATGAAGGAATGCATCAACGTCCTCGCGTGAAGAATAGGCTGCCAGCGAAGCTCTTAGCGTTGACCCCACACCGAAACGCTGCATAAGCGGCATCGCGCAGTGATGTCCGGTACGCACAGCAACACCCTGCTCATCCATCAGTACGCCAAGATCATGTGCATGGATTCCATCGACAACCAGTGAGACGATACCGTTTAAGGCATGCCGCTTTCCAAGAATTCGCACTCTTGAATCGCTCTCGAGGCCCTCGACCAAATTCTTTGCCAGAGAATGCTCTTTCGTGCGAATAGCATCCCTGTCCAAACCTGAAAGCCACTTGATGGCAGCACCGAGTCCGATCGCACCCTCAATGTTGGGTGTTCCTGCCTCAAATCGCACAGGGGGCTCACCATATGTTGTCTTCTCGAATGAAACGCGGTCGATCATCGCACCACCGGTTTGATATGGTTCCAGCTCGGCAAGAAACTCATACCTGCCACAGAGTACACCGATACCAAACGGCGCATACAGCTTATGTCCGCTAAAGACATAGGCATCACAACCGATTTCGGCAACGTTAACGTCATGATGCACGACATACTGCGATCCGTCGACGATCGCTATTGCACCTAGTTCTTTGGCTCGTGCGCAGACCGTTTGAACATCGTTGATGGTTCCGAGCACGTTCGACATGTGCACAATTGAAACAACGGCACAACTCTCGTCAATATGTTCGAGAGCATGTTCCATATCTAGCGAACCGTCGTCAGTAACACGAATCACGCGCAGATCTGCACCGGTGCGCTCGCAGAGCAGCTGCCACGGTACAATGTTTGCATGGTGTTCCATCTCTGAAACAACGATACTCTTGCCAGCTAGTCGGGCACCGTAGGTTCGCTCAATCGACACGGCCAACAAGTTCAGCGACTCTGTTGCACCGCGCGTAAAAACGATGCTGTCATGCTGCGCATGCAGGAACTCTGCAACTGTGCTCCGAGCCCCTTCATAGAGAGCTGTCGCTTCCGCGCCTAGGGCATGCCCACCGCGGTGTGCATTCGCATTTGATGTGGTGTAAAAGTTCGAAATCGCGTCGATCACAGACTGCGGCTTCTGTGTCGTAGCTGCATTGTCGAGATAGACAAGGGGCTTGCCACCGTGCACATAGCGCTGCAGAATCGGAAACTGCGATCGTAGTTCCTGAATCACAGACCAGATGCTCCAAGTTTATCTGCAAGACGCAGCAGCAGATGCTGCTGGAGTCCTGCGTGCGGCAGCTTTTCAATGACCTCCGCTGCAAATGCATTGGTAAGCATTGCAACGGCCTTGGAACGTTCTAGACCACGTGCCTGCAGGTAGAAGACTGCGTCTTCATTGAGTTGCCCTGTCGTTGCACCATGCGAACACTTAACGTCATCTGCCCAGATCTCGAGCTGCGGCTTTGCGTTAACCTGTGCCTTACCGCTCAAGAGTAGTGAGTGACTCGATTGATACGCCGTTGTTTTTTGCGCTTGTGGACGAACAAAGATCTTGCCGTTGAAAACCCCTGTCGAAGATCCGTTGTAGACTCCCTTGTAGAGTTCTTCGCTATGGCAGTGCGGCACAACATGGTCTACGACCGTGTGGTTGTCCACATACTGCGCTCCATCGAGAACACTCACACCAAACAGAAATCCCTGACTTTGTTCACCGATTAGCCGCACCTGTGCATCATTGCGAACAAAACCGGCATTGATGTTCATGCTGTGCGAGGCAAACGTACCAGTACGATCAACACTTGCAACTATGTGTCCAAGATGATGCAGGCGATCGGTGTCGTCGAGAATCTTGACATACGTCACATGACCGCCTTCTCCAACGAGCACGCTGCAAACAGCGAGATCAAGCACTCGTGCGTTGCCTAGCGTGTGATGACTTTCAACGATGTCGACCTTTGCATGGCGTCCCGCACGTACAAGTACGCGAGTCGTCGTGAGATGGTCACCTTCTTCTGCATCGCAGAAGACCGAGATATGGATCGTCTTGGTGCATACTGCGCCATCGGCAACATCAATCAGAATTCCCTCACCTGCCAGAGCAATCGTTGCAGCAGCAAATGGATGGGCGTGAAACTGTTCAACGTTAGCGTCTTGAATGTTGCCCGTTGAGAGAGCGGCAACTGTAACCCCATCTGGAAGGGTGTCTTCAGCATTGCGTGTAATGACGCCATTACGCACCTCGATGCGTATAGCATCTTGCAGTCCATCAAGAACAACTCCGGCTGTGGCAGGAGCAGTGTTTGACCAACTACTTGCGTTATGGCTCCACGATGCCGCTGCCAGCGGCATAACGTTGGTATACTTCCACTCTTCATGACGAACGGTCGGCACTCCGACATCTAGAAATCGTTCAAGAGCCTCGGCCCTGCTGACATGAAATGGCAACGTGCTCGCGCCATTGAGCTGCGCAACGCTGTCTTGATAGGCCTGGCGAATCGATGTTGCCAACGGAGACATCGACATTACGCCTCCACTTCGGATTCGTTCTTTATCCAATCGTATCCACGCTTCTCGAGCTCGAGGGCAAGCGACTTGTCGCCAGAACGAACGATTCGTCCGTTCCAGAGAACGTGAACTACATCAGGAACGATGTAGTCAAGCAAACGCTGGTAGTGCGTAATAACAACGGTTGCGTTATGTGGCGAACGGAGTGCATTTACCCCGCCGGCAACAATGCGCAATGCGTCGATGTCGAGTCCCGAATCTGTTTCGTCAAGTACGGCCAACTTCGGCTCGAGCATAGCCATCTGAAAGATCTCGTTGCGCTTTTTCTCGCCCCCTGAAAAACCTTCGTTGAGCGAGCGCTGCAGGAATGATGGATCCATTTCGACGAGCTGCATTTTCTGCTTCATCAGCGCCAAGAAGGCTGCTGGTTCAAGGGGCTCTTCACCGCGATACTTGCGGTGCTCGTTGACGGCCGACTTGAGAAAATTTGCTGTTGAAACACCGGGAATTTCAACCGGATATTGAAAGGCAAGAAACATTCCCTCGCGTGACCGATCCTCCGGTGCGAGCTCAAGAAGATCATTGCCATTGAGCAGTACAGATCCCTGCGTGACCGTGTAGTCTGCCTTTCCAGCGAGTACTGATGCCAGCGTTGACTTCCCAGAGCCGTTTGGACCCATGATGGCGTGTACTTCACCGGGATTGACTGTGAGATTGATTCCTTTGAGGATCTCCCGATCATCGATTGATGCGTGCAGATCCTTGATTTCCAGTAGTGATGTCATCCGACACTTCCTTCGAGAGAGATGGCAAGTAGTTTTTGTGCTTCCACGGCGAATTCCATCGGAAGCTGATTGAGCACTTCACGTGCATATCCGTTCACGATCAGCGCAACAGCTGCTTCGGTATCGATACCACGCTGATTGCAGTAGAACAGCATATCCTCGCCGATCTTCGACGTGGTTGCCTCATGTTCAACTGTGGCTGTCTCGTTAGCAACTTCGAGATATGGGAATGTATGAGCGCCGCATGCGTCGCCGATGAGCAGCGAATCGCATTGCGAGTAATTGCGTGCACCCTGCGCGACCTTGAGAATCTTGACGAGTCCACGGTATGAGTTCTGTGAAACGCCGGCAGAGATACCCTTCGAAACGATGCGACTGCGGGTGTTCTTACCGATATGGATCATCTTTGTTCCTGTATCGGCCTGCTGATGATTGTTCGTCACAGCAACAGAGTAGAACTCTCCGATCGAGTGATCGCCCTTGAGCAC
>CANGZU010000064.1 GCA_947458785.1 Ignavibacteria bacterium
TACCAAGTGATTTGACCAACTCATCAAGATTTGGTCTGTCATAGTGTCTTTTCGCAATCGTTTCATCTTGACCTGTCTCAATACAAATGTCTCTCAGGGTTCTTCCTGAGTTCAAATCCAGAGTAATCTTCGTCCGTCTGAATACGTGAGTTGAAACTGTCTCGTGAAGAGGAACTCTCTCGTGTGATTCAACTCCATCTACCGTTCTGACTCTTACTACCTCACGGTTCAGTCCACACTTGACACAGATTTCCTTGATCTGTTTGTTGATCTTCTGAATGTTCCCCAGAGACGAAGGTATTCCTGTCGTTTCATACTCCTGAAGAACTCTTCGGATAGGTTCTCGGTGAATTACGAGACAGAGTTTCCCTGTTTTAGGGGATGTGATGACCTGTGATGGTTCCTTCCAAAGAGAAGGGTTCACAAGAAGGTATTCCGAGTGTCTCAACCCTGTGTAGATACCGAGAATCATCATATTCCTGACGTGATGGAGTTTGGAACCCGGTCTTAGTTGTACCTCCTCAATTCGTCTGACCTCATCACGTGTGAGAGAAATCGTGTGTTTAGAGACCTCCTCCTTCCCGATGTGGACGTATCTGATACAAGAGAGACCCGTTTCCGTCTCAACCCACTTCAGAAACGTCTTGAAGACCTTCAAATACCTCACGATGGTGTTGTCAGTACAGGGAACACCCTCGTTTCCATTCTGAATCAGATACCGTCTGTATGACTCCAGTATCTTCTCACCCCGAGATTGTTGTTTGTGTGGACTGACAACGAAGTCCCTGATGGTGTACTCTTCACCAACGTGATTCTGGTAGTTCTTCCATGAATTCACCACCACCTTATAGTTCTTCAGGGTGTTCTCGGATAGGGGACGTCCCCCATTACTATGTTCCCGTAGAAACCGATTGAACATCGGAATCAATCCATACGAGTTGATCGTCTGTGGAACCCTGTCCTTCTCTGGGAACAGGTGTGAAAGGAGACGGGTGAGAGGTGAAATCCCGTCGGTATCTATAATAGTTTTACTACCAGTAGTGAAGAACAGATGTACCTGTTCAATGACTCTATCTATCTCTCTATTGACTTCAGTATAACGAGGATATGTAGGGAGAACACGTTGTCTCTGATTATCCCAGTCAATTACAGGAATACGATTGAACCCCAGAGAGAACCTGATACGTTGGTGTTCAGTGGTGATACTACCCACAACAGAACCAACCCCAGTACCCCGATTACGTAAGGTGAACTGTACAGAGTACCTGACCCTCTGATACACCTTTACCCATTGACCCTGTCCAGTTCTCACCACTACTCCTGTTGAGGGTGTTCACGGTCATCGTAGATGATGACCGTGAAACCCGTTCACTAATGAACACAATGACAACAGAGACATCTTGAGTGGTGTCCGAGGTCATCGTTGAAGATGACCGAGGAACCCATTGACTACTAAACAGAACTTTCACTGGGGTTCACTTTTGACATCAAACAAAGTGGTGTCAAAGTGGTGTCAAGAAAGTGGTGTCAACTTTTCAAAACTGTCTCTGTAAGTCCTTAGAAATCAGGAGTGGTCAGAAACGAAAAAAGTCCCAGTTCACAAGGTGAAATGGGACTCTATCATCTTGAGATATCGGGTCTTAGACCCTGTTGATACCTCTTGTATTGGTACACCGTACGGGAATTGAACCCGTGTTACCACTGTGAAAGAGCGGTGTCCTAACCCCTAGACGAACGGTGCATCTGATATTTCAGAGCCACAAATATACGAAAGTGTTGATAACTACATAGCCCAGTTTGCTAGAATTGCTTTGTTGTAGATTTGCCATATGACACTCGTAGGTATCACCGGCGGTATAGGGACGGGTAAGTCCACTGTTTCCAAGCTCTTACAAGAAAGGGGCTGGGTGGTCTACTCATCCGATAGCACGGCAAAAGAGATCATGGCCACAGATGCCACCGTGCGAACCGAGCTGGCAACGGCATTCGGTGAGCACATCCTAACACCTAACGGAGTCAACGCCCCACTGCTTGCATCGCTGGTGTTTGGCCCCCTTCCCGAGCATGAGCGCAACCTGGACACCCTCAACGGCATTGTGCACCCGCGCGTGCTTGATGTGCACATGAAGGCTATCGAGGCCGAGGCTGCAAAGGGCACCCGAATTGTGGCCATCGAAAGCGCATTGATCTATGAGATCGATCTCGAGGACGGATTCGACTATATCATTGTCGTCGATGCCCCCGTCGAGACGTGTATCAACCGCGTTACGCAGCGCTCTGGCATTACACCCGAAGAGGTCCAGCGTCGTATCGATAACCAAATGCCCATGGAACAGAAACGGGGCCTAGCGGATTTTGTCATCGACAACAGCAGCACCCCCGAAGTTCTCGCCCAAGCCACATCCACCATCGCCATGATCATCGAGGCAATGGCGCCGTTATCATAGGGGCACGATACATCGTGCCCATCGGGGAATGTACAGGGGCACGATACATCGTGCCCATCGGGGAATGTACAGGGGCACGATACATCGTGCCCATCGGGGAATGTACAGGGGTACGATACATCGTGCCCATCGGGGAATGTACAGGGGCACGATACATCGTGCCGACCACCAAACACGGAAGATGTCGTAAATTCGTCCCCACGCAACAGCGCAACATTTCGCAACATCGTAACAGGGTAAGATTCTCATGGCAAACGCCACTCACCTCACAGATGATACGTTTTCAGCAGAGATCGCGTCCGGACGCGTAGTCCTCGTAGATTTTTGGGCAGCATGGTGCGGACCATGCCGCGCGATCGCTCCGATCGTTGATGAGCTCGCAACAGAGTATGCTGGCAAGGCAACAATTGCAAAGGTCGACGTAGACAACAACCCGCGTGTTGCGATGCAGTATGGTATCCGTTCGATCCCAGCTCTTCTGATTTTCAAGGGTGGCAATGTTGTCGACACAATCGTTGGTGCCGTTCCAAAGGCCTACATCACAGAAAAGCTTAACGCACACCTTAACTAAGGTCTGATTGCATGTCACGCCCAACACCATTGGTTGAGAGTGAACTGCAGCAACATCTTCCCGACATTCCATTGTGGCGCCTTGATGGCGCCACACTTGTTCGAGAGGTCGCTGCCACCAATTTCGCCGCCGCAATGGGGCTCATCAACGCAGTTGCCCTTCTTGCAGAGAAGATGGATCATCATCCAGACATTCATCTGTTTGGATGGAATAAGGTGCGTTTTACGCTGAGCACACATGATCAAGGCGGCATCACAATTCTTGATATCCGTCTTGCGAAACAAATCGATGCAATACGATTACTGATTACGAATGACTAATTACGAATTACCAATTACGAATGACTAATTACGAATGACTAGTTACGGGTATAATGGTAATGCTCATACAAACAGTCATTCGTAATTGGTAATTAGTCATTTGTAATTGGCAATTAATCCCCCGGAGCCCCTTGTATGTCAACAATTACCGATGTGTTTGCACGCGAGATCCTTGACTCACGTGGTAATCCTACTGTCGAAGTAGACGTTCTTCTCGAAGATGGCTCCATGGGCCGTGCAGCCGTTCCTTCGGGTGCAAGTACGGGAGAGCACGAAGCAGTAGAGCTTCGTGATGGAGATACTTCTCGATACTTGGGTAAGGGCGTGCAGAAAGCAGTTGAGCATGTAGATGGCGCTATTGCCGACGCTCTTGTTGGTATGGATGCCTCGGATCAACGTCAGATCGATATGATCCTGCTTGCGCTTGATGGCACGGAGAACAAGTCAAACCTTGGTGCGAATGCGCTTCTTGGTGCTTCGATGGCGGTAGCCAAGGCTGCAGCAGAATTTCATGGTCTGCCGCTCTTCCAATATCTCGGCGGCGTACGTGCCTCACTGTTGCCAACACCGCTGATGAACATCCTCAATGGTGGACGTCACGCAGATAATAACGTAGACATCCAAGAGTTTATGATCATGCCTATCGGTGCAGAATCGTTCTCGGAAGCTCTGCGCATGGGAACCGAAACCTATCACGCCCTCAAAGGTGTGCTCAAGGGTAAGGGGCTTAACACAAGCATTGGTGATGAAGGCGGATTCGCCCCCTCACTGAGCTCAAATGAACAAGCTCTCGATGTTATCCTCGAAGCTATCGAGAAGGCCGGATACAAGGCAGGCACAGATATCGTGCTTGCGCTCGATGTGGCAGCCAGCGAAATGGTCAAGGATGGCTCGTACGTGATGTACAAAAGCACGCAGGAGAAGAAGACAACAGCACAGATGGTGGATTGGTATGCTAAACTCGTTGAGCAATACCCAATTGTTTCCATCGAAGATGGTATGGGCGAAAACGACTGGGAAGGCTGGAAGGCGCTCACGGATGCAATCGGCGACAAGGTGCAATTGGTTGGTGATGACCTGTTCGTAACAAACTCGTCGTTCCTTGCCCGCGGAATCGCAGAAGGTGTTGCCAACTCGATCCTCGTTAAGGTCAATCAGATAGGTACACTCTCCGAAACAATCGATGCCGTAGCACTTGCTCAACGCTTCGGTTACTCGGCGATTTTGTCGCACCGCTCTGGCGAAACAGAAGACACAACAATTGCCGATCTTGCAGTGGCCTTGGGCGCGGGACAAATCAAGACGGGAGCCCCTTGCCGCACAGATCGCGTGGCGAAATACAACCAACTCCTCCGCATCGAACAGATCCTGGGCGATGCAGCGGAATATGCCGGAGAAACAACGATATCGTAATCAAGGGCACGATACATCGTGCCCAATGGCAACAACGATGGAAGGGCACGGTACATCGTGCCCAATGGAAACAATGATGGAAGGGCACGATACATCGTGCCCAATGGAAACAACGATGGAGGGGCACGATACATCGTGCCCAATGGAAACAACGTATGAGCATCAAATTCGGAACAGACGGTTGGCGCGGCGTTATCGCCCGTGATTACACATTCGAAAATCTCACGCTGGTGGCACATGCTACGGCGAAGTACGTTATAACCCTCAAGAAGAAGGGGGCAAGCGTTGTTGTTGGACACGACACGCGGTTCCTCTCACGTGAGTTCGCGATCGAGACAGCGCGCATTCTTGCGGCATATGGCATAACGGTGCATCTGACCGATACGATCTCCACTACGCCGCAGGTGTCGTTTCACACAAAGAAGAAGAAGGCACAGCTTGGTGTTGTGATTACGGCGTCGCACAACCCAGCGCAATACAACGGATACAAGCTCAAGGGATCGTTTGGTGGACCAGCCGTTCCGGAGCAAATCGCCGAAGTAGAAAAGCATCTGGCGGCTCTTAACGGCGCTGCACCAAAGCTTAAGGTTGATACACTTGATGCATACGTGAAATCAAAAGCGATCAAGCTCTTTGATGCGAAGACAGAATACATAGCAGACATCGTAAAGAAAATCGATATCAAGGCCATTCGGAAGAGCAAGCTCAAGATCGTGTATGACCCGATGCACGGGGCTGGCATCAACTTTATGAAGAGTATCCTGCCGGACATCGTCGAGATCCACGGTGAGTATAACCCATCGTTTGGTGAAGTCGATCATCCAGAGCCGATTGCTGAGTGCCTCGTGCCCCTTTCCAAAGCCGTTAAGAAGCATAAAGCACATATGGGCTTTGCAACCGATGGCGATGCAGATCGCGTTGGTGCAGTTGATCACACGGGTGCGTTCGTCGATCCACATCGCGTATTCATGCTGCTCATGAAGTATCTGCGTGAATACAAGGGTATGAAGGGTGCAGTTGTTAAGACTGTCTCGCTCACATCGATGGTGAGTGCGTACTGCGAGAAGCACAAGATCAAGATCTACCAGACACCGGTTGGCTTTAAGTATGTGGCCAAGCTGATGACAGAAGAGAAGATCCTTATCGGCGGTGAAGAGTCAGGGGGCTTGGGAACTTCGTTGCACATTCCTGAGCGCGACGGCATCTTTAACGGACTTCTTCTTCTTGAGATGATGGCCGTTACAAAGAAATCGCTCAAAGAACTCTGCGATGAACTTGATGCCGAGTTTGGTCCGCATCGTTACCGCAGACGCGACGTTCATGTTACCAACGATACAAAGACAGCAATCCTGAAAGCCTGTGCCAAGAAGCCAACGATGATCGGCAAGCACAAGGTCGAGGTCATGGACACTACCGATGGTTACAAGTTCTACGTCAAGAACGGTTGGTTGCTTATTCGTGCCTCGGGCACAGAACCGCTCGTGCGGTTCTATGCCGAAGCTCCATCACTGAAGATGGTGAATGAGCTGCTCGATGCCGGGTTGGCGCTGAAGTAAAAGATTGCCAAGTAGGGTGTTGTCTACACAGCAATGTGTAGTTTACGGGCATTACGTAGCTGTTGTTGATACTACATGTCCATTCGTCTCATTATCATAGCGGTAGCAGTTCTAGCATGCACCTATATTGGTCACGCAGGAGAGGTGTTTCGCTTCCGACGAATCGATGTCCAAGATGGACTTCCACAGTCGTTCATTAACACCATAGTTCAAGACAACACCGGATTCTTGTGGATTGGTACACAGGATGGCCTCGTGCGATTTGATGGTCGCTCTATGAAGGTCTTTACTCTGGGGAATGTTCACACGCTCACATTGGATAATGCGGGTCTGCATGCGAACACCGGACGTGGTTGGTATACTTACAATGCATCGAAGGCGCGCTTTCATCCCGATGCACTTCCAATCGCTACTGTAAATTCAGTCGTTGCGCGAGTTCGTGACAGCAAGGGGCGCACGTGGACCGCTCTGCAGGGCGGTGGAATCACCGTTACGCATCCTTCGTGGAATCGACCATATAGAATTCGAGCATCAAATAGTACGGCTCGGCAATTGCCTGCCAATGATGTCACATCAATGACTGTCGATGGAAGGGGCCGAGTATGGGTGGGAACGAACGGCGGGGGAGTTCTAATCTTTGATGAACTGCAAATTGATACAGTGCTGCGTCATGACAGAACGAACATTGAGTCGCTCAGTAACGACGTAGTAAGCTCACTCTACTGTGATCGTGACGGAGTTGTCTGGGTTGGGACTCACGGTTCAGGCATCTGTTCATGGGACCCATATGCACACCAAGTAAGAACGTTTGTTCTTCGTGGACATTCAGATGGGCAAGGGCAGAGTTTCATACGTTCAATTGCTTCGAATGGAGCTGGTCGTGTATACGTTGGTACTCGTACTGGTATTGTTGAGTTCTCGCCTGATCTCAGAACGCAAAACCCAATCATCGTATGGCCTCCCGGATCTGTTGGACGTGGTGAGGTACTGTCGATGCAGGTAGATGATAAGGAACGACTCTGGTTTGGAACAGAGCGAGGAGGCCTCGGATACCTAGACAAAGGAGCGGGCGCTCCACAATGGCTTCCACTGAATGACGCTTCTGGGCGATACGCCCGCAGCATTTACTCCTTAACGCCACTTTCACCTTTAACAATGGCAATAGGGACAATGGATGCCGTGATTTTCATAAACACACAAACTCTACGCTCAATACACTATAAGGTACCCCGCCGACAGGAAGACGTTGCGAACATTGTCCGTTGCATTTGTGCCATAGATGATGACCGATACTTGGTCGGAACTGAACAAGGGCTCCTTATAGGTTCCTTCACGAAAGGCTGGCAATGGCTGCTGTGTTCTGATCAACAATCAACCTTGCCTAATGTCAATATCATTCGATCAATTCAGATCAGAAACGACACAGCATTCATCGGTACTTGGGGCGGTGGCATTCGGTTGCTATCTCTTACAACGCTAAAGGAATATGTGTTCGATGCACGATTGGGACTTCCCAGTGCAGTTGTGTATGCTGCGATTCCTCGTCCAGATGGCTCAGTCATCACAACAACTAATGCGGGCATCATTTTTCTTTCACACAGATCCGTGACGGGTCAAATCACGCGTGGTCAGGGCGCGCAGAGCAATGAATTCAATACTGGAGCTTGGCATCTTACTTCGTATGGGGATCTGATAGGTGGGGGTATAGATGGAATAAGTGTGGTTCCCAAACTATACCACCCTCGGTCCGCCGGGATGTACACAGCATACATCTCAAGTGCAGACGTTGACGGAGTGCCGGTTCCAGATTCTCAGTTGCCCTCAATACAGAGTTTGTATGTGCCACATGGGGCCACCAGCTTCGCTGTCACTATTGCGGCTATAGCAACATCACAAGCAGAGTCGATTTCCTATCGGTATGGACTGCACGAGCAGAATGGAGATTCCTTGAACTGGACGACTGCGTCATCGCCCGTGCTTCGCTTTGCATCTGTTTCTCCTGGTCGGTACAGCCTGCGCGTTCAAGCACGTCGCGGCACGGGCCCCTGGGTACAGATCTACGATCTTCCTGTAACAGTGGTCCCACCCTGGTGGCAAACGTGGTGGGCAGCAGTCGTATTCGCAGCGCTTGGGATGACTTGCACGGCTGCCGCTACCGCACTTGTCATGAAGCGAAGGCAAGCGCAGAGGGCAGAGCGGGAAAAGCTCGTTAGCAACGAGCGATTGCGTATTGCCCGTGATTTGCATGATGAAGTGGGTGCTGGGCTTGCCCGCATCGTTGTGCTGGCCGATGCACAGCAGCACAATAGTGCAGCGGAATCTGCTGAGATTATTGCCGAGACTGCACGTTCTGTAATGGCAAGCGTGCGGTCAATTGGATGGGTTATCAAATCCAGTACCGACTCTCTTAGCAATACACTTGCCTATATACGTGACAAGACAGAAGAGTATGTATCTGCGCAGCAGATTCAAGTTGTATTCGATATGACAGGGACAATTCCAGAGCGGACTCTCTCTGTATTGGAGCGTCGCAATCTCGTATTAGCGGTTCAGGAAGCACTAGTCAATATCGTCAAACATAGTCGAGCCCATAACGTTGCGTTACGTTGCACATCAGAGGCTGGGATTGTGACGATAGCGATCTCAGACGATGGGGTTGGACTTCCTCATGTGTATCCTCGGTATTCGAGCGGTCTGCAGAACATGCGCTCAAGAATGGAAGAGGTGGGTTTCGAGTTTGAGATGACCTCATCGAATGGCGGCGGTACCGAGATTCGTCTGATAATCCGCTAAATCACACATACTTCACATTTTCTCCTGAGTACGAAAGCGTGATGTTGCGCATACTATGCCCAAGTCTGTAACATCTACCATACGCATTGCAATCGTTGAAGATGATTCAATCATTCGCAATGGTCTTGCTGACAGTATCAATAATGATCACAGATTTATCTGTGATGAATCGCACGAGAGTGTAGAATCCTTGTTGCTCAGTACTCGCATTGAATCTGTTGACGTGTTTCTGCTTGATATCGGCCTACCCGGTATGAGTGGCATTGATGGTATATCGCATATCCGAAAGCGTAATGAACAAGGGCAGATCCTGGTGCTCACGAATTTCGAAGACAACGACCGAATCCGGGCTTCTGTTCTTGCAGGGGCAAGAGGCTACCTGTTAAAGACCACCGAGGTGCCACGTCTTCTTGACGCGCTGCAGGAGATCCATGAGGGCGGTGCGCCGATGACAAGTCACATAGCCCGTATTATACTCGACTACCTAGGTTCTCTTCCCAAGCCCAACAAACTGAAGGACCTCACAGAGCGCGAGTATGAGGTCCTTCAGAAGATTGCTGAGCGACGGCAGTACAAACAAATCGCTTCTGATCTCTTCGTAAGCATCGACACGGTAAGAACGCATGTGCGCAACATCTATGCGAAACTCAATGTCAATAAACGTCGGGAGGCAGAAGAGATCTTCAAGTCTGCGAAGAAAGACATCCTGTAATCACATACCAGTTGCGCGCACAAGGTTCATCGCTGCGAACGCATTGCCGTTGATACCCCATACGAGGGGAGCAATGTTGTTGTGGGCCAACATCATTGGATGTTGCTGTGCCTTTGCACTTGGAACGGGATGGCGTTCACGAAAGTCTGCTATGTTCCATTGTACGGGCGCTGA
>CANGZU010000065.1 GCA_947458785.1 Ignavibacteria bacterium
CGGTACGCTGTCATATGTGTCGGCGCAATCGATCAATCGTGCTTCGCCAGCCGGCAATGTCAATCAGGCATGCGAAGGCCAGCAGGTCACGTACAACACTGAAAACCTCGGTGTTGGTGGCGGTGTTGGGTACACGTGGACTGTTGTTGGTGGTTTCTTCGTCACCGGTAACGGTACGCCATCGATCACAGTACAATGGCAGAATCAGGGCAATCAGTCGCTCACGATTACGCGCAACAACTTTGGAACTGTGACAGCTACAACAAACAATGTTGCTGTTAGTCGTACGCCGACACCAGCCGTTGGTGGACCAAATGTTGTGTGTATCAACACTGAGCATACATACTCAACACCAGCAGTTGCCGGTAGCAACTACGTGTGGAATATCACACCAGCAGCTAACTGGGTAAACATTGGTGGCGCTCCTCCGGGATCCAACTTTATCAATGTTCGCTGGATCCAAACAGGTAACGCAACTGTATCCGTCACAGAGACAGCAATCGGTGGTGTTTGTAGCGCTACTGCGTCTGCAACCGTCATCGTAAATCCAGTTCCAACACCGAATGTTCAGTCGGGCACTGGTTATGGTAACCCATCAACCCGCCGCCCAGGTATTGTTTGTGCCAGCTCGACACATTCATACTTGGTAGGTGCAACGCCAGGTAATGTGTTCCAGTGGACAGTTACAGGTGGAACAATCCTTTCGGGTCAGAACACGAGTGCCATCACTGTTCAGTGGGGTAACTCTGGTGTAGGTACGGTTGCTTGTCGCGAATCAGTTCCTGGTTCAGCATGTGTAACAACGGATCTTGATTCGATCAACATCCGTGCAACACCATTGCCAGTCGTAACAGGAACATTGAGCCCATGCTCAAACATTCAGCATGACTACACAACGACGCTTAATTCTGGTAACTCATACAGCTGGTCAGTTATTGGTGGAACATTCACACAAATCGCTGCAAACACAGTACGGGTTTCATGGGCAGCTCCAGTGTGGCCGAACACGAACAATGGTATCGTGCAGGTTACAGAAGGCGTGATCGACGTTCTCCCAGCCACGTGTAATAGCACAATGGGTCAAGGCGTAACTGTACGTCCGGTACCTCCTACACCAGTTATCAGCGGTCCAGCATCTGTTTGCGCAACGGACTTGACAGACAATCCGCCAACAAACAACACAGCTACGTATTCTAGCAGCATCCCAGCACAGACGGCTGGTTCTGGAACGATCGCGTATGCTTGGACTGTCACAGGCGGAACAATCACAAGTAGCTCTACAGCACCGACGATCACAGTACAATGGAACAACAGCGGTGGTTCGACAACTGTTGGTACCATTACTCTCAAGCACACATCAAGCTTTGGTTGCGAAAACACAGGTACGTTGAACGTTACGATCAACCCGCTCCCAGAGCCAAAGGTTGTCGGAGCTGCAGTCGCTTGCCAGAACACAGTTGAGAACTACAGCACAAATGGCGTCCCTGGTAATTCTTACTCATGGGCCCTCACAGGCGGTAATTTCATCCGTGCTGGTCAAGGCACACCAAACGTAGCTGTTGAATGGACTCTTCCAGGTGCAGCAACACTTACGGTGTCTGAAACAAACGCGTTTGGTTGCACAGTTCAGAATGCAATGGCAGTTACTGTCAACGCGCTTCCAGCTGCTACACTTCGTGTTTCTGGTCCTACAACATTCTGCCCAACTGGCGACATCACCATCTGCGCTCCTATCGGCTTCACGAAGTACGTATGGAACACAGGCGAAACAGCTCGTTGCATCGTAGCTCGCACGTCAGGTCAGTACTACTGTATCGTAACAAATACAAACGGTTGCTCAGATACATCTGACATTGTAACACTGAACGTTCTTGCTGGCCCACAGCCAACAATTGCTCTCAGCGGTCCAACAACATTCTGCCAAGGTGGTAGTGTTGTTCTTACAGCTCCAGCTGGCTTCAACGCTTATCGTTGGTCAACTGGCGAAACAACACAATCAATCACTGCAGCAGCTACAGGTAACTACACAGTAACAGTAGCAGATAACAATGGTTGCACAGGTACTTCAGCTGAAGTTGACGTAACAGTTAACCCAGCTCCAACACCAAAGCTCACAGTTACTGGCAATGCTAACTTCTGCGCTGGAGACAGTGTCGTGATTTCAGCTCCAGCTGGCTATGCTTCATATTCATGGGTTGGTCTGCTTGCCGGTGGCTCATACGGCACAGAGCGTACGATCGTGGTTAAGGCAACTGACACAGTCTTCTGCCAAGTTGTTGACATCTTTGGTTGCTCTGGTGTATCTGACACAGTTGGTGTTAAGACACCTCCAGTTGTTAAGCCAGTTGTAACAGCAGTAGGTTCAACAACTTTCTGCACAGGTGGTGCGGTGAAGCTTGTTGCTAACGACGGTTTCAACGCCTATGTATGGTCAAACGGTGCAAATGGACAAGAAGTCACGGTAACAGAAGCCGGTGACTACTTCGTTACAGTCATCGACAAGGCAACTAACTGCCCAGTAGCTTCAACAGTCGTTAAGGTTGTTGTTAACGAAGCACCTGGCAAGCCTATGATTTCTCGCGAAGGCGATGTCCTCACAGCGAAGACAACATCAACGAATGTTGACGGTTGGTCATGGAGCCGCAATGGTGCCGAAATCGTAGGTGCTGATCAAAGCCAGTACCGCGTCGGTATGCCTGGTGTATACACAGCAACTGTTAAGGTTCCTGGTTGCACATCAACATCAGACGAATTTGAAGTTGTATTCACAAGTGTAAACGAAGATGTGGTTGCTGGTGAGTCAGTTATGACTGTCTATCCAAACCCAACAAACGGTCGCGCTACACTCGCAACTACACTTGCTCTTACAGGCACTGTACGTGTTGACATCACAAACGCTCTTGGCGAACGTGTTCTTTCGATGAACGAAGTTGCATCAGGTGCAGCGTTCGGTACATCGATCGACATGACGAACCTTTCATCTGGTGTATACAATGTTGCCGTTACTTCTGGCAACAATACATGGGTTGTTAGCGTAGTCCGTCAATAAGACTTTACAAGAGAATTTCTCTTTAAGGGGGCGCACATTTGTGCGTCCCCTTTTTTTATGTTGCTATGGAAACAATTCCGGCCTCAAAACGTTGAACAAGAACTATGCGTACCAGCATTCGAAATACCATCCTCGCTGTTGCTGTAATCTGTTGCTGCTCCTCTACTGCTTTTTCGCAGTGGCGTGAAGTACAGATTCCACAGCCATATGCTGATGGTTATTACCTTGATGTATTCTTCCTACCGTCCAATCCTGATCTAGGCTGGGCCTGCAGTATGGAGGGGCATATTGTTCGTACAACCGATGCGGGAAGAACGTGGCGTGGATTCACGATTCCGGGAGCCTTCCTCGAGTATGTCCAGTTTGTTAATCCTCAAACCGGTTTTACGTCAGGACAGGGTGGCGTGTTTCGATCCGACGACGGTGGTGCAAGCTGGATCGACATTACCCCAACTCCCATGGTGCAAGAAAAGGGATGGGGCTCGTATTGGCTCAATGATCGCGTAGGTGTTTATCTCGTTGGAGGATGTGCTAGCAGCCGGCAAGCTTTCTATCGCACGTCTGATGGAGGACGAACATGGTCCGTGTTTTATGGTAACGAGCTGCAAAGTGGACTCAGTGATGCTTTACTCTATGATGATGGTACAGGCTGGGCCGTGAGTAGCGGTGTTTTGTGGCGCACTGAGGACTTTGCGCGCACATGGTATCGCTTCTCATACACAGGTCCTCGATACTGGACAGAAGAGATAGCAGTGGCTGGGCGTTCAATACTTTTGCCAACGTCCGGTCAAGATTGTGATGGCCAAGCGCGTAACGTTGGTTCGCTTCGCTTTAGTCGAGACGGTGGTGTCTCTTGGGACGAGTTTCAAACAAGACAAAACATGTTTGGTACATTCCTACTCACCGAAAGGGTAGGGTGGGGCGTTGGCGATAATCGCACCGTGCTCTATACAGAAGACGCAGGAAGGTCTTGGACTCTTCGTAACTGTGGTATTCGTGGCAACATCGACGATGTATACTTCATCAACGACACTCTTGGATGGGCAGTTGGACAAGGTATCTATCGGTCAAACTTTAACTCCAGCAACTCTTCGATCACGATCACGCCACCAGAGCCAGTGGTACGTATCTGCCCGGGTGATTCCTTGTATGTCGAAGCGCGAGGTCCATTTGGTGAGTATAGATGGAACGACAACGTTGTTGCAACTGGGCGTGTGCTCCGCGATACGGGAACATACATAGTGCGTGCGTACGATTCCTTGACATGTGTTTTTGTTGCAGACACTATACGTCTGCTAGCAAAGAGCGCATTCAGACCGATAATCACTGCATCTAAGACCGCAATCTGTGAAGGGGACTCCGTGACACTTACGGTGAACGGCCCAGTCCGCAGTCTACGCTGGAACACCGGAGATACGACGACATCGATCGTTGTTCTGGGTAGTGGTCCGTATACATGCACCATCATCGACAGTGCGGGATGTACGACAACGACGCCAGCTTTGAGCATTGTTGTAAACAAGAATCCTCGTCCAACAATCACAGCTAATCGCAGCGTAGTTATGTGCCTGGACGATACAGTACAGTTAAGCACGTCGGAGCCGTATGCGACATATGCGTGGTCCACTGGTGCGACATCTTCAATGATTAGAGTCTCCAGCAGTGGACGGTACTTTCTTACCGTGGCTGATCGAAATGGCTGTGTCGGTGGCAGTGACACTGTTGAAGTAACCGTGCTCAATACGCGTAACAAAACAGAGATACAGTTTGATGCTGGCTCGCCTGGCGTTGTCACGCTCATATCTCACGAAGTAGGTGAACTGGTGTGCAGAGACCTACTCGTGCGAAATCGTTCGACAACGGAAAGCCTCATCATTCCAGAAGCACGATTCGTCGGAAATGTCTATTTCTCAGCTCCGCAAAGTCAGTTTCCTGTGGCCATCCTGCCAGCCGCTACGGCTGTCATTCGAGTGTGTGCATCTGCTCAGGATCTTGGCAAGATTCGTGATACACTCGTTATCCAGGATACATGTTCTGCTGTCATCGTCCCATTTGAAACGCAAGGCGATGCTATCGAGCTCACGGGTAAAGCCCTCTGCGATATCGATGTGCACACAACGATCTACAGAGCGGGTAGCGCTTGGCGTCTACGAGCTCCATTTCCTGTGCCCGCTGCTACGGTACTGAAGCTAGGTCTCACCCCGCCTTCGGGATATGAGGGGGAGATTCGTGTACGCCTGCAGACAGCCCACGGAGATACTGTTCGCGAGGTTGTCTACAAATCTGAGCAAGGGGCACAGGAAGTATCCCTACAGGTTAGCGGTGTGCAAACAGGAATGTACCTGCTGAGTGTCGATGATGCCGATGGGCATATCGCTACTTATCCAGTCATAGTCGTCCAATAAGTTCGTAGTTTGCGCCCATGGCACGTATGATTTCGCTCGATCCGCGTGTTACGCGGATGAATATTGACGCTGATTCTGCACCTGAGCTCGAGCCAAAGCCTGAGCTCGATCAGTTCCAAACCTTCGAAGTCTTTCATCAAGCCAAGTCTGGTGCACATCATGTGCACGTTGGAATTGTGCATGCACCCAACGCCGACATGGCCATTCTGATGGCGAAAGAACAGTTTGCACGAAGGGGGCAGACAGTGAATCTGTGGGTGGTCAATACCCGCGACATTGTTGCAATGGCTACGGCCGATGCAGACGTTTTTTCCACGACACCCGAAAAGACCTACCGTGATGTTGGGGCCTATATGGTTCGCAACAAGGTTGAGGCCTTCAAGAAACAGCAACAAGAAGGACAGAACCAATGAATGCCTCTGCCTGTAAAGACCTCTTGCTTCGCATGGCTGATGATGAGCTGATCATTGCTCACCGTCATTCGGAGTGGACAGGCCTTGGACCCTTGCTCGAAGAGGATATCGCATTTTCATCGATTGCGCAAGACAAGCTTGGACATGCACAAGCATTGTACGCGATCATGCATGAGCATTTTGGCGAACCAGAGCCTGATACACAGGCCTTTATGCGCAATGAATCGGCGATGAAGTGTTGTCATTTCGTGGAGCTTCCCAACGGCGAGTATGATTTCTCACTCATGCGCCACTTTCTCGCAGATGCTGCGGAATTCGTCCGGTGGACTGCACTAACGCAGAGTACCTTTGAGCCCCTTGCCAAACTTGCACTCAAGATTCGAGGTGAACTAAAGTACCACCTATACCACGCACAGACATGGGTCAAGCAGCTTGGAGCTCAAGGCTCCGAAGAATCGCATGCTCGGATGCAATCCGCGCTTCGTGAGGCTTGGCCATATGCGCTCGGTATGTTCGAGCCGTCAGATGCAGATCAGGCATTGATCACAGACGGCGTGTTTGTTGGGGAACTTGAGATCTATCAGCAGTGGCTCTCGTTTGTAACGCCAACGCTTACCGAGGCAACACTGGAGATTCCGACTGGTGTAGACCCTGTCTACGGCGGTCGCAAGGGATATCACACGGAACACCTGCAGCCGTTGCTTACCGAGATGACCGAAGTTTACCGCATTGACCCTTCGGCAGAGTGGTGAGTATGACGAAAGAAGATGTCATTCACGCGATCGAACGCGTAACCGACCCAGAGATTCCTGCGATCTCAGTCGTCGACATGGGCATCATAACCGATGTTCAGGTTTTGAATGACAATAGCGTTCGCGTGGTCATGACGCCAACCTTTGTCGGATGTCCTGCCATCGACGTGATGAAACACGATGTCGAACAAGCCGTGCGTGGTCTGGGCGTAGAGCATGTTGTTGTTGATGTAAACTTCGATGTTCCGTGGTCTACCAACCGACTCACGGAGAAGGGGCGAGCAGCACTGCTCAAGCATGGCCTAGCACCGCCAGAACCGTTTGACACGCTTGCTCTCGAGCTAGAAGTACTTAACAATGTTGCTTGTCCGTATTGCGGTTCGCATAACACAACGCTGAAGAGTCCATTTGGACCAACACTGTGCCGATCTCTGCATTACTGCAATGCCTGCCGTCAGGCCTTTGAGGGATTCAAGCCAGTCTAAAACTGCATCGACGTCTGAAGGTAAATCTGGCGTCCGACAAGACCTGGTATTCGCACAGGTGCAACAACGTCGAGTGCATTTTGTATCCCTGCACCCAGTTTTATCTCCTGACTCCCGACATCAACGGTCGTGGTATAGGAGAGGTTGACCACGTTGTAACCGGCCACGTACTCGTCATCGCGATCCAATACTTTACGGGGCGGATTCGAGATCACAAAGCCATTTTTGTCGAGCGCTTCATCTCCGAAACGACCAATAAACTGAATGCGCAGATTGATGCTGGTCCGTTTGTCTGGAGTGTCGTATTGCAGGCGCAACGTCCCACTGTTTCGCGAGCGTCCCCATAGCCCCTTGTATTGCTGCCGCGTAAGTGCGCGGTCTATGTATCCTGCGGTACCGTTCTCGATTGCATTCAACACCTGAACATCAGCAGCATCAAGCAACTGATATCCACCTGAAATCGTGAACAGGCCAAGGGGCTCATGAGCCAACGCAAGTGTGATGTTCGCCTCGACACCCTGCGTATAGGCCTGTGCAACATTGCGATACGAATACACGTCACGTCCATTGATCGATCGGACATAATAGAACTCGATGAGATTCTCGAGGTCATTTCGAAATGCTCTGACCTCTGCGTTGTAGAGCAGGGCCGTAGAGGAGCTCAGCTCTCGATGACCATCTTCATAACGCAGGCTAACGTCGTACGAAAGGCTTCGCTCTGGCACTAGCGTATTGCCCAAGCGCTGCGCCCCAAGAAGGTCATACCCTGCGCCAGTCAAACGGTTTGAGAACGTCACAAAGAGCTGGCGGAAATCAGGTGCTTTAAACCCAGATCCGATACTGGTAGATGCTCGAACATGATGATTCGGCTTCCAGAGCAGAGAGAACCGAGGGCTTAGTGCAGAGCCAAAAACCGAATTGTCATCATATCGACAACTCAGCACGTACGAAATCCACGACGTAGGTAGACCCTCCCACTGTGCGAATGCTACACCGGTTCGATAGAGAGGAGTTGATCCTATCGAATCCCGATACCGTGAACCAGAGATGTCATCATAGATAAACTCGCCGCCTACCATCAGGCGATTGGAAACATTGAACGAAACGTCGTACTGGGCATACAGACGTCCAATGCGTCTTCGCAGGTCATCGATCGATCCAGCATCGCCCTGGATCGTATCAAAGTTGTAGCGCTCGTTGTAGACAGATCCATACGCCGTCATGTTCAGACGTGCACGACCAAGGGCATACTCGATACTCGTTGTACTTGAGAGATCAGACTGTTCAACGCTGCCGGAGTTTTGAGCGATCTGGCCGGCAACACTTTCGATGAATGTACCGTTCGATGCCGACTGGAATCCCCGTAGCCATGATGTAAGCTTCCAACCCTTGCTGAATCGCCACTGTAGCTTTGCCTGCGCTGTTGCGTCTTCGTATCCGGCATACGGGATACGCTGGTTGTCGGAGAGTAGGCTGAATGGGGCCTGCTGTTTGTAGTTCAAAAACCCTGAGAGCTCGAGACTATCGGATCCATATCCGAGCTCAGCACGCGCTTCAGCAGGGCCACGTGAAACATACTGAGCAAGAGCACTTCCATGTAAACCGTTGTCTGGTCGTTTTATAATGATGTTTATCACACCGCCGAGTGCCTCGCTCCCGTACATGCTACTCATCGGCCCCTTGACGATCTCGATACGTTCAACATTGCCGATGGAAAGCCGCGTAAGATCAAGTACACCAGCAACTCGTCCAATCACTGGCTGTCCATCGATGAGGATCAATGTGTAGTCAGGGCCCAAACCATTCATCTGAATACCATTGCGAACGGTTCCAGTGAGCATGAGGCCGGTTTGCTCCTTGAGCACATCGCCAAGATGCGCCATGGCTGTGTTAGCAATGCGTTCCTTACCTACAACTTCGACACGTACAGGGGAGTCTTTGAGGCGTATCTCGTTTCGCGTTCCTGTTACAACAACCTGATTGGCTTGGATAACACGCAGACTATCGGTGCTATGTCTGGCATTGGATGAATCAACCGAGAACGTGTGAGCTGTAACAACATGCGGTAGCAGTGCGACTGCGACCAACACAACGTGGTGAAAAAACATGCGCAAAATTACGGCTCGCGCGTCGAGTTACGGCATCCAAACCACGGGGAATGATTGGGGTTCGCCTGCGCTCGTTGCAGTGACGGCATAGACACCCTGGCCAGCCTGCATCATGTTGACGTTGTAGCGAAAATGTTGCTCGGCAGTTGCTGTGTGCACGATATGCTGCTGCCAGAGGGTGCTTCCGTCGAGACCAATGAGGCGGACATCATACTCGCCCGGTGTTGTTGCCTCAACAGTAACATCGATGGTTCGATCACGTGGGTTAGGTACCACACGGACAACTGGCTTTGAGAAGCTTCGTAGTAGTCGACCCAGTAGGTTACATCCGGTGATGAAGAGAACGCCAGAGCGCATGGTCATGTTGGGACAATGCTCAGCAAACCACTCAACGTTTTCCCACGTTGTTGGTGTATTGACTGTTCGACCGGCGAGCACGAGGCCATGGATCTCGGTGATCTTTTGACGTGAGGAAATGATGTCCATGTGCTCGATACGGATATGCGATAGCCGATCAGTGCCGCGCACAGAGGTGCGCAGTGATCCGCGCTCAGAGGTCGCAGGGAAGAACGCCGTAGCGTCGTGCACAAGTGTCGCTCGGAAATCATCAATGTGCAACGGAATGACATCTGCGGGGACTTCCACAAAGACGGGGATGCCGATGCTGTCTTCTCCGGCTGATGCCGTGATGCTCCCAGCAATCAGACGTATCGGAATCGTATCACGAACAGCAACGGTTACCTCTGCTGTCTGAGTACAGCCGAGAGCATC
>CANGZU010000066.1 GCA_947458785.1 Ignavibacteria bacterium
CCACCGAACTTCTCTATCAATGCCAGGATCACGCGTGTATCCATTTCGTCCAATCCGAACTCATCAACCTCGAGAGCCTCAAGGGCAATACGCGCAATGTCACGTGTGATAACGCCAGTACCCTTTACATCTGCAAAGTCGCGTGTGCGTCGAAGAAGTCTGTTGGCGATTCGCGGGGTACCCCGCGCCCTGCGAGCAAGCTCCTTCGCCCCTTCGGGATCGATCTCTGCGCCAAGCAAGTGCGCGCTACGCGTGATAACGCGGGCGAGCTCTGCGGCATCGTAATAGTCAAGTCGGTTTGTGATGCCAAAGCGCGAACGCAAGGGGGCAGTGAGCAATCCCTGACGTGTCGTAGCGCCAACCAGCGTAAAGCGCGGGATGGCAAGTTGCACAGAACGTGCCGCCGGACCCGAGTCGATCATGATGTCGAGTCGGAAGTCTTCCATTGCAGAGTAGAGATACTCCTCAACAACCGGAGATAGACGGTGAATCTCGTCGATAAAGAGAATGTCGTTCTCGTCGAGACTCGTTAGCAGTCCAGCAAGATCTCCAGGCTTTTCAAGCACCGGACCCGACGTGATCTTGATCTGTGCCGACATCTCGCGGGCGATGATGTGCGATAGAGTAGTCTTGCCCAGCCCCGGTGGACCCGTCAACAACACATGGTCTAACGCTTCCCCACGCCCCTTGGCGGCAGCGATAAAGATCTTTAGGTTCTCTACAATCTTCGGCTGCCCCGTAAAGTCATCAAACGAAAGGGGGCGGAGCGATGCGTCAATATCATCGTCCATCCGAGTGGGATCTGTGTTTGGTTGCTTACGAGACATGGACAAAAGTAGGGAACAGCGAGCAGCGAACAGCGAACAGCGAGCAGCGAACAGCGAGTGCCGAACAGCGAGTAGCGTGCGTCTTTCCCGCTTCCGCAGGAACGACCATCAGTAATTAGTATTTAGTAATTCGTAATTGGTAATTGGTGATTGGTAATTGGTAATTAGTAATTCGTAATTGGCAACTATCTCCCCAGATACATCGTGCTGCTTCCTACAGCCACGATACCATCATAACCGCCATAGTCTAGTTCGCGGTAGTATGCAAAGGCGATGAAGGAGTTGTTCGCCGAGGCGGTGTTGCCTTCGAACTCTTCGAAGCTGAGATCCATGATCTGCTCGGTGTCGGCATTTAGGCGGCCCGTAGCATAGAGGTAGTTGTGACGGCCGCGGCGGAACCACTGGCGAAGCCGATAGAGGTTCATGGATTCGTCGTACCACATCATCCAGGTTTTATCGGGTGTCCAGTTGTTGAACGATCCAACAACAAAGACATCTTCACGGCTTAGGCCGCCAGGATTGGGATCGAGCAATATCTCAACAGGGACAAACTCATCGTTGGCACCAACGATGCCGCGGGTGGTCATCGCTCCGTCATCAGCCCGTTCGATGAACGTCCCGTTTCTCCGCATGTCTGAAAGGGGCATGCTGACCGGCGCGCCTACAAATGGATACCGGGCCATGTCTGTGAGTTCGAGCACGCGATACTCGTTCTGTGCTGGTATGCGTTCGAGACGAAAGATCTTGCCGCTCTGGACCATCCCGATGATGTTGCTTCCAACGCCGCTTGGGTTACGAACGGACATGAGTCGCTCACTGGCATAAAACGGTTCGTTCCATCGATGATTGCGGTAGAGCGCAAGTGTGTGAAGATTCGTTGTGAGTAGCGTGCTGGTGCGGTCCGATACACCCGCTTCGATCGTGTAGGCGATCGACGATACCTGAAATCTTGGCTGATAGAAATCTGTCATGAAGGCAAACCGCATCGATGCTCGCACGTCAACAGCAAAGAACTTTGTTTCGCCGATCACGGAGTCGTTATCGAGATTGTAGAGCGTAACCTTCCAATTGCCCGAAAAGCGGATTGTGGTCTGTGGATTGGGAAAGACCATCTTCCCGCGATAGCGCGTGTACTTGGAACGCTCGGGGGCAATGGACCAATCAACAAGGCTGGTACGATTGGTCACGTCATTCAAGAATCCATTGTCGGAGGGCTGCCAGTCCGCCGTGCAGTGCATGATGCGTGCATAGAGGTTGGGTATTGACTGCGAGGCAACATCAAACTCGACTGTCACAAAGTCAGATCCAACGTCGTTGGATTCTGTTGACTTCAGGATGATAATTGGCGGAAGCCGTTCATCGCTCGCCCCGTAACTCCGGATCATGCGAAGTGTGACATCGCCGTCCTGGGCACGCACGATTGTGCCGAGCAGCAGCAGTGCGACGATGAGCCGACCGATCATCCCCGACGTGCCTTCATGGCCTCGCGAGCGCGCAGGCGAATCTCGCGTCGCATCGCCGCTTCTTCATAGCGATGACGGTCTTCTTCCGACTCGGGCACAAGCTCGGTCGCGGGAAGGGGCTTGCCATACTGGTCTATTGCAACAAAGGTCAAGTAGGCATCCGATGTGCGCGTACGTGTACCGTTAAGGGGGTCTTCGCGCTCGACCTGAACATAGACTTCCATCGAGGTCTTAAAGGCACGCGTTAGGATCGACGTGATATGCACCACATGCCCAAGCTTGATGGGCTCTTCAAACGTGATCTGGTCAACTGATGCTGTAACGCATACCTTGCCGGAATGGCGCATCGCACTCAGGGCTGCGGCGATGTCGACCCAATGCATCAGGCGGCCACCAAGAAGATTGCCAAGATAATTTGTGTCGTTCGGGAGCACAAGCTCCGTCATAACGACCTGACTTTGCGATGGTGTCTTCATTTAGAGTCCTCGTTCAATAGCATCAACAACCGACTGCTGTTGTGGCTGTTTAATCAATCGTCGGAACGTAGCAATGGTTGTGCGAGCCTCATCGGTGCGGTTCAGATCTACGAGAAGCTCGATCTTCTTCACTAGAGCAGACTCGAGCCATTTCGTATCTGGATATTCATCGATGATGGCATCAAGCTGGATCATTGCTGCCTTGCGTGATAGCGTGAGCAAGTAGTGATCAGCGATCAACCAGAAGCGTTCTGCAAGACGATCTCGAAGTTCACGGATGCGCTTAGAGGCTTCCAGCGACAACGAATCACGCACGAACAACGCCTGGAAATCCGTGTAGGCCTGTATTGCTTTTCGCGTATTCTCTTGGTCACGATCGGCTGGTAAGGCAATCTTCTCATAACATTGTGCGGCCTTGAACATTGCATCGCGAACGAACTCGCTCGATGGATATGATCGGCGTACTTGGTTATAGTTGAACGCCGCCATGATGTACTCACCGCGTTGATAGTTGATCTCGGCAGTATAGTACTGTGCATCATCAGCATACTGTGAGGCAGGATACTGCAGCTTGATCACATCAAACTGAGTCTGAGCATCGAGGTAGTTCCCATCATCAAATGACTTCTTGCCGGCATCGAAGATGTCGTCGACAGACTTCTTTGCGCTTGAGCCACCACTACTTGAGCAGGAGCTTGCATACACGAGCACACTCAGACAGATGGCGACAATGATGATGCGGTGGTTCATGTCGTACAACACTTCGTTCAATATCCCATGCTTGCAAGCTGCGCGCGGTCGTTGCGCCAGTCACTGCGAACTTTGACATACAATTCGAGAAACACCGGGAATCCCAGGTGCGCTTCAATAGTGCTGCGCGCGGCTGATCCAACCTGCTTCAGGGCTGCCCCCTTCGCGCCGATCAAAATGGCCTTTTGGTTCTCACGCTCAACGATCACGTCGGCCGAGATGTACCACTTGCCCCCTTCACGCTCCTTGAATTCGGTGATCATCACCTCTGTTGCGTAGGGAACTTCTTCGGTGAATTGCTTGAAAACAGCTTCGCGCACGAATTCAGCGACGAAGAACCTGTCTGTTTGGTCTGATGCGATCTCGGTATCGTATTGAAAGGGGCCTTCAGGTGCAATCTCTCGGAGCATGCCCATGAGATCCTCGACGTACTTGTTGTCGCGCGCAGAGACCGCAATGGCTTTGGCAAAGAGCCCACTCTCTCGAGCCTGCTCCATGAGTGGCAACGCTTCCTTACGGATCTTGACGGCGTCCATTTTGTTAAGCACAAGAACCGTCGGACGTTTCCGCTTTTCGATGATGCCAGCCCACATGGGGTCTAGGATGTTCCCGCGTTCGATGGCCTTTGGTGTATCCACAACGACGCAGATGATGTCTGCCTCGTCGAGTGCTTCATCCACAAACCCCATCATGGAGCGTTGCAGACGATACTTGGGTTTCAGAATCCCGGGGGTGTCGAGAAACACCAGCTGGGTGTCATCCTTGGTATCGATGCCGAGTACTCTTCGCCGAGTTGTTTGTGGTTTGTTCGTCACGATGCTCAGATGCATCTCCATGATCGCATTCATGAGCGTAGACTTACCAGCGTTTGGGCGCCCGATAAGCGCAACTGTGGCGTATTTGGTCACGCAGCTTCTTTCGACGTTGGCTCAAATGTCACATCGGGATGCGCTGCAACCCAGGCACGTTCACGATCGATGATCTCGCGCACGGCGGGCTTGACGAAGATGTCTTCCGGCACGAATTGGCACATTGCGCGGGCAAGGATCACGCAGGCAGCTTCGAGGGGCATTGAGCGGTTAATGATAATGAGACGCTGTTCTTTGACAAGACACGCTCCACCCCGAAAGGTACCCTGTTCGCGCCGCACGGAGTAGTCAAGTGACTTGGCAAGTGTCGTGAGTTCTTCGAGAAGCTTATCGGCTTTCATTCTTCGGTCGTGTTGTTGTGAAGAGGACGCATCGTTGTGAACAGTACCAGCGTAAAGCCGGAAAGCAGTACAAGCGATGTTGTTATCCCAATGGCCTGGTTTGAGAATCGAGATGTGAAGACATTGATGATCTCACCAGGCTGGGCAAGGGGCATCCCCGTATGGTAATCGAAGAAGCTCCATAGGAGCAGGTCGGCGTCGATCACAAATGCCTGTGCGGGCATCATGATTGCAAAGAGAATGGCCGACATAAGCAACCAACCATGGCGCTTGAACCAAGAGCGAACGAGCCAAATCACCCATAGCCCCATAACAGAGGTAACGCCAAATGCGATCGTTGTCCACATGCCAAGGCTAGTGTACAGCCAAATCGTCTGCAGAAGGACTGGTTGACTGAGTTTTGACTTCAGCATTACCGTGCCGGTTATGAACGCGTCGTAGCCAACTGCAAGGCGCGCCACAGCGATGCCGAGCCACAGGGCACCGGCAAGGACGAAGAGCGATAGGACAAGTCGGGAGAATCGGGTAGCAAACATGGTTTTGTTGGGGATTGCATTCGCAAGTTACGGCACAGGGCGTATTCTGTGATCGGATGCCGGATTGACGCCAGCTTACCGAACTTCCCAATAGAGTTTCTTGCGGAGCTCCTGAATCCATTCTTGCTCGAGCCGCTGACGCTTTTCCATCGATGCCATCTGCTCAAGCTGCTTAAAGTCTTCTTCCAGCGTAGGAAAATGCTGCTTGAGAAACTTCTTTCGCCACAAAATGTGAAAGCCAGGTTTCGTTGGGTCGGCTGCATACGGCAAAGGCTCGGTAACATCGCCATCGTTCATTGCAGCAATCGACTTACGCATGTCTTCGGGGAGTCGCTGCAGGTCGATCTGACCCATTGCTCCACCGAATCCTTGGGTTTCTTTTTCTTCGCTGTACTTCTTTGCCAGTGCCTCGAAATCCTCGCCGTTCTTGACGCGCTCACGAATGTCTGCAAGCTGTTTCTTGACAACTTCACGGTCTTCGTCGCTTTGTCCAACGCGTATCAGGATGTGTCTACAGGTAATGGTCTGCGACGTCTTGCTGATCAGTTGTATGATGTGCCAACCGAACGGCGTCTCGATGGGCTGTGACATCTCGTTTGCCTCGAGTGCAAAGGCAGCCGACTCAAAGGCCGGGACGAACTTGCCTTTTTCAACAGTACCCAAGTCTCCACCGTTGGCTGCAGAGACAGGGTCCCCGCTGTATCGACGGGCAAAGTCGCTAAATGACCCCCCTTTGACGATCGAGTCACGAATACGCAGCGCAAGGCCTTGTGCTTCCTTGTTCTTCTCCGATGAGGCGGTCACATACTTGACGATGTGGTAGAGATCTACACGATCGTTGATTTGCGGGATAGAGTCCTTGTACCGCGTAAAGAACGCCTCTACGTCGGAACGTGACGCCTTGACTTCGCCGAACTTCTCGCCTTGTATCTTCTCAACGAGCAGACGCTTACGGATTTCATCACGGAAGTCCTTCCGGATGCGCGACATGCTCATGCCATAAAGATCCTCGATGCGCTTTTCTGATCCATACTGCTGCACGAGCATCTGGATCTGATACTCCATGCGCTGTGTGATCTCCTCATCCTGCACATCCACACTGTCTTCGATGGCCTTGGTCACGATCAAACGCTCGTTGATGAGCTGATCCAGAATGGCCTTGCGAAGTGAAGGGTCCTTCTTGTTCATGCGCGGGTCGCGCTGGGCCATTACTTCGAGCTGACCGTCTACGTCGGACTTGAGGATGATCTCACGTCCAACGATGGCCACGATACCCTCAACAGCATCTTGGGCACATGCCTGTACCCACGGACTGAGCACCAGTGCCGCTGTTATGGCATACTTCCATATCGAACGGGGCGAGCGCATCATTTCTTCTTACCAGCCTTTGCAGGTGCAGCTGCAGGCCAGATAGCGTCGATTACTTTGGAATTGTAGACAACTGGGTGACGTTGGCGCACGCCCGAGAGCCAGTTCTCCGTCAGACGTTTCTGCAGAGCATCTTGATACGCTGGAGCAATCTCTGAGATGGCACTTTCAAACGTCTTCTGCTGTGGTGCAACGATACCTTCAAGCTTGATGAGAGACCAGCCAGCGTCGATCTTGACCGGACCTATCACATCGCCAACCTTTGTTGCTGCTGTGATCTGCTGTGCTACCTTCGACGTCTTCGGAGACATCGCGCTTGTGAGGCCCTTCTTGTCGCGCATGCCTTCGCGCTGGGTATACTCTTGGGCAAGTGCTGAGAAGTTTTCGCCCTTAGCAAGTCTGCCCTGAATGACCGACAATAACGAATCGTTGAGCACGAAGATCTCGCTGATGTCGTACTTCGTTTCCGTCATCCAACGCGACTTGGTCGTGTCGTAGTAAGCACGTGCATCAACGGTATCGAACTTGAGCTTGCTCCATACTTCCTTTTCTTCGACCTTGAAGAGCAGGATGCCATCGTTGAACTCGCGCATCAGTGATGCGAAGTCTTGATAGTCGCGTTCAAGGTTCGCTGTTGCCTCGTCAAGTGCAATTGGATCTGTCATCTTGTTGATCGCACGCTCAAAGCCGGCACGGTTCAGCGTAAAGCCCCGCAGGTCTGAGCGCTTGCGCAGGGTGTCTACGAACTGCTGCACCGAATAACTTGTCTTGGAGAGATTGTAGAGCGGCTGCGGAAGCAGATCATCCATGATCGAGCGATGCCACAGTGTGTCTTGTGTGTTGCGGTTTGTGTCGATCGAGATCAGAAGCTTTGCAAGGTTTACGATGTTCCAACCGTAGCCATTTGCCTTCTTCACAGAGTCGAGCACAAGGCGCTTGTCTTCTTCATAATACAGCCTGCGATACGAGCGCTTTGCTGCGTCACGCTCCACGTATTGATCTGGACGCTTGGTCGAATCACGAATGATGATGTGTGTGCCGAAGAGGGTATTGACCTTACCGGAGATCTGCCCGTCCTTGAGATCAAAGATGGCGCGCTCAAAGTCCGGCACGAGGCGCGAGTTGTTGTTCTCCATGCCCCCTGAACGAGTGTACGGGGCTCCGAGGTAACCACCCTTGGCTGCTGATGTCTTGTCGTCTGAATATGCCTTAGCAAGATCTGAGAACACATCTCCTGATGGTTGCAAGCCCCTTGCCGCGAGAGCCGCATTCTGTGCCGCTGCTGGCGACTTAAGAATGCTGATCAGCGAGTCGGCAAATAGTTGTGTAGCTGAGCTGTCGCGCGTGTCCTTCGGCTGAAGCAGGATGTGACGGAACTTCACAGACTCGCGTGGAGCAGAACGGAAGAGCTTAACGATGAAGTAGCCAAAACGCGAGTAGATCGGAGCTGATACAACCTGTCCAACAGGCAGCGAGTAGGCAGCATCTTCGACGGCCTTGATGATCGTGCCGCCACTGATCCACGGCAGGCGTCCGCCGTTGGCTGCCGTCTCTTTGTCGTCTGATGAGTCACGGGCAACCTTATCAAACTCAGCACCGGACTTGATCTGCGCAATGATGCGTTCGGCCTTCTGTCGGCTAGCAAGCGTATCCCAGCCGCGCGTTGCTGGATCGGAAACAGCGCAAAGGATCACACCGATCTCGAGTTCTGTAAGTCTGCGCTGTGCCAGTTCTTCGACGCGGCGATTAGCAACGGCCTTGTCATAGAAGAATGTTTCTGAGAGAAGTCTGCGGTTGTTGGCCAGGTCTACCTTGACGGCAGAGTCTTTGTCGAGCCCCCTATCGCGGGCATCCTGAACCTTGAGGCGATAGTTCGTATACAACCGCAGGAAATCAAGCGCTGTATCCTTTGGAACAGCGGAGAGCTTGGTATCACGGCGCGTAAGGTTCTTTTGGAACGCACGCTCCACATCACCCAGGATGATGTTCTCAGAGCCAACCGTAGCAATAACGGTCTGGGATTGATCAACGGGCTTTGATGGACGCGTTTTCTTTTGGGCGTGAGCAGAGATCGCTGCTGAGCAGGCGATTGCCGCCAGGGCAAGGATGCGAAGACGAATCATCATGGCGTTATGCAACATGAAACAACCGTAAAATCAATGATGTAATGCGGACGAGTTTAGACGACCGGGTTGCAAAAATAGTCAGTTCAGGACGTCTGAACCTACCGTGTGAACGTCCCCAGCACCCATTGTGAGCAAGATGTCACCCTCTTGGAGGATCTCGCGGAGGGCCGCAGGCACGTCTGCAAGCCGTGGGACATAGTGCACATGTCTGTGACCTGCATCTCGGGTGGCATCAGAAATAAGTTTACCGGAGACGCCCTCGATGGGCTCTTCGCGGGCCGGGTAGACGTCTGTCAGGATCAGAACGTCGGCATTATCAAACGAGGTAGCAAACTCTCGATAAAAGTCACGCGTACGGGTGTAGGTATGCGGCTGAAACACCGCCACGATACGTCTCTTCCATCCGTTACGGGCTGCTTCGAGCGTAGCCAGGATCTCCGTTGGATGATGCGCATAGTCGTCGATCACGAGAATGCCATCGCGCTCGCCCTTGATCTCGAATCTGCGATAGACGCCGCCAAACTCCGAGAGAGCCTCGGCGATGATCTCGGGTGCTACGTCGCATTGCAGGGCAACGGCACAGGCTGCAAGAGCATTGAGAACGTTGTGTTCACCAGGCACATTTAGAGTTATCTGACAAAGGGGCTTACCGTGATAGTTCAGGGTAAACGTCGAGTGCTTGTCCTGGTAGGTAATCTCGGTTGCTCGCACGTCGCACTGTGGTGTGGTGCCATAGGTTGTTACTACCCGCTTGATAAGGGGCATCACATCGCGCACGCCGGGATCGTCGAGGCATACGCAGGCTGTGCCATAGAAGGGGACCTTGTTGGCAAACTCGGTGAATGCGCCTTTGATGTCGTCCAGGTCTGAATAGATGTCAAGATGGTCTGCTTCGATGTTTGTCACAACGGCTATGGTTGGCAACAGCTGCAGAAAGCTTCTGTCGTACTCATCAGCTTCGAGCACGATCCAGTCTCCCGAGCCCAGCCGAGCATTGGTGCCACCCAGACCCTTGAGGCGTCCGCCCACGATAACTGTTGGGTCCAGACCTGCCTTCATCATTACCAGGCCGCACATCGACGTTGTTGTGGTCTTGCCGTGCGTGCCCGCAATGGCAAGCGTGTACTTCAGGCGCGAA
>CANGZU010000067.1 GCA_947458785.1 Ignavibacteria bacterium
GCGCACACTCCCGCACATGACCATGATCGTTCCGGCTGACTACGAAGAAGCCAAGAAGGCAACAATCGCCATGGGCGAAATGGTTGGTCCAGCCTACATTCGTTTTGGCCGCTCACCAGTACCAATGTTTACAACAGCCGATACGCCATTCGAACTTGGCAAGGCAAACGTTGTCATGGATGGCAACGATGTTGCTATCATCGCTAATGGTGCCATGGTATGGGAGAGCATCCTTGCTGCCAAGGAACTCGCGAAGAAGGGAATTCACGCGCGAGTTGTAAATGTGCATACCGTTAAGCCGTTCGACTTTGCCACTGTTACGGCAGCAGCGCGCGAGTGCGGCTGCGTTGTGACAGCAGAAGAGCATCAAGTCCATGGCGGACTGGGCGGCGCCGTTGCCGAATGTACAGCGAAGAACGCCCCTGTGCCGATTGAGTTTGTCGGTGTCAAGGATTCCTTCGGTGGTTCAGGAGAACCTGAAGAATTGATGGTGAAGTTTGGTCTTACGTGGAAAGAGATCTATGCCTCGGCGCTCGTTGCAATGGAACGTCGCGACAAGGGGAGCTCTGGCGTTCGTGCGATCAAAGAAGTAGCAGCATACACCGCCTAGGCGTCCTTTTCGGAGTACACTGTGTCTACAACATCTAAGACCGTGATCGATGTAAGCGATCCCGTGCTCTTGCGCATTGCCGCGCTCGCACATGAGCTTGGCACGCCAGCGTATGTTGTAGGGGGCTATGTACGCGATGCATTGATGGGGCGGGCACGAACCGACATCGACATAACCGTTCAGGGAGACCCGCTCGAGTTCGCACGCTCTGTTGCCAAAGTGTTCCGTTCCAAAACGGTAGAGTTCGCCAACTTCCGGACGGCTATGGTGCCGATTGGTGATTACCAAGTTGAGTTCGTAGGGACACGTCGGGAAGAGTACCGCGAAGACTCCCGTAAACCGATCGTGGTTGAAGGCACACTTGAGGACGATCTGCGCCGACGTGATTTCACCGTGAACGCACTTGCTGCAAGCCTAGGTGTAGATGACCTCGGAGAAGTGGTCGATCTCTTTGGTGGTGCCGACGATATCGGACGTAAAGTTTTGCGCACGCCCCTTGATCCCGTTGTGACCATGAGTGATGATCCATTGCGCATGATGCGTGCGGCAAGATTTGCAGCGCAGCTTGAGTTCTCGGTAGAGGAATCTGTGTTGGATGCAATGGAGTCAATGGCCGACCGCATCACGATTATCTCTCAGGAACGCATTTCTGATGAGTTTCTCAAGATAATGGCAGCGCCCAAGCCAAGTATCGGACTTAAGATCCTGTATGATGCTGGTCTGATGAAACACATCTTTCCTGAAGTGCACAACCTCGCGGGAGTGGATATCGTGGCGCTTGGCTCGCGTGAGTTTCAGCACAAGGATGTATTCCTGCACACGCTACAAGTGGTAGACAATCTTGCCCAGATGTCGGACAACGTATGGTTGCGGTTCGCAACGCTGATGCATGATGTTGCCAAACCCAGAACGAAGAAGTTTATAGAAGGCACTGGCTGGACGTTTCATGGTCACGAAGAGGTTGGCGCTCGTTGGCAAGAAAAGATCTTTCGTCGCATGAAGCTCCCTCTGCAGCACCTGGATTATGTGCAGACATTAGTCCGCTTGCATCAACGCCCCATGAAACTTGTGGACGAAGGCGTCAGCGATTCTGCCATCCGTCGGCTTGCTGTTCAAGCAGGCGATGCGATCAATGATCTCTTTATGCTCTGCAGAGCAGACATCACAACGCGTAACCCATCGCGGGCTGCGAAGTACCTGCGCAACTACGACATCGTTGAATCTAAACTTGTTGATGTGCGTGAGCGCGACCAACTTCGTGCATTTCAAAGCCCCATTCGAGGCGAAGAACTCATGCAGCTCAGTGGTTTGGGCCCATGCCGCACACTGGGGTACATGAAATGGATGATCGAAGAAGCTATCCTCGACGGCATCATACCAAATGAGGTCGATGCAGCGCGGGTGTATCTCATGTCCAACATTGAACAATGGAAACACGATGGACCAACAGCAGAATTCGGACGGCGGGGGTAACAGGGGCACGATATATCGTACCCCTTTAATCCCATACGCCAACATCACACCCACCCTCGACCCCACGGTTTTCGTTGGGCAGGGCTCAATCATCGTGGGCGACGTGCACATCGGACGTGGCAGCTCTGTGTGGTTTAATGTTGTGATTCGCGGTGATGTTCACGAGATACGCATCGGCGATCGCACCAACATTCAGGATCTGGCGATGCTGCATGTCCAGTGCAACACGCATTCGCTTACTATCGGCAATGGCGTAACAGTGGGCCATAGCGCTGTTCTGCACGGCTGTGTCGTGGAAGATTATGCGCAGATCGGCATGAACGCAACTGTCCTCAATGGCGCTGTGGTTGGTGCTTACAGTATCGTAGCGGCGGGTGCAGTGGTTCGCGAGAACTTTGTTGTGCCACCAAGGACACTTGTTGCTGGGGTTCCGGCCAAGATCGTACGCGAGCTAACGGATGAAGAATGTGCCAAGCTTGAGCAAGGGGCTCAGAACTACGTCGATTACGTCAGATCCTACCGAGAAAACTTTAACATTAGAACTCAACGATGAGCAAGAAGAATACATCCAAATCACTGTCATCTTCGTTAACGATCATCCTCGTTAGCACGACCATTTGCGTTGTGCTAACAATTGTCGCAGCCGTGTTCACGGGTGAACTGCTCTATCTCGTGGCAACCGCACTGTTCATTGTGAGCGGTGGGGCCGGTGTTTGGGTAGTGCGTAAACTGCAGCGAACACTGGGACAATGACGCTTCCATCATTTCGCGTAGACGTTCAGATCTCCACGCATCAGGAGGGGGCTGAGCAGTATCTCGTGCTGCACGACCCGTTCGGCATTGCCGATGGCCCCATCATGCTGCATGTAGACATGATCGACATCCTCAGCGTGTGTGACGGTGAGACAACGATCGACCAGCTGGCTGTCCTGGCGGGTGTGGCTACCGACGGACCCGAGATCATGCAGATCCGGATGTTCATCGCAGAGCTTGATACCATGGGCTACTTTGAGGGGGACCGTGCAGATGCCTTGCGTCAGAAGGCAATCGAAGAGTGGAATGCACTCCCGACGCGTCCGCCTATCTGTGCTGGCAGCACCTATCCGCAAGATCCGGATGAGCTCAGAAGATTCTTGGCAGGATTCGAGGTAGAAGTTCTCGAGCCAGCATCTGCGGCACCTACCATGGTGCTGCTTCCGCACATCGATTTTCGGGTTGCTCCGCATGTGTATGGTCAGGCCTATAGCCATATACGGTCCAGCGATGCCGATCTCGTGGTGATGATCGGTACTTCTCACTATTGGGACGGCCACCCGATCATTGTTACCAATAAACCCTTTGAGACGCCTCTCGGCGTGGTGCCCGTAATCGAGCATCCATTTCATGAGCCCCTTGCCGACATCGCGCACAAGCCGGAGCACTCACTCGAGCTCCATGTGGTCTTGCTGCAGCATCTGTGGGGGAGCAGACCCTTCGAGATTCTCCCGATTTTAGTAACTCAGTCGGTGTTCGACATAGAGAATCTGGAAAAAATCTCACGTGAGATTCAAGAATTTGTTGCCTCAACAAATCGCAAGGTTCTGTGGTTGATTAGTGGGGATTTGGCACACATTGGACGCAAGTTTGGCGACGAGCTTCCAGCGTCAATGCTGGTAGATGGTGTCCGCACTGCCGACCAGGCTTTAGTTAACGCTTTGGAAGACAACAACCTTGCGCAGTACAGGGCTTGCATCGATGCTCATGGAAACCAGTACCGTGTCTGTGGGTATGCCCCAACCGTGCTTGCTCATGCCGCAAGGCCGGTGGGTAGGGGGCGGGCCATAGCTTATGATGTTTGGGACGA
Source organism: Ignavibacteria bacterium (assembly GCA_947458785.1). Taxonomy (GTDB): domain Bacteria; phylum Bacteroidota; class Ignavibacteria; order Kapaibacteriales; family Kapaibacteriaceae; genus UBA10438. The sequence continues at coordinate 3,927 of CANGZU010000067.1, forward strand.
GATCGAGACACAAAGTGCCGTCTCTTTTGCAACCATCATTTGGGATTAATACCCTCCCACCCTTATGTTTGCAAGCTCTGAAAAAACCAATGTGAGATAGGAGCCCCATACGGGGAAGGAAGCATGAATCAGCACGGAAACATTACAGCCTCTATCCGCGACCAAGATGTCAAGCGTGATTGGTGGGTCGTAGACGCCGACGGACTAACAGTTGGACGTCTTGCAACGCAACTTGCTACGCTGCTCCGCGGCAAGCATAAGCCATTGTTCACACCGCACGTAGACTGCGGCGACTTTGTTGTTGTTATCAACGCAGACAAGGTTGTCATGGAAGGTAAGCGCGCAGAACAGAAGGAATACTTCCACAACACTGGATATCCAGGTGGTGGTCGTATGCGTTCGTTCTCGAAGCTTATGCAGACAAAGCCGGAAGAAGTCGTTGAACTCGCTGTCAAGGGCATGCTTCCAAAGAACACGCTTGGACGCCAGATGGTCAAGAAGATGAAGGTATATGCTGGTACAGAGCACCCACATGCGGCACAGCAACCAAAGCCGTATGCATTGCCTTATCGTCACGTTGGAACGAAGGCGTAACGGAGATAACTATGAAAACGTATCAAGGTACTGGTCGTCGTAAAACATCTGTAGCACAAGTTCGCCTCACGAGCGGCACGGGTCACGTACTCGTTAATCGTCTCCCGATTGAAGAGTACTTCACGGTCGAGAACTATCGTCGTGACGCGATTCTTCCGCTAGAACTCACAAAGACGAACGGTCAGTTCGATGTCTTCGTGAACGTTCGTGGTGGTGGAAAGAGCGGTCAAGCCGGCGCTGTCCGTCTTGGAGTTGCTCGCGCACTTGTCGAATACAACGAAGAGCTTCGCGCTATGCTGCGTCCAACGGGCGTTCTTACACGTGACCCACGTATGGTAGAGCGTAAGAAGTACGGTCAGAAGAAGGCACGTAAGCGCTTCCAGTTCTCGAAGCGTTAATACTCGACATTCAACAACACATGTGTGGGAATTCCACTGGTGGAGCTGGGCGCAAGCCTAGTCCAGTGGTTCGAACCATGCAGAGGATTTATCCATCTACAACTTAAGAGGTAGACCATGCCAGCAGTAAGCTTAGAAGCCCTGCTTGAGTCCGGAGCACACTTCGGACACCTTACGCGCCGTTGGAATCCGGCTATGCGCAGCTTCATTTTCATGGAGCGCAACGGGATCCACATTATTGACCTGCGCAAAACGCAAATGCTGATCGACATCGCACGTGATGCGGCCAATGAGATCTCATCTCAGGGGCGTGGCGTGCTGTTTGTGGGCACAAAGAACCAGGCGAAGGGCGCTGTTGAAACAGAAGCCAGGAAGGCCGGTTCGAACTACGTTGCAGAACGCTGGTTGGGTGGTATGCTTACGAACTTCACAACGATTCGTAAGTCGATTAAGCGTCTCGGAGCCATCGATAAGATGGAAAGCGATGGCACGTTCGAGAAGATCACAAAGAAAGAACGTCTGATGCTTGGCCGTGAGCGCGATCGTCTGCGCAAGGTATTCGGTGGTATCGAGGACATGACGCGCATCCCTGGATTGCTTGTTGTTGTCGACATCAAGAAGGAACACCTTGCGATCAAGGAAGCTAAGACACTCGGAATTCCGGTCATTGGCATCGTTGATACAAATTCTGATCCGTCGCAGGTAGATTATCCAATCCCAGCCAACGATGATTCGATCAAGGCCATTGAGCTTATCCTGGGTGTACTCTCAGGTGCGATTGGCGAAGGACGCGACATCGCACGTGCAAAGGCAGCAGATCTTGCAGCAGCAGGTGAAGCAGTAGCCAAGGAAAATGAAGGCGACGACACAAAGGTCCGCCGTCAGCTCCGCACGCGCAAGGCCGGCGGTAAGGGCGAAGGCTCTGAACAATAATCCATCAACGACATTCACGGAAACCACATCATGATCAGCCCACAACACGTCAAAGAACTCCGCGAGAAAACCGGCGCAGGAATGGCCGATTGTAAGAAGGCCCTCGAAGAAGCTGGTGGAGATATGGCCGCAGCCATCGAGTGGCTCCGCAAGCGCGGTGCAGCTTCGGTAGCAAAGCGCGCCGATCGCGATGCAAACGAAGGTATTGTTATTGCCAAGACATCCGCTGATGGTACAACAGCAGCGATCGTCGAAGTCAACTGCGAAACAGACTTCGTTGCCCGCAATGAAGAGTTCGTAGCATTTGCCAACGCGATCTGCGACACGGTTCTTGCCAAGGATATCGCATCAGAAGATGCCATCTGGTCGGAATCGATCGGTGACAAGACACTTGCGAACCTTCGCGACGAGATTCTTGCCAAGTTCAGTGAGAAGATCGGTCTTCGTCGATACAACCGTATCCAGTCAAAGGGCGCCATCGCCGATTACATCCACGCTGGATCACGTCTTGCTGTTCTTCTCGAAGTAGAAGGTGCCCCAGTGAACGATGCCACTAAGCCCCTTCTCCGTGACGTAGCAATGCAGATCGCTGCTATGCAGCCATCGTTTGTAGACCGTTCACAGGTAGACAATGATACGCTGGCAAAGGAGCTTGAAATCTACAAGCAGGCAGCTATCGCAGAAGGCAAGAAGGAAGACATCGCCGAGCGCATCGCTCAGGGCAAGCTTGGTAAGTTCTACGAAGAAAACGTGCTCATCGAGCAGGTCTTTGTTAAGGAGCCAAGCAAGAAGGTTTCTGATGTTGTTGCAGAGATTGGTAAGATTGCAGGGGGCGACGTTAAGGTAGTATCCTTCGTTCGTTACAACCTTGGCGACAAGATCTAATCTCAGCACAACCATCGAGAGGTGGACATGACACCGGTCTATAAGCGAATTCTTCTCAAACTCAGCGGGGAATCGCTGATGGGGCAGCAGCACTATGGTATTGATCCAGCTGCGCTGCGCTCATTTGCCGAAGATGTCAAAGAAGCCTTCGATCTCGGAATTGAAATCGGGATCGTGTTCGGTGGTGGCAACATCTATCGAGGCATGCAGGCAGAAGAGATGGGGATCGATAAGGTCTCCGGCGACCACATGGGCATGCTTGCGACGGTGATCAATTGCCTCGCTTTTCAGAATGCTCTTGAATCTCTCGGCGTTCCAACGCGATTGCTCAGTGCGATTCGCATGGAACAGATAGCAGAAGGTTTTATTCGACGTCGTGCAATGCGCCACTTGGAAAAGGGGCGCGTTGTCGTTTTTGGGGCAGGCACCGGTAATCCGTACTTCACAACGGACACAGCTGCAGTGCTTCGCGCCGTAGAGATCGAGGCAGATGTCGTGATCAAGGGCACCCGTGTTGATGGTGTCTATGACAAAGACCCGGAAAAGCATGCAGATGCTGTTCGGTTTGATCAGATCTCGTACAAAGAAACGTTGGACAGAAACCTTCGCGTTATGGATATGACGGCCATCACTATGGCCTCTGAAAACAACAAGCCAATACTGGTCTTTAACATGAACGAACGTGGAAACCTTCGCAGGCTCATGCTTGGTGAACCAGTAGCCACAATTGTAAAGGACATCTAACATGCCAGTAAAAGATATCGTTGATGCAGCATCACAGAGCATGGCCAAAGCAGTAGACCATGTTCAGGGTCAGCTTGCAAAGGTTCGTACAGGTCGCGCATCAGCTTCGATGCTAGACTCTGTAAAGGTTGAGTATTACGGCGAGCCAACACCCATTGGTCAGGTCGGAAGTATCTCTGTTCCTGATGCACGTACGATCGTGATTCAGCCTTGGGATCGCACAGTGTTGGGTCCGACAGAAAAGGCCATCCTTGCAGCGAACCTTGGTGTAACGCCGCAGAATGATGGACAGATCATTCGTATATCTGTTCCGCCCCTTACCGAGGAGCGTCGAAAAGACATCGTGAAGCAGTGTAAGAAGATCGTCGAAGAAGGAAAGCTTGCCGTGCGCAACGTCCGTCGCGATGCCAATGAAGACCTAAAGAAGGCGGAAAAGACGGAGCACTTCAGTGAAGACGACCGTAAGCGTGGAGAGGACGACATCCAGAAGCATACAGACAAGTATGTCAAGGATCTCGACAACATTCTTGCTGTCAAAGAAAAAGAAGTCATGGAAGAATGATCATGAAGTCACGTAGACTCGCAACATTTCTAACAGCACTCCTTGTGGGTGCTGTTGTTGTATATGCCGATGGTGTGAAGTTCACGACCATCACAACCTGGGACGAGGCCCTTGAGCTTGCCAAGCAGGCTAACAAGCCCATCTTCCTCGATGCCTATACCGACTGGTGTGGCTGGTGTAAGGTGATGGACAAAGAAACCTTCTCCGATGAGAAGGTGGCTGCATTCATGAATGCAAACTTTGTGAATGTAAAAATGGAGATGGAAACGGGCGAGGGAATAGACGTTGCGATGAAGTATCGCATCAGCGCGTTCCCAACCTTCAAGGTCTTTGCTGCCGATGGTACGCCAACGTATACTGTCATGGGCTATCAAGAGCCGAAGGATTGGCTCAAAACACTCGAGATGATGACGGACCCTTCAAAGTACCAGATCGCCAAAGGCATTAGCCCGCAACTCAAGCTCGGTTACCCTGAATGGCATCGCGGTGCATTCCTCAAGGGTAAGAACAAGAAGATCGCTGATGCCAAGACTGTGCAAGCATGGTTTGATGAGCAGCAGGACAAGTACAGCGAGGTTTCGTGGTGCGTCATCACACGCTATCCGCTTTCAGAAGCTCAGCAAGTATGGATCATGGAGCATGAGTCTGAGTATCGTGCATTGTATGGTGATGAATTCAACCAGATCGTGCAAAAGCATGCTCAGACGGTGTTCAACTCGGCAGTCGAAAAGAAGGACAAGACACTTCTCGAAAAGGCCTCAGACCTTTTCACGAAGACGGTTCCTGCAGAGGCAGAGTCCATGCGTGACCGGTTGCAGGCCATGTACTACAACCGTACGGGCGACTGGAAGCAACTAGGCGATGCTGTCGACAGAATGTCGCAGACAGCCGATGCATCAGCTGCAAGCATCAATGAGTTTGCCTGGAACATGTACGAGAAATGCGAAGACAATCCATCGCTTGTTAAAGCAGCAGACGCGATGAAGCGAACAACGAAGAATCTCGAGTCAAGCCAGTGGGCGTTTGTCGACACCTATGCCGCACTGCTCTACAAGACGGGTCAATACGACGTCGCAGAAGAGCAGGCTCTGCGCGCAATCGACATGGGCAAAGAAGCCAAGGCCGATGTTGCCGAGACTGAAGAGCTACTTCTCAAGATCCGCAAAGCCCGTTCATCCAAGAAATAAATACGTTTATGAGTAAGGCGATTGTTCTATTGTCAGGGGGCATGGACAGCTGCGTAACAACAGCGCATGCTATCAGTGCAGGACACGATGTTCACGCCCTGCACGTGAACTATGGTCAGCGTACCCAAGAGCGCGAACTCAAAGCCTTTCGCGACATCTGCGATCATAACAACATTGAGCACCGCCTCGTTGTCGACATCTCACACCTGGCCGCAATCGGTGGCAGCAGTTTGACAGACCGGAACATCGAGATTAAAGGGGCACGATACATCGTGCCCGATTCCGAGATACGACGTATCGTGCCCCAAATCCATTCCACGGATTCACATAACATCCCTAACACATACGTTCCATTTCGTAATGCCAATATTTTGGCAATTGCAACAAGCTGGGCTGAGGTTGTCGAAGCTAACCATCTTTACATTGGTGCTGTCGAAGAAGATTCAAGTGGATACCCAGATTGTCGTGATATGTTCTTTCGTGCATTCGAAGAAGTGATTCGCACTGGCACAAAGCCCGGCACAAACATCACCATCGAGACCCCGCTTATACATCTAAGCAAGGGGCAAATCGTACGCAGTGGCATTGACCTGCAAGCCCCTTTGCATCTATCATGGTCGTGCTACTCCAACGAAGACC
>CANGZU010000068.1 GCA_947458785.1 Ignavibacteria bacterium
GCTGGAGGAGGCATTTTCAGGAATAGCAAAAAGGTTTACGATCAATGAAAAGAAGGTCGACATAACCTTCAAGCCAGGAATTGCCTCGAAACAACGTTTGCGCGTTCCCGATGGTGAGATTGAAGTAACGGTGCAAGAGCACCCACGGTACAAACGAGATGGCGATGACATCCAGGTTCGCGAACATATCACCGTAACAACTGCGCTGCTTGGCGGACGCATCGATGTGCGCACGCTTGGCGGTGTGCTCACAGTATCTGTGCCGGCTGGCTCGCAGTCGGGCAAGATCCTGCGTCTACGCGGACAAGGCATGCCAGTCTATAACTCGGAAGGGGCTCGTGGCGATCTGTTTGTTGAACTACATGTAGCGATTCCTATGTCTCTCACAGACGAGCAACACAAGCTGGTCGAAGCGCTTCGCGATTCAGGATTGTAAGCGTTCTCTTCGTATCGTTGCGATGCATCGATTCGGGGGAATACTAGATGAGTTTAAAGAGTTTGCGTAGTGTTAGTCCATGGTCATGGATTCCATCGCTCTACCTTGCACAGGGTCTGCCGTATGTGATCGTGATGACGGTCTCCGTGATCATGTACAAGCGACTTGGCATCTCGAACGATGACATAGCGTTCTACACGTCATGGCTCTACTTACCCTGGGTAATCAAGCCGCTGTGGTCGCCCCTTGTCGATGCACTGCGTACCAAGCGATTCTGGATTGTTACCATGCAGCTCGTGATCGGCGCTGCCCTTGCTGGCGTTGCGCTGACAATTCCTGGACCAGACTTTTTCCGGTACTCTCTGGCGGTGTTCTGGCTGCTTGCCTTTAGCAGTGCCACACACGATATCGCCGCAGATGGATTCTACATCCTGGCATTGGATGACCATCAACAGGCAACCTTCGTGGGGATTCGAAGCACATTCTACCGCATCGCCATGGTTGCCGGACAAGGCCTGCTCGTGATGCTCGCCGGACATCTTGAAACTGCCTCCATACTGGGCCTGGGCGGCAACATAGCTGCTGCATGGTCAATCACCATCGGTGTCATTGGCGCACTGTTTATCGGCTTTGCGATTTATCACCTTTGGGCGCTACCAAGCCCCGTGTCTGATTCTACTCGTACTGCTGAACGTTCTGGTCAGGTCTTTGGTGAGTTCCTCTCTACATTCGCCGAATTCTTCCGCAAGGACAACATCGGCCTCACGCTTGCCTTCCTACTGCTCTACAGACTTGGCGAAGCTCAGCTTGTGAAGATGATATCGCCGTTTATGCTCGATAGCACAGCCAAGGGTGGACTCGGCATGACCACCGAACAGGTGGGGCTCGCATACGGTACGGTGGGTATCATTGCGCTTGCTGTTGGAGGCATCCTTGGCGGACTCGCCATCGCGCGCAAGGGGCTACAATACTGGATCTGGCCGATGGCATTGATCATCCACATCCCCGATGCTGTGTTTGTGGTACTATCGATCTATCAGCCATCGAACATTATCATCGTTTCGGCAGCTACGGCACTGGAGCAATTCGGCTACGGTTTCGGCTTTGCTTCATACATGATGTACATGCTCTACGTGGCACGCGGAACACACTCAACAGCACATTACGCTCTCTGCACTGGCATCATGGCACTCGGAATGATGCTACCAGGAATGTTCAGCGGTTGGATACAGTCGCAACTTGGCTACACGAACTTCTTCATCTGGGTGCTGATTGCGACCATTCCATCGTTCATCCTTGCGCGAACGGTCCGCGTTGACCCCGAGTTTGGAATGAAGAAGGCTTAACGAAGTGTCAGGGGGCTGGTATGTTCACGAATGTGAGCATCAGAACCTCTCGATCACCTGTATCCTCTGTTGCATCAACGAGCGCCTTTGCCTCTTGGTAGAGCGCCGCATGGCGCGCGTTATCACCTACCACATGGGCAACCTGCGCATCAATCATCACAGCAAAGCCCTGCTCCCACCCTGCAACCTCATGCCTGCTGAGATAATCACGGTATCTCTGCACATACATTAGCGCTGTCTGTCCATGTCCGCAGAAGGCGTGTGCATGCGCGAGCAGGATGTTAGCTCTAAACTCGTTTACTTCTGTGCCAACCTTCGACCAGTGGTATGCAGAAACATACGCATGCTGCAAGATCTCGAGTGGATCACGCTCGTCTGTAGGTGCGATGCTTGAAAGCCACGCATGATTATTGCTTTCAACGGCAAAGTAGCGATGCATCGTTTGGAGTTCTTCCGGAGTAGGAGTGCTCATGTATTCCTCGATACGATGAAGTAAATTATGCCATAGCAATCGACAACCCACCACCAACTTTCCGGTATCCTAACATGCCGAACCTTCAGCCAGCAGTGATGCAGATGATTGGATTGCTCATTCTCTCAAACGTCTTTATGACCTTTGCGTGGTATGCTCATCTCAAGGACGTAGCTAGCAAACCTTGGTATATCGCAGCACTGGCGAGCTGGGGCATCGCGTTGTTCGAATATCTCCTTCAGGTACCAGCGAATCGGATCGGATACACGCAACTTGACTTGGGGCAGATGAAGATCCTTCAAGAGGTTATCACGTTGTCGATCTTCATCCCGTTCTCTGTGCTCTACATGAACCAGCCCCTAAAGCCCAACGACCTGCGGGCAGGGTTGTGCATGTTAGGGGCTGTGTATTTCGTGTTTGCTGACTAGCTCTTAATAGCTGTAGAAGCCCTTGCCTGACTTGCGTCCGAGGTGTCCAGCAGCTACCATTTTACGAAGCAGCGGGCACGGACGATATTTTGAATCGCCAAGGCCATTGTGCAACACTTCCATGATTGACAGACACACATCGAGTCCGATGAAATCAGCAAGTGTTAGGGGGCCCATAGGGTGCGCCATTCCGAGCTTCATAACGGTATCTATGTCTTCGACTGAGGCGATACCTTCCATGACGCAGTAGACTGCCTCGTTGATCATCGGCATCAGAATGCGGTTCGAGATAAAGCCAGGATAGTCCTGAACTTCAACCGGAACCTTACCCATCTTCTCAGCCAGGTCTTTGATCAACGCATACGTTTCATCGCTCGTGGCAAGACCACGAATGATCTCGCACAACTTCATCACTGGGACTGGATTGAAGAAGTGCATGCCAATGAACTTGTCGGCGCGCTTCGTGCCCCCTGCCAGCTCCGTGATGGATATCGACGATGTGTTCGAAGCAAGAATCGCATCTGGCTTGCACACGCGGTCAAGCGTTGCGAAGATCTGCTGCTTGATCTCCATGCGTTCACTTGCGGCTTCGATGACCAAGTCTGCCTGAGCCGCACCTTCTTCGAGGTTGGTAGATGTGCCAATGCGTGCAAGTGTTGCAGCCATTGTGTCAGCTGTGATCACTTCTTTCTTTACCTGACGCTCGAGATTAGACGTGATCGTCTTCATCGCGCGCTCAATGGCTGCATCTGAAACATCCACGAGCGTAACACTGTATCCACTTTGTGCTGCAACGTGAGCAATACCATTGCCCATCGTTCCACCACCGATAACCGTAATGTGCTGTACTGACATGTTGAAAGTCCTTTGATTCGTTGAAGTGCGCAAAAATAGCTGTGTTGCGCTATCGTTCTTATGCTTGTTTTGAACGGGTGCTCTTGAGCAGGTAGTACAAACCGAACATGACGAACGGTATGCTCAGGATCTGCCCCATATCGATTGGTAAACTCGCTTCGAAGTCAACTTGATGCTCCTTAAAAAACTCGACCACGAATCGGCCAACAAACAGGAGCACAAGAAATAGTCCAAAAATCATTCCCGGGCTTTTCTTGGCCACGCCTTGTTGATACATGCGGTACGTCAGGAAGAACAGCGCAAGGCACAGCGCAGCTTCATAGAGCTGGGTTGGGTGACGTGGAAGTAGAACTGCGTCAACACGCTGAAACCAGAAGCCCCATGTCCCATCTGTAGGCTTACCGATGATCTCGGAGTTCATCAGGTTGCCCAAGCGAATACACATTCCTGAAATGGCGGCAACTATTGCTAATCGGTCAAACAGCCATGTCATTCCAAACGATGGATTCTTACGATGGAACCACCAAAGCGCTGTAATAATCCCCAAAGCACCGCCATGGCTGGCGAGGCCTCCGTGCCAAATCGCAATCACCTCAAACGGATTGTCGAGGAAGATCTGCGGTTCGTAGAACAACACATGCCCTACACGCGCACCAACGATCGTGCCTGTGATAATGGCAATCGTAAGCTGATCAAGCTGCTGCATGCCTTTGCCCTCGGCCACAAAGATCTTCTTCATGATCTGATAGCTGATCATGAAGGCTGAGGCAAAGAGCACACCATACCAACGCGGCGACAGGGGGCCGGCGGTAAACATCACAGGGTCAACGTTCCATTCTATTACCATAGCCGCGAATATAAACGAGAAGCGCCCGACAATCTGCCGGGCGCTTCTATGATGTCAATATCGAAACTGATCTTACTCGAGACCTGCGTCTGCAAGTGGTGTCTCAACGATAACCTGAACCGTACGGTTGAAGAAACGTCCTTCAGGTGAATCATTTGAGTAGAGTGGCTCTTCTTCACCAGTACCGCGTGTTGAGAGTTCCGTGAACTCCTTCGTGCGATTCTTGATGAACTTCTCAGCTGTACCAGCGCGCTGCTCAGACAGTGTCTTGTTACGCGTATCGAGACCAACGACGTCTGTGTGACCTTCGATGCGGATAACAGATGACTTCTTCACGCGTGGGTATACCCATGTAGACATGATGCGCTCGTTGAGTTCGCCAGCTTCTGGGGAGTCGAACTTGAAGAGGATCAGGTTGTACTTTTCGAGTGTCTTGACAGCGTCCTTGTCAACACCCATACCAACAGATGTGACACGCTTGACAGGCGTTGTGACAGTGTCGGACTTACACTCTTGACCGTTCTTTGATGTCACGATCAGAACTGACTTGTATGGGGCTACTGAATACTCATCGCCGCCTTGTGGGTTACGTTCCGTTGGGAACTCGCCATCTTCGTTCTGCCAGTCCCATACCTTTGATGGGTCTGTTGTGCCAACATCTGCGATTGTCTTCCATGCCTTTCCATTGCGGAAAACTTCAACACGGCGTGAAGCAACGATGTTGTTATCGATGCCGTTCTTCATGCCGAATGTGAGTGTTGCTGGCGTTGGGAAGAGGGTTGGATCGCGGTCTTCGATAGGCTTCTGAACATTCCAGAGATCTTCCTTCTCGCCGCTGAACACAAGTTCAGTACGACGGTTTTCGACGATACCGTTCGTGTCCTTCTTGTTCGATGGGAGTTCTGGCCAACCACGGCCAACAACCTTCATGCGGCCTTCAGCGATACCCCAAACGTTCTTGAGATAGTCGTACACAATCTGCGCACGCTGCTTGGGAAGTGGCGAGTTCTTGTCTTCGTTTGTTTCGTCTGTGCAGCCTACGATATCTACCTTCACGTTTGGATACTTGCGCAAACGATAGCCATAGATGTTGAGCACATGGTAGTACTTATCAAGTGTACCGCCCGGCAGACGCTCGTCGTTGAAGTCATTGGTCTGAGCCGACGTGATACGCTTGTAGCGCGCAGGCAGATCAGCCTTACCGAGGTCAAAGAACACGTATGGCAGCAATGGGTACAACTGGATTGAAGCACGTTCTTCGATAACGAGGCCGCGGAAGTTGCTGTTCTTCTTCTTTGCCCAGTCTGATGGATCCATGTCAGCTGTGAGAACCGGACGGTTGCCAAGTGTGATCGTCTTCTTGATTTCTGTTTGGACACCAGACGCACTCTGATCAACTGTCTTGCCAGGGTATTCAACAGGAACGGTGATCGAACGCTCACCGTACGACGGTGAAGATGCCGTTACGGTAAACGTTACCTGCTTTGCACGATTGTCGTCTGATGTACCATAATCATCGTCGCCCACGATCACGTTTGACTCGAGACGCGTGATGTCAACAGAATCGTTAGCAGAGCGGCCGGTAAGTGTATTCTTGAACGTGATCGTTGCAGGAACGTTCTGACCAGTACACTCATCAACAACGTTCACGATCAGGTTTACTGCACGTGAGAACGTTGGAATGAAGGCCATGTAGACGTCAAGGTCGCCTTGAGCACCCTTGATGTCTTCGCGGCTTGATGACCAGTAGAGTACGTCGCCCGAAGCTGGGATCGACATGAATTGATCGTCTTCCTTTGAGTTGATCGGCGCTGGAAGCGCTTCTGGCTTTGACCAACGGTCGCGGCCGTCTTTGTCCTTCTGACCTGTCTTGCTCACGCGGTAAAAATCTAGGCCGCCCAAGTTTGGAAGATGACCATTCGAAGAGAAGAACAACGTGCGTCCGTCTGCTGCGATAAACGGAGAGCTTTCCTTTTCAGATGTGTTTACATCAGTGCCAAGGTTGCGTGCTTGCTTCCATTCACCGAGATCATCATCCCAGTCGCAGTACCAAATGTCGAAGTCCTTTTCATCCTCATCCTTCGGGTTGAGCGGACGATTGGATGTGAAGTACAGACGCGACTTGTCTGGTGCGATGTATGGCTGTGAGTCCCAGAACGGTGAGTTCACGTTTGGACCAAGGTTCTTCGGCTCGAGGAATTTATCGCCGTCGACCTTTGCTTCCCAGATATCGCAGGAACCGATACCGCCTGGGCGGTTACAGCCTGTGAAATAGAGGGTTTGACGGTCGGCTGCAATCGACGAAGCGCCTTCGTCTGCTGTAGTGTTGATTTCAACGAGGTTCACAGGGTCACTGAAGCTCGTGTCCTGACTCTTGGCCTTCGTAGTACGCCAGAAGTCATGGGAGAGACGACCTTCCGTGATATTGAACTTGCTTCCCTTGCGGTCCGACACGTAATACAGTGTCTTTCCATCCGCACTGATCGTTGGTGCATAGTCCACGCCGTCGTGGTTGATAGCACCAAGATTGATGATCCGAATTCGCTTCGGATCACTTAGGATGTCGCCACGTGTGTCATCGTCTGCTTGAGCCTTCGGCTCGATTGTGACGCTGTACAAGTACAACACTTTTTCAGCCGTCGCGGCTTGCATCTGCAACATGCAGATCGCCAGGGTACAGACACAGACCGTAACAAATCGCCGTATCATAGACATTTCGTCCCTTGAAAAAAGTTCGCTCCCCACCTGTTCATTCCTCCGACCTGACACACTTGACAGAAGTGTGATTTAGCCGTAGGGCCAAAAAATAGGTAAATGTGGAAAACCGCCAAAGCCCAAACTAGAGATTGTGGCGTAGTTCGAGAAAAAATTGTAGTTGACGTAGTTGGAAATTGTTGCCCTGAGCCGATATCGTGCTGATCGGATAGTTGTATTGGATCACGGGGCTTAGGTACGTTGTAACCGCTGGTGGACCGAACTTTCTGTCGACTCGTCGAATAGGTATGTCAACACCAAGAGCCCCAATCATGCCCAGCTGCAGGGCATTTAGGTCTTTCACGGGTCCGTCCTGCACCGTCACAACCCCGTTGCTTGAACCTGGAATAAAGACATTAGCCAGTTCGCCGTTTGGAAACGTAACTGTCTTTGATTCCAAGGTTTTGGTGTGCACAAGCGACGAGGAAACGACGTAACCTACATTGAGGCCAACACGTCCATACACGGGTCCAAGGAACGCATATTTGGCATATGCTGAAGCTGAAACGACACCGAGACTCAACGATGCCTCGTTCAAAAACTGGATCGGCACTTGGTAGGTGCGTCCCGACGGACTCGTCTGTTCAGAGCCTTCGATCTCACGAAAGCGTCCAGTAAGCCCCCTTGAATCATAACCAAGTTGACCACCGATGATGATCTTGGAGGTGGTCTTGTCTTCGAACATCAACCCAACGGCCAGACCAGTGCCGGCCCCCCCGGTAAAATCGCAATCGCATGCTGTGGTGAACGTGCCGCCTTGTGATGCAAACGTTGGACCAATGTAGCCACCAAACCACATTGATGTTGGCTTCTCGTCGGGCGCCAGAGGTGTACTCGAGCCAACGATCTTTTTCTTTTGCTGCGCGTGCAATGCCGATGGGATCAGGACCGCCACTAGGGCCATTGCAGCGATTACGCGTGTGAGGGTGATCATGGTAATGTCATGTTGCAGAATGAGTTGGACAACTTAACAAATGCAGTCCTATTCAGGCTCGTGCATTGCTTTTGTATACTTGCGGTACTATGAGCACCCAACAAGCACCTTTGACAGACCGAGACGAGCAAGCAGCACCTCGCATTGAAGATTCGGCATCCGCAGTTCTTCAGACTGCCCGCGGCATCGCGGTCAAACTTCTTAGCCGATACGAAAACAGCGACTCGTACATCGACAAGCTCCTCGACGGTGAACTCCGCCGCTCTGAACTCGAACCCGCAGATCGTGCACTCGTGACCGAACTTGTGAACGGTACGGTGCGGTGGCAATCCCGCATCGATTGGGTACTAACAGGATTCTACCACGGCGAGTTCGCTAAGTGCCTGCCCCTTGTCAAGAATGCCTTGCGTATTGCGCTATACCAGATGATGTTTCTCTCCAAGATCCCTGCTCCAGCAGCGATCAACGAGTCGGTGGAGATTGTCAAGCGCATCAAGGGGGATAAGCATGCCGGTATTGTGAACGGCGTATTGCGCAACATCCTTCGTAATGTTCAGTCGATACGGTACCCTGATCGACATGAGAACGAAGTGCTGTATTTGTCCGTACACACGGCCCACCCTCAGTGGCTGGTTCGCAGATACGTTGATCGATTTGGCTCAGAACAGGCCGAGGCTTTGCTGACGGCAAACAATAACCGTCCTATGCTGACGCTGCGCGTGAACACGCTCAAGACAAATGTCACGGCGGTCACAGATCAGCTTACTGCTCTGGAGATCAAGCATGAGATCTCACCCGTACACCCCAATAGTATCCTCATGACGGCACTTCGGGATATACGGGGCTTACAGTTGTTCCAAGACGGCCACGTTACCGTGCAGGATGCAAGCGCCAGCATGGCGATCATTCTTGCTGATCCTCAGCCGGGCATGCGTGTGATCGACCTATGCGCTGCCCCCGGAGGCAAGGCCGTCCATGCCGCAGAGCTGATGAAGAACCAAGGCGCTGTTCTGGCTCTCGAAAAGCATGATTCAAAGCTTCGCTTCATCGAAGAGAATGCCGTGCGCTCGGGCACGTCCATCGTTGTCGCCCAACAAGGCGATGCACGCGAATACGCGACCGAAACCCCAGCAGATATCGTCCTGGTTGATGCACCCTGCACCGGCATGGGCACACTCTCAAAGAAGCCAGACATCAAATGGCGTCGGCATATCGACGACATTCGCAAGATGACCGCAACACAGAAAGCGATACTTGGTCACGCCGCCACCCTTGTCAAACAGGGCGGCCGGATCCTCTACAGCACATGCACGATCGAGCCGGAAGAGAACATTGAAATCGTGAAGTGGTTCCTTGAGCAGCACCCAGACTTTGAGCTGGAACCTGCAGAGAAGTTCCTACCCGAGAGCGTGTGTAAGGATGGATGCATGCAGACGTTCCCTCACCTGCACAGGTCAGACGGGGCATTTGCTGCAAGGCTCGTGAAGAAGCGTTAAACGCTTTGCTTCGGCTTCCAGGGAATATCGGCTACACTAGCGCTCGCATTGGCAATACGCGATGCGGTAAAAAGAAAGTCCGACAAACGGTTCAGGTAGTGCAACACTGCCGTGCCGATGTCTTCGTTGGCAGCTAATGCAACTACGCGGCGTTCAGCCCTGCGGCATACCGTGCGCGCTACATGCAGATGCGCGGCAGCGGATGTGCCCCCTGGCAGAATAAACGTCTTCAA
>CANGZU010000069.1 GCA_947458785.1 Ignavibacteria bacterium
GAATGCGATACCAGCAATAGCAAACACCATGGCCTTGTATCCGTAGATCGGCTTGCGAGCGAATGTGGCCATAACATCAGAAACAATACCCATCAGCGGCAGAATCATGATGTACACGGCTGGGTGTGAATAGAACCAGAACACGTGTTGGAACAAGATCGGCTGACCGCCACCGAAATACTTTTGCGACGTTACAAGGTTGTCTGGAAGGAAGAAGCTCGTGTGAAGGAAGTTGTCCATGAACAACATGGCAAGACCTGCAGCAAGAACCGGTGTACCAAGAGTGATGATGATGGCTGTGATGAACAAGCCCCAAACAGTGAGCGGCATGTCAAAGAGCTTCATGCCCTTGGCGCGCTTGTTCAGGACCGTTGCAACGTAGTTTACAGCACCCATGATCGATGAGAAACCGACAAGGAAGACGCTGATCGTCCAAAGGGTCTGACCCGAGATCGTAAACGTGTCGAGTCCTGTCTGTGCTGAAAGGGGCGGATAACTTGTCCATCCAGCTGCCGCATACCCTGTTTGCGTAAAGAACCCTGCCATCATGATCAAACCAGCTGGTGGTACGAGCCAGAACGACCACATGTTGAGCTTCGGCAGCGCCATATCATCGGTGCCGATCATCAGCGGGATACAGAAGTTACCGAACATACCCACGGCGAACGGGATGATCACGAAGAAGATCATGATCGAGCCGTGCATAGTCAATAGCTGTGCATAGAACTCCGGCGTGATGATTCCACTACCAGCCTCTGTTACCCAAGACTCCGGCAGGATGGAGCCGATTACTGGAATCGGCTGGCCTGGATAAGCAAGTTGCCAGCGAATGAAAAGGGCGAATGCACCGCCAACGAACAAGAAGAACAGCGAAGACAACATGAATTGCTTCGAGATCACCTTGTGGTCGGTCGAGAACACGTATTTCCGATACCATGGAAGGTCATGATGGTGCTCATGGCCATGATCGTGCGCAGTATCTACTGCATGCTCAACTGTTGCTGTACTCATGTTCACATTCTCCTGGGTTCAATTACTTCGTAAGAGAGGCTACTTTGGTCGTATCTGCGACCGGTGCTGCTACTGGCTGAGGCGTACGTGCAGCGATTGCCTCTGCTACTTTCTTGTCGACCCACTCGTCATAGGCTGACTTCGACAATACTTCATATTCTGCTCGCATCGAGTAATGTCCACCGCCACACAATTCGGCGCATGCGAGCTCATACTTGCCGGTTTTGAAGAGGTTGCACCAAATGTTCATCCATGTTCCTGGCACAACGTCTTGCTTGACGCGCGCATGAGGAAGGAAGAAACTGTGCAATACGTCTTGTGATGATCCGCGGAACACGATGTTCGCATTCACAGGGACTTTGAACTGGTTCTCTGTTGTAAAGTCGTCCATGCTGGCTACATCTGTAGAGTCGATGCCAAACGGGTTCGTAGAGCTGATCAGCTTACGACAGTTATTGCGGTCTGTAAAGGCATTGCGGCCAAACTTTCCATCTGCACCTGGGTACAGGAACTGCCAGCCGTACTGCTTGCCCATGACCAATACCTCGACGTCTGCCGATGGGACCCTCGATGAATACTTCGTGCGCTCCCAGATGTCATCCGAGTAGAGGCCGATACCGGCAAACAGGATCGTTGGCAAGATCGTCCATGTGATCTCAACGATGTTGTTGCCATGGTAGTTGTATCCGCGGGCTTCTTTACGATAACGATACTTCACGAGAAAGTATCCGAGAACGCCGAACGTCAAAAAGAAAATCGCAACGCTCACCCAATAGATGATGGCGAACAGAGTGTCGAGCTCATGTCCAAACGTCGAGATATTCTCAGGGAACCAAGCCAACATGTCAAAGATGCTCAGTATGCGATCCATGAATTTTGTGCTCCAATGAACTGGAAAGGTTTATTGCAATTAGGAATGTGAATGCAGCCCTTAAGGGGCTTATGGAAGCTCGGCTTCAGTGTATGCTTGCGTGCGAGAGGCTGTCTCCTCACGAACGGCTTTCACCTCGTCTGGCGTTACAGCGCCACCTGCATTTCCGAAGTTTGAACGGACATACGTGAGTACGTCTGCGATGTCTTGATCGTTGAGCTGATCCTTCCATGCGGCCATTTGACCGTTGATCTGCACACCATTGCGCTCAATCGGACCCCGCAATCCATGCAGAACGATGGCAATCGGCTTGCGTGCGTCTCCCTGGACGATGGCCGATCCAGCAAGAGGTGGGATGTTGTTACCAGGCACACCCTTTCCGCTTCCGAGGTGGCAAGCGGCGCAGATGCGGCCATAGACCGCCTTGCCTGGTCCGCCTGCATCGGCTGCTCCGGCGGCATCTGCTTTGGCTGCGTTCGGATCAACCCATGCCGGATCATCACCGTAGGATGTGAACAGACCCTGAACGTTGCAGCCAGTCAAGATCGTGATGGAACAAACAGCGAATGACAAAAGAAGAAATCTTGTCTTCAACGTCTGCATGTGCGCGAACCTCTTGTAATGAGATAGTCCTAGTCAAGTGGCGCCAAAATACGATCATCGCACGATGTGAAAAAACTTCGTGGTACGTGTTAAGATCTTTTTGGGCACGTATTCGACGAAATTCTCACTTGCGATCCCTAAACCATAGAGCAGTCTCGAGAATTCCCGAAGTAAGATCTACTGTCGGACGCCATCCAGTTTGTGCCGTAAAGAGGTCGTGCGAACCCCTTGTCTTGGCGGGATCTCCGGCTTTGGCAGGCCCGTTGTTTACCGAATAGTCGTTCCCAAGGGCACTGCGGAGAGCCAGAACAACATCGTTTACGCTTGCTGCATCATTGCGGCAAATATGGAAGGTACCGTTGAGTCTATGCTCAAGCGCGGCAAGATTAGCCCGTGCAACATCGTGAACATGGATATAGTCACGTTCCTGACCACCATCACCGTGGATGGTTGGTACTTCATTCTTCAAAAACTTTTCAAGAAAAATCGCGATCACCCCCGACTCACCATGGGGGTTCTGGCGCGGACCATACACATTTGTGTACCGTAGGATGGTCATGCTCAGTCCATGAACGATACGCTCATACTCAGCATAGATTTCCATTGCTCGCTTCGATACCCCGTAAGGGGCTATCGGACGCACCGGATGCGTCTCGTCTGCCGGTAGGTTCACAAACTCTCCGAGCACAGCAGTAGTTGACGCAACAACAAGGTGCTTAACCTTTGACTTGCGCGCGGCCTCGAAGATTCGAAGTGATCCGAGAATATTGATTCCTGCGTCGTGAACGGGCTTGTCAACACTTACCCGCAGCTCCATGTGCGCTGCATGATGGTTGATGGCATCGTATTCACCAGACATGATGAGGTCTGTGCATGCATCAGACGTTATGTCGATGTTATGCAACGTTGCACCAGCGGGAATGTTCTCCACGTAACCCATCGATAGGTTGTCGATGATATCAACCGTGTGCCCTGCTTGCAGATATGCCTCTGCAACGTGCGACCCGATAAATCCGGCACCGCCAGTGACAAGGATCTTCACAGCGCCCTCTTCGCAATGTCTGTGCGGTAAAACTTGTTCGCAAACGATACCTTTTCAACTGCTTGGTATGACCGCGCAACAGCCTGCTCAAGGGTATCCCCTACTGCTGTCACGCCAAGAACACGTCCACCGTTGCTGACAAGCGTTCCGTTACTCTCCTTTGTGCCGGCATGATACACTGTAACGTAGGGGTCTGCCTCGGCATCATCAATGCCGGTGATGGCAAGCCCCTTGTCAAAAGCATCTGGATATCCAGCAGACGCGAGCACAACATTGCAGGCAAAGCCAACAGCCGTTGATGCAATCGTTGATGTGTCTAATGACTCGCGCGCTGCCGAAGCAAAGAGTGCGGCAACGTCTGCACTTAACACGCTCATCACGGCTTGCGTTTCTGGATCGCCAAATCGCACATTGAACTCCACCACGGATGGATCTCCATGATCGTCGATCATGAGACCACAGAAGAGGCAGCCAATGAATGGCATACCTTCGCTGGCCATGCCATCAAGGACGGGACGGACAACCTGCGTGTGAATCTTGTCGAGCACATCAGACGTCACAATCGGAGCAGGAGCATATGCACCCATACCGCCCGTATTCTTGCCCGTATCGCCATCGCCTATTCGTTTGTGATCCTGTGCAGGAGCCAGGGTTACAAAGTCGGTGCCATCGCACACGGCAAAAACGCTGGCTTCTTGCCCGGAAAGGAATCCTTCGATAACAACTCCATCATCGCCGAAGGCACCAGCATACATTGCATCAACGGCTTCGATGGCTTCTGCTTGCGTAAGTGCAACAACAACGCCTTTGCCTGCAGCCAAGCCATCATACTTGATAACCACAGGAAGCGCATGCTCTGCTGCATATGTGCGTGCAGTATCGTGCTCAGTGGCATTGAATCGCCTGTACGGGGCAGTTGGCACTCCATGACGCTGCATGAAGTCCTTCGAAAACCCTTTCGAGGTCTCAAGCTGCGCCGCTCGTTGTGATGGACCATAAACGTCTATGCCTTCTTCGCGCAGCGTATCGGCAAGACCTTCGGCAAGGGGCTGTTCTGGTCCCACAACAACAAGCGTTACGTTGTTCTTGTGACAGAATGTAGCCACGGCATCGTGGTCTGCAATGTTCATCGAGACCAACTCAGCTTCACGTGCGATACCGGGATTGCCCGGTGCCACCCACAGCTTATCACAAGATGATGATGAAACTATTGCTTTAGCAAGCGCGTGCTCGCGTCCACCTGAACCAATGAGAAGAATACGTTCAGACATTCAGTGTGTTTCTCGTTGCCAAAAAAGGTGAGTCAACAATCGTCGCTCTCGCGATAATGACGCGTGCCGTTTTGGGGCACGATATATCTTGCCCCTTAAAACGGCACGTCGTCGTAATCGTCCTTAGCGCCTGGATTGGCTGGTGAGATCTGCGAATAATCGGTTGTTGCCGGAGATGGTGCTCCTGCCCCTTCGACGCGCCATGCTTCTAGGTTTGTGAAGTACAGCGTTTGGCCGTCTTTGTTTTGGAAGGGGCGACCACGCAGGTTAAACATTACCTTGAGCTGCTGGCCCACCTTGTAGCTGTCAAGTATCGCACAACGATCCTGCGTTACCTGAAACTTGATGTGCTGGGGATAGTTGCCGTCTTGAATTTCAAGAACGAACTCACGCTTGCGGAAGGTGTCCTTTACCTGCTGCGTTTCTGAGAGATAGTGAAGCGTACCTGTTGCTTCGTATGAATTCGACATGGTGTGTACCCGTTTAGATTGTTGAAATCAATGTTGGAATGTTCGAAAGTACGACATCAAGCTTGTTGATGTCCTTGCCCCCTGCCGTAGCCATGTGAGGTTTTCCACCGCCACCGCCGCCGAGCTCCTTGGCAACGGCCCCAACGATCTTTCCGGCAGGCTTGGACTTGGTAAGATCGTCCGTCACGACACAGACAAGCTGGACTTTTTCATCGGCAACGGTTGCTAAAAGGCCGATACCGGCAGTTTTTAATGCAGAGCGGAGTTCATCGCCAACGGTCTTGAGTTGCTCGATATCGAGTCCGTCAATGCGGCGCACAGCAAGTTGATATCCATCACACTGCACGGCCGAGGAAACCATGTCTGGGATGACGGTCTTGAGCTCGCCAACCTTTTGCGCAGAGAGTTCCTTTTCGAGCTGTTTGATGCGCTCTGCCTGACGCGCCATGTCATCGCGCAGCGTGTCTGCACCGCGCTCAAGCTCCTTTAGCCAGTGCGGTATGCTACGTCCGGCTATTGCTTCGATTCGACGTACGCCACTGGCAACGCTCGATTCGCCGATGATCTTGAAGAGGCCGATCTCCGACGTGTTGCGCACGTGCGTTCCACCGCAGAACTCGACAGAGAACTTGTCATCAATAAAGACAACTCGCACGGTGTCGCCGTACTTGTCGCCAAAAAACATCTTTGCACCAGGCACTGATCGCGCCTTCTCGATGGTCATCTCTTCGATGTGCACATCGATTGATTCGAAGATCTTCTCGTTAACCATGTTTTCAACAGCCACGAGCTCGTCATCACGCATGCGCTCGAAGTGCGCGAAGTCAAAGCGGAGCCTCTCTGGTTCAACAAGCGATCCCGACTGCTGAACGTGCGTTCCCAGAACCCGACGCAGAGCTTCGTGCAGCAGGTGGGTTACAGAGTGTTCACGTTCGATATCCCGGCGACGTGGCACGTCTAGGGTTGCCTTGGCTACATCACCAACGGCTGCATCGACCTCTGTCTCACAGACATGGATGATTGCATCACCGATCTTGCGCACGTCATCAACGCGGTACTGGGAGCCCCCTACCGTGATGATTCCGGTATCGGAGACCTGACCGCCCATTTCGACGTAGAATGGTGTTTCTGCTAGCACGATGTTGTTTCCGCTGACATACAGAACCTCTGCTGAAGTATCAGTGTCTGTATACCCAGTGAAACGTGACACAGCCTCAATCTTTTCTGTCGTGGCTTCCTGTGCATGCGTCTTGCGCGCAGCCCGCGAGCGGGCACGCTGTTCGTCCAAGAGCGTGTTGTAACCGTGTACATCAACGTCAAGTCCGCGCTCACGTGCGATAAGCTGCGTAAGGTCTAATGGAAAGCCAAATGTGTCGTAGAGTTCAAAAGCATCTGCGCCCGAGACCATGTTGCCGGTGGTCGAGATGCTGTCAAATCGGAGCAAGCCACGATCCAGCGTTGCCAGGAACGACTCTTCCTCGGCACGGATGATGCGCTCGATCAGATCTCTGCGCTCAAGCAACTCTGGAAAGACATCGCCCATGGTGTCGCAGAGAATGTGAACATGTCTCCAGAGAACCGGCTCTGTCATCCCAAGATTTCGCGCATAGCGCGCAGCACGACGCAGGATACGACGCAGCACATAACCGCGACCTTCATTGCCCGGCATAGCGCCATCAGCAATAGCGAACGATAGTGTGCGAATGTGGTCAGCAATAACGCGCATGGCAACGCCATCCGGATTTTCGAGCTCGGTGCGATAGCCACGTCCACAAAGGTCTTCTGTGTAGGCGATGATCGGCTGGAACACATCGGTATCATAGTTCGAATTCTTGCCCTGCATCACAGCGCAGAGACGCTCAAAGCCCATGCCTGTGTCCACATGCGTTGATGGAAGCTCTGAAAGACTTCCGTCGGCATTGCGATTGTACTGGATGAACACGTTGTTCCAGATCTCGATTACTTCGGGAACACCAGCATTGACAAGGGGCCCACCAGACAGATCTGGCGTGCGATCGAAATGGATCTCTGTGCAGGGTCCACATGGCCCCGTATCCCCCATCTCCCAGAAGTTGTCCTTTTCATCAAACCAATGAATGTGGTCTTCGGGTAGATACTTCTTCCATATCTCAAACGACTCGTGATCAGTGCGATAGACCGTTGCATGTAAGCGATTCTTCGGCAGCTTGTAGACATCCGTTAAGAGCTCCCAAGACCATGCAATTGCTTCTTCTTTGAAATAGTCTCCAAAGCTCCAGTTACCAAGCATTTCGAAGAACGTGTGGTGGTAGGTATCGTAGCCAACTTCTTCGAGGTCGTTGTGCTTACCTGAAACGCGAACGCACTTCTGCGTGTCTGCTGCGCGTGTGAAGTCGCGCTTGCCCGTTCCAAGGAACACGTCCTTAAACTGGTTCATCCCGGCGTTGGTGAACAACAGTGTTGGGTCTCCGTGAGGAATCACTGGAGCCGAGGGTACGATGCGATGTCCACGAGCGGCAAAAAACTCAAGGAACGTCTGTCTGATCTGGCGTGAAGTCATTGAACCTGTAAGGGGCTGAAAACAAACCACAAAAGTACGAAGGGCGTAGTTTTGTGGGATGCTCACTGAATTGCTCTCCACGGCCGATGTTTTTGTGGCCACGTTTTCGCGTCCGCTCAAGAACTGCCGGTGGACCAAGGCCGTTGTCAAGGGCGAGCGCATATCGGGCCTCTGGCGCCTGCGAATCGAGTGTTTTACCGAGCGCCAGGCCTTTACCGAGCCGGCATCTGAGCCCGTCGCGGACCTTGATCGAGCCCTTGCGCACCTCCTAAATGAATCATTACGTCAGATTCTTGTGCAGACCCCGTCCCAGGATCACCACATTTTGAGGTCGTTCAAGAGCAGCGGTGTTCAGGTTACCGTAAAACAACTGCCCCCTACCCGAAGCGCCTGGGAGCAGCTGGCCAGCGACCGCACAAAGCAACGCGCACTCACGCCAGAGCACGATGCAGACTTTCTCTACCGCATGGATCTTGCCACCGAGGATGGACGAATCAAGTCATCCATGGCCGACAAGTTCCGTCAGGTAAATCATATGCTGCAGCGAGCAGCGAGCAGCGAACAGCGAGCAGCGAGCAGCGAACAGCGAACAGCGAGCAGCGAGTTCGTTGTCGTAGATGCGGGTTGCGGCAAGGCATACCTTTCGCTTTCATTGGTGTACGTCATGGAGCGCATGGGACGTAAGGTCCGGCTCATCGGAATCGACTCAAACCCAAAGGTCATCGAACACTGCCGTCAGGTTGCACAAGAGATGGGCTTTGCAGGCGCAGAATTTCATGTGGGCGGGATCAGTGAGGTTGGTAAGGGGCTCGCACTGCCCCACTGCGATATGCTGATCGCACTGCATGCGTGCAACACGGCAACAGATGATGCACTTGAACTTGGTCTGGTTCTCGAAGCAGACGTGATGCTCGTTGCACCTTGTTGTCACCATGAAGTGCAACGACAAATGCGCAAAGAACGCGTCCCCGAATGGGCACGTCCGTTGCTCGATGATGGCATCACCAAGGAACGACTCGGAGACCTACTCACCGACACAATGCGACGTGACATTCTGCGATGGAAAGGCTACGACGCCCACCTCGAAGAATTCATCTCGCTAGAACACACGCAAAAGAACGTCCTGCTCAAGGCAGAAAAAAAACCAATCGACGACGCAACAGCACACTGGCGCGCATCCGTCGAGGCAATGATCGAAGCATGGGGCGTTCAATGCGCCCTTTGGCAGCGACTATCATAACATTTGAAACTCACCACCCGCACAGTTTGTCCAAGACACCATGAATACCACAATTCGCGCCTTTGTACTCTTGCTCGTTGCCTGCGGCAGCTGCATCAGCATCTATGCACAATCGGATCGCTATCGCGTTGATATCGATCTGCAGCGTGTAACCGATGATCGCATCAACGTTATGATCTGGCCTCCATCGATCAATGCCGATACAGCCACGATCGTCTTTCCCGTTACCGTGCCCGGCACGTATGAGGAGCATTTCTGGTGGCGGCTTGTGCACAATCTTCGCGCATATGACGAGACCAATCTGCCGATGCAGGTAGATCGCAGTCTTGATTCGCAGTTCGTGGTGCGCAACGCTCGTAAACTTCGCTACATCACCTATGAGCTTGAAGACTCCTTCGACGACACAACAGGCAAAGTACAGATCTTCGCGCCTGCTGGCACCGGCTGGGAGGCCGACAGCATCTTCGTGATCAATCATGGCGGAGCCATCCCTTACATCGATGGTATGCAGAAGCACGAGTACAAAGTCGCAGTCCGCAAGCCTGCCCATCTGTGGGGTGGATCGGCGCTCCCCATTGAACGACTCTCGCCAACTCTCGATGTCTACCGCGCCCGATCTTATGATGAGCTGGCCGACTCACCGGTGTTGTATTCTCTACCAGACACCGCCACGTATAGCATCGAGGGTGTAGACGTACTTGTGCATTGTGCTCATGCCGGCACAGA
>CANGZU010000070.1 GCA_947458785.1 Ignavibacteria bacterium
CACACATCCCAGAGGGGAAGCTCACACTGAATCCAGGCGACTTCTTTGAGACAAAGCTGGGCGTTGTCGATAGTCAGACAGAACAATACTGGGTTAGCAACGGTGTTACGTGGAAGTATGAAAGTGGCGACACTCCGTGGTGGATGTCCATCGTGCAGTTCCTTCCATGGGTCCTGTTGTTCGTAGCCTTCATCTTCGTCACACGCCGCATGCAGTCTGGCGCCTCTGGTGGCAAGAACATCTTCTCGTTTGGGAAAAGCCGGGCCCGGCTCCTTAATGATGGTAACGGTCGTGTAACATTCACAGATGTGGCTGGCGCAGACGAAGCAAAAGAAGAGCTCAAAGAGATCGTGGAGTTCTTGCGCGATCCAGGCCGCTTCACACGTCTTGGTGGCAAGATCCCACGTGGTGTGCTGCTTCTTGGTCCTCCAGGCACGGGCAAGACGCTGTTAGCGCGCGCTGTGGCTGGCGAGGCTGGTGTGCCATTCTACACAATATCGGGTGCCGACTTTGTTGAAATGTTCGTCGGTGTTGGTGCAAGCCGCGTCCGCGATTTGTTTGAGCAAGCCAAAAAGCAATCACCTTGTATCGTCTTCATCGACGAGATCGATGCGGTTGGACGTCACCGTGGTGCTGGGTTAGGGGGCGGACACGACGAACGCGAACAGACGCTAAACCAGTTGCTCGTTGAGATGGATGGTTTTGAGCAAAACTCCGGCATCATCATCATTGCTGCAACAAACCGTGCAGATGTGCTCGACCCAGCCTTGCTGCGTCCTGGACGTTTTGACCGTCAGGTGGTTGTGGACCGTCCAGATGTTCACGGCCGTCTCGGCATCCTCAAGGTTCACACACGCAAGGTGCCTATGGCCAAAGACGTCAACCTCGAGGTGATTGCTCGCGGCACACCAGGTATGAGCGGCGCTGATCTTGCCAACCTTGTCAACGAAGCAGCCCTGCTAGCTGCTCGACGCAACAGTCAAGATGTAGCCATGTTCGACTTTGAGAACGCCAAGGACAAGGTGCTCATGGGCGTTGAACGCAAGAGCATGGTCATGAGCGATCGTGAGAAGGAAACAACATCGTACCACGAGATCGGTCACGCATTGGCCGGCAAGCTGCTTCCCCATGGCGACGAAGTACACAAGGTTACTATCATCCCGCGTGGACGTGCCCTTGGAGTAACATCGTATCTGCCCAACGAAGAGATGCACACGATGAGCGCCGATCAGCTTTCAACACGTTTGGTGACACTTCTCGCCGGACGTGCAGCAGAACGCGTCGTGTTCAACCAACTGAACACAGGTGCTTCAAATGACCTTGAGCGCGCAACGATGATCGCCAAGAAGATGGTCTGCGAATTCGGCATGAGCGATGTAATCGGTCCAGTCCGCTACGCGAACCATCAGGAAGAAGTGTTTCTCGGCCGTGAAATCTCGCAGCCACGTGATCACTCAGAAGAGACGGCCCGCTCGATCGACGCAGAAGTCCGCCGTATCATTATCGATGCAGAACGCAAGGCTGAGGACCTGATGCGCAGCAACATTGAGATCCTTCATCGTTGCTCCAAAGCCCTCATCGAGCGAGAGACACTAGATAGCAATGAACTCGACATTCTGATTCAGGGTGGCGAGCTCCGTCCGATCATCAAGGACGTTGAATCATTCCGTGAGAAGCTGCGCAGCAGCTCGTCAACACAAGCCCCTTCCAACGAATCCGAAACAGGAACCGACGAGGGTAGCCTAGCGCTGAGCCCGTCGTAACTGCTGACGACAACCTAGATCTTTAAGCGCTGGAAGATGCCTTCCGGAATGGCGCGCATTACAACCATGACGATACGCCAGATGCCGGGAGTGTAGAGCACGTGCTTACGCTTCTCGATAGCATTGGCAATGTCCTTGGCCACAGTATCAACCGTTGCCATCAGCGGCAGTGTGCGCCCCTTGGTCATCGGCGTATCGACTGGACCAGGTTTGACGGTAAGTACATTGATGCCGAGCGGTAAGTATCGACCCCGCATTCCTGAGAGAAATGCTGTAACTGCAGATTTGGCGGCACCATAGGCATAGAGTGCCCTCCTGCCGCGTTCGCCCGCAACCGAGGAGAGTCCAACAAGCGAGCCACTTCCCTGCCGTTCGAGCGCGCAACCGAAGCGATGTGCCAGTGAGATCATGCTATTGGCATTGACCTCGAAGACATCCAGTGTTGCGTCAGCGTTGTTATCAATCTCGTGCTGCTCCTTGAGCAGTCCGTGCGCAAGGATCACAACGTCCATCGTACCGAGATCACGAACTGCATAGGCAACGATCTCGTCGTGACGCGCAACATCCTTTAGGTCTGCAATAAACGTCGAGACATGTTCAGCCCCCCGTGCGCGTAGGTCTTGCGCTACTACCTCAAGGTTGGCCGCATTGCGGGCAACGAGTGCAAATCGTGCATGATCCCTTGCGTACAGCTTAGCTACGCCATGAGCGATGGCCGATGTTGCACCAATGATGACGATTGATTTTGTAGACATAGCAAACCTTGGGTGTTACGAATTGTGAATCCGGCGCCAGAACGAGCTTGAGCACCGTGGATCGATGTGGTCAACAAACTCACGGTAATGTTCATACATACCGATGAAGCGCTGCCCGTTTATGCGCGCATCTTTCGCCGCATAGACTCGTCCGCCGGCAGCAGCAACAATCTCGTCGCATCGATCAAGAGCATCAAACAGCTTTTTACCAGAATTGGGCATGTCCAGTGTTAGCGTAAGGCCTGGCTTGGGAAACGACATCAGGCCGGGCGACTCAATGGTACCGAATTTTTTTACGACTGCGAGAAACGAGGCAACCGAGCCTTTCTGTAACTCTCGAATGACAGACTTCATGGTTGCCACACCGTCCTGCATTGGCACAACGCACTGATACTGCAACATGCCGCGTTTGCCGTAGAGTCTGTTCCAGCTTCCAACTGCATCAAGTGGATAGAAGAACGGTTCGATGTCGACCATCCGATGATGTTCTCTTCCGAGCTGCTTATGATACCAGAATGTGTTGAACAGGCGAATCGTAGGATTACTCAGCAGCCAATGCGGACCATCAACAGGAACAGACAACAACGGCCTTGGATGGGGCTTTGCAAGTGTGCCATCGTGCTGGCTTGCAAACCTTCCACGCAAGAGAATCCCCTTGCCGAGCGCCGCACCTGAGGCCATAACATCAACCCAACTAACCGTGTAATCCCAGTCAGCATCAGAGGCCTCGGTAAGGTCTACAACCTCCTGCAGCGACCTTGCTTTGATGCTCTGTTCTTCGATCATGCGTGAAGCAATTGGCGTAAGCTGGATCTCCACCCATGTGATGATACCTGTTAGCCCCATACCGCCAATTGTTGCACGAAACAGACCTTGGTTTTGTGTTGGTGTGCAGACATGTGTTGTTCCATCAGAGCGGAGGAGCTCGAAGGCACGCACATGACAACCGAACGTCCCAACCTTGTGGTGATTCTTGCCGTGCACGTCGTTGGCAACAGCACCACCCAGTGTCACAAACTTCGTCCCAGGTGTTACCGGTGTGAACCAGCCTGCAGGTACGACCACCGAGAGCATCTCCGCAATCGAGAGTCCTGACTCTGCCCGAAGCACTCCCGTTGTTCGATCAAACGAAAGAATGTGCGAATACCGATGCATACGCACAAGCGCTGCACCATCGTTTAGGCAGACATCGCCGTACGATCTGCCCAGCCCAAAGGCCAACAGACTGTCGTGCTTCTTCACCTCGTTGATGAGTTGCTCGCGCCATTCAGGCGCGGCAGCAGAGGTATGCTCTGCCTGCGGGAATCGACCCCATGATGTAACATTTGAACTCACCAATGCACCTACGTTGCTGCGATAGCAATACCGGCGATCAACGCGCCGACAATCCATGACGGATAGTCGCGAGCTGCGAACACGATAGGATCGTCGTGCATGCCCCCTCGGTGAGCGGTAAGCCACAAATGACTTATCCAATAAACCAGACATGGCGAGATAAGCCACATGCGATTGGGATGCGTATAAAGTGCCTGCACTTGTGTTCCGTTGACATAGAGTGTGAAGATCAACACGGCAACAAAACCAAGGGCTGTACCAGCGACCATCACAAAGTTTGCATCACCCACATGGTAACCACGTCCGGAAACGATATGTCCGTCGCGCTCAATGGTATCGAGCAGCTCCGTGTAACGCTTCAGAAACGCAAGGCTCATGAAGAGGAACAACGAAAAGCCGAGAAGCCACGGCGAGACATCTACTTGACCTGCGGCGCCCCCTGCCGCGATGCGCAGTGAATACAGACCTGCAAGTGCGATGACATCAACGAGGACGATCCGCTTGAGAACAAAGGAATAGAGGGTTGTCGCAATCGCATACACGCCCAGCCATGCCACAAAGCCTGAAGGCAGATACAAAAGGCATAACAGTGCTGAGGTTCCGAGCAGGATTGCAACGAGTGACCATGCTTGTGCGATCGAGATCGCGCCAGATGCTATCGGACGATACTTCTTGCGCGGATGCGCGCGGTCGTGTTCAACATCGGCAAGGTCGTTGAGAACATAGACACTCGAGGCCAGGAAACTCATCGCAACGAATCCAATGATACAGTGCACTAGCGCTTGCATATCGCTTGACTTGTGCGCGAGGAGTAATGGCACAAACAGCAACAGATTCTTGACCCATTGATAGACGCGAATCTGCTTGATGACGATGCCGACGAACGATGAGTTAGGCTGCATGGTCTGCAAAATAGAGATTTAGTTCCTCTGTAAAGAGCCCATCACGCTGTTCCAAATCGTCGAGATACTGCATATCATCATCAGTAAGCTCGCGCGAAACTGCGTATCGCTCAAAGATTTCGCAGCACCGTCTGGTATCATGTACATGGTTATGAAATCGCATCTCGGCGTAATCGCGAGCCGTCCAGTTGGTGATCAAGAACTGCCAGTCCGAAGCTTGTGCGAGCAGCAGTTCTCCAAGGATGTTGCGTCCGATGCGTTTCATTGCGTCGTCCCAAATGCGCACGGGATGTTTCTCCCGCAGCAGTTGGACGCGACGCTCAAGGGAATACTCGGCCTCCCATGTCCACTTCGTTTCATCGTTCATCCATACACTATCGTTGCCGTCTTTGCCCCATGATGATTCGGGCAATGCTATCTCACACATGGGCTGCACGTGATCGATCTGTTCCGAAGCCGTGCGCGTGCGCAGAACCGTTGACGCATGAATACCGCGCAGCACCTGTTCGAGAAAAAGCGGACCTTCAAACCACCAATGTCCAAAGAGTTCGGTATCAAATGGCAGGCAGATTGTTGGCTCAGTTCCCGACTGTGCGAAGCGCGACTTGACGGTAGCTTCGAGTATGTCGACAAAATGTCGGGCATGTATTTCGGCCCGTGATTCGGCCCATGATGGAACGTATGGCTGCTTGTACTGCATGTCTGCCTTGACATCCGTAACACGCCAATATCGAAGCGCAGAGTTGTGATACTTTTTGTGAAAATCCAGATAGTCTGGATCACCCGGATATCCAGTCTGGCCACTCCATACCTGCATGGCGATATTGGTGTGTCGGGTGAGTACGCTAACGCGGTCGTGGTGATCTACTCCACTAACGTTGTAGATGTTATAAGGCGACCGAACATCTAGCTGATGTCTGCAATCGCCATACGTCTCGTGATACGGAGTACGATTGCCATCAATGCCTCGTGTGCCTATCGGCTCGGCAGTTCTGCAAGCCCCTTCATCAGTGATGAAGTAGCCAAGTCCATGACGCACAAGAAACTGCTCAATCCCCATGCGGTGTCGCTCGCGCGAGTATGCGTACACAGGAAGATACGTGCGCCATGCGTATGATGGACGGTATGCGCATTCCGGCAACCAGATTCCGCGAGGGGGCTGACCAAAATGCCGCGTGTAAGATCGTACGGCAAGGTCTACCTGAAGATCAATCGATGCATCTTCTGCCAGCAGTGAGAAGAACCCATGAGTTGCTCCGCATGTCATGATCTCTATCGCATCCTGCTGTTGCAGCTCGCGAAACGCAGCAATGATGTCGCATGCAAACTCATCGATGTAAGCCTTCGCAACGCGCTCATACCAGGTGATCCAGTAGTCGGCCTGATCGATGATAGACTGGTCTGCATCATCTGCGATGAATTGCTCTTTGTCTGCGGCAGCTAATGCCGCATGATCTCTACAGTACTCTGTGAAGAGAACCGGGAAATCACGATGAGCGAGCTGCTCGCAAAGCACCGGAGAAATGTCGAACGTGATGCCGGGGCGAATGCCCTCTTTGGCCAGGCGTCTGCACATCTGCAGCAGCGGTATGTAACACTCCGCCACCGCTTCACACAGCCAGTCACTGCCGTGGGGCCAGTGTCCATGGTGTAGAACGTACGGTAAGTGCGTATGAAGGACGAACGTAATCATACCGAATAACGCAAACTACCACCATAAACGACAAGCGCCACGGAATAATGCCGTGGCGCTTGCTTTTAATAACATTGGGGCGATCGACGGGGCTTGAACCCGCGACAACCAGAGTCACAATCTGGGGCTCTACCAACTGAGCTACGACCGCCGTGAAGTGCAAATATACAGAGATATTGTGGAACCGATAATTGCGTCTATATTGCAAGGCCTTCACAGCCGTCCTAGCTGCATTGTCACACGTGATTTTCTGAAGGCCAACCGTTTTTATGAGACACACGCCGGCATGCTTTGCTGCCCGTGTTTCATCAATCAAAACAAGCCCGTTTTTTTCGTTATACCCAACATTGGTAGACCATGGCAAAACGCACCATGTCCGATGATGCTCAAGAGAGCACGCCACGCGCAACCCGAACACGCAAAAAGAAAACAGACGCTGAAGCCCCAGCAGAAGCGGCACCCGTTGCCTCCCCCACAGAAGGCACGCCACGTCCTGCCCGCAAACGAGTAAAGGTTGTGAAGGAAGAAGGGACAGAGGGACGCGACGATTCCAGGGGCACGAGACATCGTGCCCAAGAAGGTAACAACGATTCCAGGGGCACGATACATCGTGCCCAAGAGGGTAACGACGAATCCAGGGGCACGAGACATCGTGCCCAAGAGGGACGTGAGGGACGTGACGAATCCCCAAGGGGCACGATACATCGTGCCCAGGAGGGACATGAGGGACGCGACGAATCATCCAGGGGCACGATACATCGTGCCCAAGAGGGTAACGACGATTCCAGGGGCACGAGACATCGTGCCCAAGAGGGTAACGACGATTCCAGGGGCACGATACATCGTGCCCAAGAAGGACGTGAAGGACAAGAGGGACGCCGTGATGGGCGTCGCGATGACAGACGTGAGGGCCGTCGTGAAGGGCAGCAAGAGGCACGCCGTGATGATCGCCGTGATGGCAGAGAGTTCCGTGATAGTGGCGGACAAGACCGTTTTGACCGTCATGGACGCAACAGGCGACGTGGTCGTGGCGGACGTGACCGCGGCCACTTCCGTGATCATCGTGCCTACGACCTAGAAATCGAGCGCGAAGAACGCGAATTGATGCAGGCTGGAACAGTTATCGATGTCAATGAGCTCAAGCTCAAGAAGATCGCAGAGCTTGTGGATATAGCGCAGAACCTCGAAATCGAGGACTTTGCAGATCTCAAGAAGCAGGATCTCATCAACCGCATCGTTGAAGCAGAGAACGCACGTCAAATGCGCGAGTCGCAGCGTGAGGGCATCTCCATCATGACGGGTGTTATTGAGATTCTTCCTGATGGTTACGGCTTTATGCGTTCGGCCGATTTTAATTATCTGCCATCCCCTGACGACGTCTATGTAGCCCCTTCTCAAGTGAAGCGCTACGGACTTCGCACAGGCGACACGATCAAGGGATTTGTGCGTGCGCCGCGTCAGGGCGAACGGTTCTTTGCGTTGATCAAAGTTGATTCCGTTAACTACATCCCATTCATCGAGAACACGCCGCGTCCGTTGTTTGAGAACCTTACGCCGTACTATCCGAAGGAGCGGTTGATTCTCGAGACGATGCAGAACGAGTTCTCGACTCGCATCATCGATCTTGTCTCCCCTATTGGTAAGGGGCAGCGGGGACTCATCGTATCGCCGCCAAAGGCTGGTAAAACGATCCTCTTGCAAAAACTTGCCAACGCGATATCGCGCAATCACCCAGAAGTAAAGCTTATCGTTCTGCTTATTGATGAGCGCCCGGAAGAAGTAACAGACATGCAGCGCTCGGTAAATGCCGAGGTCATCGCATCAACGTTTGACGAGCCTGCGGAGCGTCACGTACAAGTCAGTGAAATGGTTATCGAAAAGGCCAAGCGTCTTGTTGAAGCAAAGCAAGATGTTGTGATCCTGCTTGATTCAATCACTCGTCTTGCTCGCGCGCACAACACCGTTG
Organism: Ignavibacteria bacterium; assembly: GCA_947458785.1. Classification (GTDB taxonomy): domain Bacteria; phylum Bacteroidota; class Ignavibacteria; order Kapaibacteriales; family Kapaibacteriaceae; genus UBA10438. The sequence goes on from CANGZU010000070.1 coordinate 8,415, forward strand.
TGCCACAGTCTGGCAAGCTCCTCTCTGGTGGTGTTGATGCGAACGCGATGCAGCGTCCAAAGCGCTTCTTTGGCGCAGCCCGAAAGGTCGAAGAAGGTGGTTCGCTAACGATCATCGCAACAGCGCTTGTCGAAACAAACTCGCGCATGGACGAAGTGATCTTTGAAGAGTTCAAGGGTACGGGCAACATGGAACTGGTGCTCGAGCGCAAGATCGCCGAGCGACGCATCTTCCCTGCTATCGACGTGAACCGCTCCGGTACACGTCGAGAAGAGCTCCTGCTCTCTCCTGAGACGCTGGCAAAGATCTGGGTACTTCGCAAGGTCCTTGGAGACGATCCACCGCTTGAGGCAATGGAGACATTGCTTGAGCGCATGCGAGCAACACGTTCGAATGACGAGTTTCTGAAGACTCTCAACAGCTAAACTTCGTTATGGCAGCCAACCCCCTGACTACTCGAGCGATGAACTTCTCACTCGCCACTGGCGTGTTGATGCTCATTGCGAAGTGGATAGCCTATGTTCTGACTGGTTCGTCGGTGATTTTCTCCGACGCTGCCGAAAGTGTTGTGCACATCGTTGCTGTCTGGTTCGCCTGGTATGCGCTGCGTGTGGGCTCTCGTCCGCCAGATGAAGACCACCCCTACGGACACGACAAGGTTAGCTTTATGTCGGCCGGTGTCGAGGGTGGACTGATCTGCGTTGCTGCGATTGTGATCATCGTAACAGCCGTAAACAAATTGATTACCGGGGTTGAATTGCAGCACATTGATATTGGTGTGCTCATCACGTTCGGCGCAGCTGTTGTAAACCTTGTGCTCGGACTCTACCTGATCTCGACTGGCAAGAAGAACAAATCACTTATTGTCGAAGCAAATGGACGTCACGTCATGACAGACGTCTGGACCAGCGCCGGGGCCGTTGCAGGACTCTACGCAGCCGACCTGTTTGACATGCTCTGGCTCGACCCAGTGATTGCCATTGTTTTCGGCGCAAACATCATTTGGGAAGGCGGTAAACTCGTCGCTGTCTCTATAAGGGGGCTGATGGATCACACAGATCCAGAGCTCCTTCAGATGACTACCGAAGTGATCGAACCATACTGCGCAGAACATGGCTGCACCTACCACCGATTGCGCCTTCGCTCATCTGGCAACACCATCCATGTAGACTTCCACCTGCAAGTACCCGACGACATGCGCATGCACGACGCGCACAACCTTGCGAGCAACCTCGAAGACCTCATCCGCAAACGCCTCGATCATCAATGCGAAGTGTTTACG